>CAXBKL010000034.1:0-30583 GCA_963976125.1 uncultured Sulfitobacter sp. | reverse complement strand
TGTCCAAAGCTAAAGCCTCTGGCGGATCGACCTCCAGGTGATCTGTCTGCCTCTTACCTCACTGAAACTTTGCTCCGTAGTCAACACTTACTCTGGTTACCAGCCGTTATAATCACTCGACCAATTGTGGCATTAGACGCTTGGCTTTTGCAGATTGGCGTCGGCGGGAGAGCGCTACTCAGAACTTTGTTGATTCAACGCAGTTTGCTGATGTTCGCCTACATGCGCAGCGATGAAGAGGCGCGTGCTAACCTCGAAGCCTCAAAATGCGACTAAGGCGATGTTGTTGAAAAAAATAAGTGCATCCAAACGAATCCGAAGCAGCTAGAAAGAATGTTGCTGCGTTTGAAAATTGTTTGAAAATTTTAAGCAAAGCAATCGCGGCATCTCACGATTTCTTTTTTATATCAATCGGTTGAAATGGTGCCCCCACACGGACTCGAACCGCGGACCTACTGATTACAAATCAGTTGCTCTACCAGCTGAGCTATAGGGGCAGACGTGAGCCACGTCTTTGCTAGTCCGGCTTGATCGTCCTGAAAAGCGTGCGCGTTCTTTAGTGGATGGCGCGGAGGGATGCAAGCGTTCTTGAGAGCTATGTTTTGGAAAAAATCGCTTCCGGTCGACATGGGTGTATCTTCCATTACCAACACCCTCCAGCGGGTGCCGGTTTTTGCTCAGCACAAGGCATCTGACCGGCGGTATTGTCATCATTTTGAGCGGCAGATGAGACAGTGGGGCAAAACTGCCCGGCAGGAAAGGGCGGGCGCCCGAAGGAACATTCATGGCGCTTTGCACCGCGCTGGATCTCGCCGCGGAAGCCGCGCCGCCATGTGGAATTAGCCGTTGTGCCGGTGTGGCGCCGCGGGGTATTGGTCACGCGGGCTAGTCGAACGTCAGGAAGCACAAATGCAGCTGATCTTGCATACGGGCGCACATTACACCGAACAGGACCGTCTGATAAAATCCCTGTTGCGCAATCAAGGCATGTTGAGAAAGAAAGGTGTGGTGGTGCCGGGGCCGGCGAGCTATCGCTCGCTGATCCGCGATACGCTGAACGCGATGCACCGTCACGCGGCGGCGGACAATGCGCGCGAAATCCTGTTGGACGTGATCCTTGATGATGCCCCCGCTGATCGCGTGTTGCTGTCAGATCCGAATTTCTTTCGCACGGCTGGAACGGCTCTGCAAAAGGGCATGCTGTATCCCGCTGCTGCCACCCGCATGCGGCATATGGCCAATCTGTTTCCCGATGATGAGCTGGAGATATTCATCGGGTTGCGCAACCCGGCGACGTTGCTGCCCATACTGTTTGACGTGGCGCTGGACAAGACTGACGCGGGTTTTTGGGGCGCGCGGTCGGTGGGCGACATCCGGTGGTCCGAAACCATCGCCCAGATCAAGGAAGCGGTGCCGCATATTCCCCTGACGATCTGGTGCAACGAGGACATGCCGCTGATCTGGTCGCAGATCATCCGCGAGATGGCAGGGCTGGAGTTTCACGAGAAAATCTCGGGCGGATTCGACCTGCTCGGGGCGATCATGAGCAAGGAAGGCATGCAGCGTTTCCGGGCCTATCTTGATAGTCATCCCAATATGACCGAAATGCAAAAACGCAGGGTCATCGCCGCGTTTCTGGACAAATTCGCGCTGGAAGAAGAAATCGAGGAAGAGCTGGACATGGACGGCTGGACCGAAGAGCTGGTTGATGAGTTGACCGAGCAATATGACGAGGACGTGCTGGACATTCAGCGGATGCCGGGTGTCACAGTGATCTCTCCCTGAGGGCCTGCCTGTGAATCGCATGCATTCCGTGGCGGTGTAGGACGGCAGGGGGCCGGGTCAGGACAAGAGGGGCCACCAGGCCACGCCAGCAGGTGCGATGGTCTGATCTTGCCAGGTGACGGGGTCAGGGCCGTAATTGAAAGCAAACCGATGGGTGCCGGTGTCGCGAAGGCGCAGCCCATCGGGCAAGGGCATCAAATCCAGTTCTGCATGTTCCGCCAGACGGGCGATCAGCCGATCCCACAAAGGCCGGTCCGGCCATCCGCCCAGATACAGCACCCTGTTTGTCCCCAACAGCACTGGCTTGCCGTCATCGGTGGACAACTGCACGTCTGCTGCCCCGTCCAGATGTTCGATCCAGTGTACAATTGCCCCCCCCCCGTTCAGCGAACGTCTGGTCCCCGGTGGCAGGCTTTCGACTTGCCGCACGGTGACATCAAGACCGGTGATCCGGGGGCCGGGGGGCAGGGTCAGGGCCAGGGTGTCAGTCATCAGACCGGACCGGGGTCCGATCACGCAGACCGCATCGGCTCGCTGGATTGCCGCCCTGAGCCTGGTGGGGATCTGTGCCAATCCGGGCATCAGAACCATGCGGTATCCACTCAGATCCTCTGTTGAGGCGGGCAGGATGTCCACGGATAATCCCTGTCGTCGCAACGCGCGATAGGTATCCAAAATCAGGCGGAAATAGTCGAAGTCCGCGCCCTGTGGCAGGGTCTTCCAGGACCAGTCCGACGCGTAGTCGAACACCAGCGCCACGGGGGCCTGAGCCGCGCTGACATCGGGCAGCAGGGCCAGTTCCTGCGCCACTCGAGCGGCCTCTTCCAGGCCGGGGGCCGGCATGTCATCTGGGTATCGAAGGCCCGCATGCATCTGCTCTTGTCCAAATGGCACCTGCCGCCAGCGGAAATAGCTGACGACCTCCGCCCCGTGGGCAAAGGCCTCCCAGGTCCACAGGCGCACCATGCCGGGCAGGGGGGCGGGATTGTAGGGCGCCCAGTTCACCGGGCCGGGCTGTTGTTCCATCACCCACCACCGCCCGCCATTCATTGCCCGGTACAGATCATGGTGAAAGGCCTGCATGTCGGGGTCGCCCTGTTGCAGGTACCGGGCCTTGTGCGCGGTGTCATCCTCCAACCGGTCTGAAAGAAACCCGATGGGGTAGCTGTCCCATGAGGCAATATCCAGATCTCCGGCCAGTTTGAAATGGTCAAATTCCAGAATCCGGCCCATGTAGTTGTGGACCAATGGGGCGTCTGTCAGGGGCCGTAGCGCCTGCACCTGTGCTGCATTCCACGCCACAACCTGATCGGAGCTGAATCGTCTGAAATCCAGGTCGTGCGTGGGGTTGGGTTGGGTCACGGTCAGGTTGGGCAGGTCGATCTGATCGAAGCGGTCATAGGTCATCGACCAGAACACAGTGCCCCAGGCGTCATTCAACGCGTCAATGCTTTGGTAACGGCCGGCCAGCCAGTCCTGAAATGCCAGTCTGGCCGGTTCGGAGTAGCTCAGGACCGTGTCGTGACAGCCGTACTCGTTGTCGATCTGCCAGGCAGAGATACGCGGGTCGCGGCCATATCGGCGGCCCAGCTGGCGCACCATTTGCGCGGCGGCATCGCGGTAGGGGGCGTGGCTGTGACAATAATGGCGGCGTGCGCCGAATTTGCGCGGCCGCCCCTCCGCATCAAAGGCCAGCATGTCGGGAAATCGGTCCAGCATCCATCGCGGCGGCGTTGCGGACGGCGTGCCCAGAATGATCTGAAGCCCTGCATCGGCAAGGGTCTTTATGGCATGATCGAGCCAATCAAAGTCCAGTTTGCCCGGTGTCGGCTCCAACAGGGACCAGGAAAATTCACCGATGCGCACCCATGTTATCCCCGCCGCAGCCATGTTGGCTGCATCCTGCGCCCAGATGTCCCGTGGCCAATGTTCGGGATAGTAACAAACCCCCAGCGCCCGCTTCACAGGATCACTCTTGGTTCCGGCACGCCCTGGCCTGCGTTTTCGATCACGAATGTTGTGCCATTCAGGGGGCGTTTTTCCATCTCTTCGGTGCGCAAACCGTCTGTGGCGGATGTAACATGCAAATCCCGAAACGCCGCGCCTCCGAACGCCGGGCAGGTCGGCTGTCTGGCCGGAATGTCAAAACGCAGCCGCTCCGTCCCGTCAGGGTCAAAGCAGGCGACACAGGCCGCGCCCCAGCAGGCGATCCACAGATTGCCCTCCGCATCGGTGACGGCCCCGTCGGGGTTCAACCGCTTGGCCGTCAGGTCAATATGGACCTGTGGCGCGCCTTCGGGCCATCCGGTATCGGGCGCAAGCGGCTGGCGCATCACCTTTTGCGTCACGGTGTCGGTAAAATAGGCGCGACTGCGATCAGGGGCGAAGGAAATTGCATTGGCGATGGTGATCGGCGAGAACAATTTGCGCAGGTCGCCGCGATAGTAGCGATAGATGGCACCTGCATCCCGCTCGGCCTGTTTGCCCATTGTCCCGATCCAGAAACCGCCCCAGGGATCCGCGCGCCCGTCATTGGACCGGGTCACAGGGTCATCGGCATCCAGCGGGCAGACCTTTTCCTGCGCGCCGGTGGCAATCTCGAACCGCCACAGGGCATCCTCGGATGCAATCAAAAGGGTCTTGCGATCAACCCATCCGGCTGCGGAATAGTGGCGGTCAAAATGCCATTCACGGGTTTGCGCGCCTGTGCGGGACAACAGCCGTTTGCCAATGATGTCGAACCAGAACAATGTCTGGATCTCGGGATGCCACAACGGCCCCTCGCCAAGCTGACAGGCGCGGGCGTCAAACGGGGTCACGACACGGCCTCATATGCCGCGATGATCCTCTTGGCCCTTTCGCGGACGTCCTGCACGCTCAGACCCGGTGCATAAAGCGCGCTGCCGATACCAAACCCGTCGGCAGAGGCCGCGATCCAGTTGCCGAAATTGTCCGGGCCAGCCCCCCCGACAGCGTAGACCGGCGTATCTTCGGGCAATACCGCGCGCAGGGCCGCAAGACCAACAGGGCCAGCCATGGCGCCGGGAAACAGCTTGAGGCCGTCCGCCCCTGCGTCCAATGCCGCGAAGGCTTCGGTTGGTGTGAATACACCCGGCCAGCTTTGCATGCCGCGCTGCTTGGTCCGGGTGATGACGGTTGGGTTGCAGTTCGGGGAAACGATCAACCCACCGCCGACGTCGGCAACCTGATCCACCTGATCCGTGCGCAGGACCGTACCGGCCCCGATCAGCGCCTGATCCCCAAAGTCCCGCACCATTGCCGCGATGCTGTCGATAGGGTCAGGTGAATTCAGCGGCACTTCGATGGTGGTGATCCCACAGTCGATCAACGCCGCTGCGATACCGGGGGCCTCGGCGGGCGTGATCCCGCGCAGAATGGCAATGAGGGGGAGTGTCATGGGGCCTCCTTGGCCAGTCGGTACGCGGCGGTCAGCCCCGCCAGTGTCATCCGTTCGGCATCCGCAATCAAGGCGCTTGCGCCCTGGGTCTTGAGGGCGCGGGCATAATGGTGCGACGGGGCGTTGGCGCCCAGAATGGCGATCTGAGTGCCCAGCCAATAGGGCCGTGCCGCCGCAAGTTCCGCCCCGATCAGCAGACCGGACAGCCGTGCCCGGCTGACCCCTGCCGGCGTCCCGTCCAACAGGTCGTCGGCCCGAATGGCAAAGAGCCGCGCGGCAAGCTTTTCCGGCCTGCTCAGTGCTTCTTCTACTGCTGTATCAAAGGCCGGATCGTCCCAGTCCGATTTCCCGACGGAGTGTCGCAAGACCGATTGCCCGGACAAAAGCGCAAACATTTCGCCGGTCATATAGGTCTGGAAACTCACGACTTCACCTGCGCTGACGTGGACCCATTTGGTGTGGGTGCCGGGCAGGCAGATGACCCCGTCCCAGCCGTCATTCAACGCCAGGAACCCGGCAATCTGGGTTTCTTCCCCGCGCATCACATCGCCCGGCGTCACCTGCCGCAGGCCGGGGATCACGCGCAGGTCAAGCAGGGGGTCGCTGAGCCGGGCCATCTTGCCCGCAAGGGGTGTGCAGGGGACAGAGCGGTAGGGGGCCTCGACCCATCCCTGACGCGATCCGACCATGCCGCAGGCAATGATCGGCACGCTGTCTGCGCCATGCCAACGACAGATCAACCCGGTCAGGACCGCGCCAAACTCCGAACGATCAAGCCCCCCCATGCCCTTGTCCGACTGAACGGTATCCAGAACCGCGCCGCCA
Organism: uncultured Sulfitobacter sp.; assembly: GCA_963976125.1. Lineage (GTDB taxonomy): Bacteria > Pseudomonadota > Alphaproteobacteria > Rhodobacterales > Rhodobacteraceae > Sulfitobacter. The sequence continues at coordinate 24,555 of CAXBKL010000034.1, read as the reverse complement.
CGCATGGCCCATACGCGCAGATTGCTGGTGCCCCAGTCCACCGCGATCCAATCAGGTGTGATGTCGCTATTCATATCTAGCCCGTTACCACCACGCCGCCATCAACAATCATGCATTGCCCGGTCATCATGCGGCTTGCCTCCGAGGCGAGGAACAATGTCGCATCGACGATGTCTTGCGGCACAAGATGCGTCTTGAGGCACTGGCGTTCAAGATGGGCGGCCAGACCGTCGGGCGTCGCCCATTTGTCCAGTTGCTTCTGTGTCAAGACCCAACCCGGTGCCAGAGCATTCACGCGGACGCCGTCCGGCCCCAATTCACGCGCCAGCGAGCGGCTCATGGCGGTGATGCCGCCATTTGCAGCCGTATAGGCAGGGTATCCGGCATTGCCCATCATGTAACTGATGGAACTGAAATTGATGATGGATCCGGCACCTTTTGCCTGCATACCGGGGGCGACAGCCTGCGCGGCAAAGAAATAGGCCTTGAGGTTGATGGCCTGCAAGCTGTCCCACGCATCGGGCGTCAATTCGGAAAGGCTGTGACGCTGATCGTTGGCGGCGTTGCTGACCAGAACCTCAATGGGGCCATGCGCCTCTGCGGCCTGTTCAATGCTCTCCTGAAGCGCCGGGGTGTCGGTGACGTCACCTTGCAGGAAAAGGGGCGCGTTCCCGTGTCGTTTGGCCATTTCCGCAGCAAAGGCGGTCGCATCCGAGCGTCCAATGAAGGCCACCTTGGCTCCCTGAGCCAGAAACCCCTCCGTCAGCGCCGCCCCGATGCCGGAGCCGCCACCGGTGATATAGACGGATTTACCCGCCAGATCGTGAAATGTCGCGGTCTGTGTCATTGGATGTCCTTTGCTGATGGGCCGGTCAAAGACCCTGCGGGCGTGATGTGCACGAGGGTCGCTATGGCGACGCCCGTTATTCTGTCCGCGCGATAATTCATAGCTTTCGCCCTTCCAAAACCCACATACTTTCGGGAAAACTCCACGGCAATGTGATACCGTGGTGCATCAACGCCGCGCCACTCAGGATCACCGGACCTTGCTTCAACACAGGAGTGCCCCGCGACAGCGCCCCCGCCGCCTCACGGTTCTTCAGGCTGATTTCGTAGCGCGCCTGTGGGTCAAGCCGGGTCAGGCGCAAAGGCCGGGGTACAATCTGTGCGGAGGTGCCTGCCTTGCCTGCAAATACGACAAACCGTCCGCCATCCTGCGCATGATGCTGCTCGGCGATCACTGAGGGGTCGGCGCTGTCGAGGCGCAGGATGTCGGCCTGACACAGCCACGGGCGGTTGGCTTTCCACCATGTTGTGACCTTGCGCAGCACATCCGTTTCATGTCCGTCCAGTTCGCGCAGGTCCATTTCAAACCCAAGATGGCGTTGCGCCGCCACCCAGGCCCGGAACTCGATGCTTAACGTGCGTCCGGAGGTGTGACAGCGACGGGGGCCGACGTGGCTGCCGGTGACAGCCAAAGGCAGGAACAACGCGGCGTTGTGCTGAATATGCAGCCGCTCCAGTGCGTCATTGCTGTCGGAAAGCCAGACCCGGCTGGCCCGCTTGAGAATGCCAAAATCAATCCGTCCACCGCCCGATGCGCAGCTTTCTATTTCGACCTTGGGAAATGCGGCGCGCAGCCGGTCCAGCAAGGCATACGAGCCACGTGTCTGATTGGCATCGGGCATCGGCAAGACCCGGTTGTGATCCCATTTGATGTAGTCAATCGGATGGGCGGCCAAAAGGGCGCTGATCCGCCGAAACAGGTAATCGCGAACCTCGGGCAGGGCCATGTTCAGCGCCATTTGCTGACGCCCAAGTACCTGATCCACAGGCCCCAATGCCCAATGGGGGTGGCTCCGGTAGAGGTTGCTGTCAGGGGAGACCATTTCGGGCTCGAACCACAGGCCAAAACTCATGCCCAATCCCTGAACGTGGTCTATCAACGGCCCCAAGCCGTCGGGATATTTGCGCGGATCGACCTCCCAGTCGGACAGCGACGATGTGTCGTCATCGCGCCGCCCGAACCAGCCGTCGTCCAGCACAAAGCGTTCCGCCCCCAGATCAGCAGCGCGGTTGGCGATGTCCTTGAGCCTGGTCAGGTCATGGTCGAAATAGACGGCCTCCCAGCAATTGTAATGCACCGGGCGCGGCGTGCCGGGTCGGGGCCAGGTGACGATCCGGTCCCGCAGGTGCCGTTGGAATGACACCGCACAACCGTTCAGCCCGTCGGAGGAATAGACCGCATAAAGTGGCGCGGTTTCAAACGCGGTGGCGGGGGCCGTTTCCAGATCCGTCGCATGGCCAAACTGGATCTGCCGCCGGCCATCGGGCAATTCTTCGGCGATCATCCGGTGCCCGCCGGACCACCCATAATGAAAGGCATGTGCCTCACCAGTAGTGCTGCTGGCCCCGACGCCCGGAACGATCAGGCCGGGAAAGTGTTCATGCCCTGTGCGGCCGGTGCGGTTCTCACGCGCGCGGATGCCGGGGGACCACGCGGTGCGATCCATCTGGAACTCGCCGCACCAGCGTCCGGCAAAGTCGATCATGTGGTCTGCGGCCTGCGGCGCGGGCAGCACAGGGGCGGCAAGCCAATGAAGATACATCGGGCGATCCGAGTAAATCCGCGCCGCCAACGCAATCACATGGGTCACCGGATCAAGCAGGAAAGTGGCCTGATAGGCCAACCCAAGGGTCTCGTCCTTGCAGAGGATGACAAGGGTATCTGTGTCCTGATCCACCTGCGTCAGGGTGAACCGGGGCAGCAGTGGCGCACCGTCCGCGTCGCGTCCAACCAGCCCCGGCTGGCCGGGAAAACTGCGCCCGGCTTCGGGGCAGATCGACAGGTCGGGGATTTCGTCCAGCATGCCGCCGGTGACATCCAGCCGGGCAATTGCCGCCAGCGCATCAAGGTCTTCATCAGGGGGCAGCGGTGCGCCCCAGTAGATCACCTGAGGGCAGCGGCCCCGCGTCGATGAAAGCACCAGAGATTGTCGCGCGTCGTCCAGCCGCCACTGCGCGTTCATTTTACCGCACCCAGTGTCAACCCGGCGATAAAGTGTTTTTGCATCAGGAAAAACATCGCCACAGGGGGCAGGGCCGCCACGATGCTGCCTGCGCTCATCAGGTGATACATCGCGCGGAACTGGCTGTTGAAGGCGGTGATTCCAGCCGTCACGGGCTGGCTTTCCGGTCCCTGGGTTAGAACCACAGCCCAGAAATAATCGTTCCAGATAAAGGTAAAGATCAGCACGGACAGCGCCGCGAGGGCCGGTTTCATCAGCGGCAATACCACGTACCAGAAGATGCGGATTTCCGCGATGCCCTCGACCCGGGCCGCTTCGATCAGCTCAAACGGCAGGGCACGGATGAAATTGCGCATGAACAATGTGCAGAACCCGGTCTGAAAGGCGATGTGGAAAAGCACCAGCCCGGTTTTCGTATTGTACAGGCCAAGGTCCAGCGTCAGGTCGCGCACCGGCACCATCAGGATCTGGAAAGGTACGAAGTTACCGGCCACGAACATGAAGAAGATCCAGATGTTCGCCTTGAACCGGTAAATGCCCAGCGCAAAGCCCGCCATTGCCGACAGGGCCACCGCACCGATGACCGTAGGAACGGTAATCAAGAAGGAATTCAACAGGTAGCGCGGCATATCAGAGTTGAAGAACACCTGCCCGTAGTTTTCGAAGAAGTCGAAAGAGGACGGCATGCCCCAGTAATTTGCATTGGTGAAATCCGCTCCCGGTTTGACAGAAAAGACCGCGACCGCGATCAACGGCAGGAGCCACGCAATGAGCGCCAGCGGCAGGAACGCCTGGTAGGTCATCTTGGCGGCGGCGGGGCGTTTTTCGAGAGGGGTGGGGAACATGGTCTAGCCCTCCGCTTTCAGCAGGAGGCCCCGGATCAGGCCCGGCGCGTACACTGCGGATGCCGCCCCTGCCTTGACCCGAGGGCTCTTGGTTATGCGCGGCTGAACACTCACCGTTTTTCCTCTCGGTACATCGACCACAGGAAGTAACAGATGAACACCATCATGATCGCAAAGAGCACCACGGCGATGGCCGCGCCGTACCCCATGCGAAAACCGTATTCCGACAGCGCCACTTCGAACATGTAATAGGCCAACACACGGGACGACCCGAACGGACCACCCCCGGTCATGATCGAAATCAGGTCGAAGGACCGCAAAGCCCCGATGATGGTCACGACAAAGGCGATGAAGGTCGCGGGTTTCAACTGCGGTAAAACCACATGCCACAACATTCGCCACCCCTTGGCCCCGTCCAGACGCCCGGCTTCGATCTGTTCGGGGTCAACGGCATTCAAACCGGTAAGATAGAGGATCATGCAATAGGCGGTCTGGGGCCACAGACCGGCGAGGATCACGCCATATGTCACCAGATGTTCATTGCCCAGCACGTTGATCGGACCCAGCCCGACCCAGCCCAGCAGAATATTCAACAGCCCAAAGGCCGGATCGTAAAACCACGTAAAAACCAGCCCGACAACAACCTGAGAAATCACAAAGGGAAAGAAAAACAGCGACTTGTAAAGGCGGATGCCCGTCACTGTCTGATTGAGAAACAGCGCGATGAACAGGCCCGCCGGGATAGCGGCCAGATACAGCACCAGCCAGATGACGTTGTTTTTTAGCGATGTATAGAAGGCATCGCCATCCTGGAATTCCCAATAGAGGTCTTCGTAGTTGCGCAGGCCGACAAATTCCTTCTGGCCCAGCCCATCCCATTCATAAAGTGACAGGTTGAACGACTGGAACACCGGGAAAATAACATAGAACACAAAAAACAGGATCGCCGGGGCCAGAAACAGCCAAGGTGCCAGCGTCTGTTGATTGCGCTTCCACAAGCTCCGGCTGGAAGGCGCGAGGGCGGCATCGGTCATGATCTATCCTCCGGGCTGGCAAGGGCTGTTGGGCGTGCGCTCCCGGATCGGGTCCGGAACAACGCAGGTTGTGATGGCGGGCGATCCACGCCCCGGCCTTGCGCCGGGGCCTCCCGGGTAGGACACCCAAGAGGCCCCGGGTCAGGCCCCCGTGGCGTGGTCCCGTTCAGATTATTCGTAGATGCGTCCGCGGGCGCGCTCCAGCTTGCTCAAGATGCGGTCAAGGTTGTCCGGCTTGACCATGAACTCCTGAAAACCTTCCATCGCGACCTTGGCCATCTCAGCAGGAGCATCGCGGTCAAAGAACTGCGCCACGCCGCCCGGCGAATTGGACGACAGCATGGTGAAACCTTCGTTCAGGAACTTGTCGTCATCCACCGAGGATTTTGCGTTCACAGGCAATTGGCCCAGCGCATCACCGGCGTTGATGATGGTCTGCTCCTCGGCTGAGACCACATGGCGCAGGAAGGCGCGCGCGGCGTCCTTGTTTTTTGCATTTGCAGGAATATGGAACGTGTCGGTCGGCGCGTCTTCGGCCATCGCCACGTCTGGGTTGATTGCCGGGAACTGATAGAACCCCAGCTTGGTGTCATCCAGACCCGCCTCGCGCAGCGGTGCGACGGCAAAGTTGCCCATCAGATAGGCGGCGGCGTCACCATTGACCATGAAGGGCAGGGCTTCTTGCCAGCTGTAGGTCTGGTGGTTGGCGACAAAGCCGCCCATGTCGATCAACTCGCGCCAGTTGGAGAAGGTCGCGCGCACCTCATCGCTTTCCCAGCTTGCATCGCCTTGCAGCAGTTGCATGTGGAAATCGAACCCGTTGGTGCGCATGTTGAGGTAGTCAAACCAGCCCCCTGCGGTCCACAGAAACTTGGTCCCGATGGTATAGCAGGCGCGGCCGGATGCGACGATCTTGGTGCAGTTGGCCTTTTCTTCGTCCCAGGTGCTCGGTTCGGACAGGCCCAGCTCGGCAAAGATGTCCTCGCGGTAGTAGACGCCCCACTGGTAATATGTGTACGGCACACCCCATTGCTTGTCGTCGATGGTCATCGCACCTTTGGTGGAGGCAAGGTTTTCGGCAATTTCAGGCTCGGCCCAGAGGTCAGACACGTCCTCGAACAGTCCCGCCTCGACGTAAGGCCGCATGCGGTTAGCGGCATACCAGGTCGCCACATCCGGCGCATCAGCGGTTAGGAAGTTTCGGATCTGCGTCTTGTAGGCTTCACGGTCAATGACCGTCGTTTCAACATTCAGGTCGGGGTGTTTGGCATTAAACCGCTCGATCATGCCTTCCATGGCCGCACGCGGCGCCGGGTTGGATGTGTCCAGAAAAATTTTCAGATCGCCCGACAGCGTCTCTGCCCAGGCCGTTCCTGCCAACAGTGTTGTACCGGCCAAAGCGGCAAGCAATGTGGATTTCGCAAATGTCATCGTGATCCTCCCAGATGATAATTTTGTTCCATTATTTGAAACTTAGTTTTACATATTGAAAACTACACCGTACCCTGCCATCCTTGTCAAGTGGGTTGGCGGGGACCACACACTGATCGACCGCAAAGACCGCACAGGGGGAGGGCCTGCGATGTCCGGCGACGGCACGGTAGGAAAAGCAATGGATGTTCTGGATCAGGTGGCCGCCGTTGGTCGCCCGGTCCGGTTTGCGGCGCTGCTGGAGACAAGCCCGTTCCCCAAGGCGACCCTTTACCGGTTTCTGCAAACCCTGACGCGGCAGCGGCTGCTTGAGTATGATCCCGATCATCAGACCTACGCGGTTGGCGTGCGGTTGGTTCGGCTTGCCCATGCGGCATGGAACCAATCCAGCCTTGCACCCATCGCGCGGCCTTATCTGGACCGCTTGTCTGCGGCTTTGGGTCTGACGGTGCATCTGGCGCAGCTGGACAACGGTCAGGTTCTCTATATCGACAAACGCAGTGCCGCCCAGCCGGTCGAAATGTTCAGCCAGGCGGGCAAGATCGGCCCGGCCTATTGCACTGGCGTGGGCAAGGCGATGCTTGCCTTCCTGCCCGAGGCAGAACAGGCGCGGCTGCTCAAGCAGCAAAGTTATCATCGGTTCACCTCTGCGACCCTCGCAGATCCACAATCGCTCAAGGCGGAACTGGACAGGATCGTCGGTCGGGGCCACGCCTATGACCGCGAAGAACACGAGCCGGGGATTATCTGTATCGCGGTCCCGATCCTGTCCAGCAAAGGCAGGGTATTGGGGGGCATGTCGATAACCGGCACGACAATAAACACGGACATCGACTATGCCCAGCTTGACGCGCTGGTGCCTGCGCTGCGCGCCACGGCCGGCGACATCGCCGCGGAGGCGGAGGCCTGGCATTTTCCCGGTCCAAACAAACCACAGCAGCCGGCCCAGGCGGGTTCGGATCAACATGTGAGGGTCTGACGATATGACAGGTGTAACTCTGGATGGTGCGATCAAACGGTACGGCGATGTGCAGGTTATTCATGGCATCGACCTTGAGATTCAGGACGGAGAGTTCTGTGTCTTTGTCGGGCCATCGGGGTGCGGCAAGTCGACTTTGCTGCGGATGATTGCGGGGCTTGAGGAAACCAGCGAGGGGGCGATCAGGATCGGCGCACGTGATGTTACACATGCAGACCCGTCCGACCGTGGCGTGGCGATGGTGTTTCAGACTTACGCGCTTTATCCGCATATGACGGTTGCCGAAAACATGGGGTTCGGCCTGCGCATGAACGGCGTGCCAAAGGCCGAGATTGCCAGGAAAGTCAAAGCAGCGTCAGACATCCTCAAGCTCGACGACTATCTCAAACGCAAGCCCGCCAATCTGTCGGGGGGGCAACGCCAGCGCGTCGCGATCGGCCGTGCGATTGTACGGGGACCGGAGGTGTTCCTGTTTGACGAGCCGCTTTCAAACCTCGACGCCGAATTGCGGGTCGAAATGCGTGTCGAAATCGCCCGGCTACACAAGGAAATCGGCGCGACGATGATCTATGTGACCCACGATCAGGTCGAGGCAATGACCCTGGCGGACAAGATTGTCGTGTTGCGCGCAGGCCGGATCGAACAGGTGGGTGCCCCGTTGGAGCTTTACCGGGATCCTGACAACCGCTTTGTGGCAGGCTTCATCGGCTCACCGGGGATGAATTTCCTCAGGGGGACCGTTCTGGGTGACGGAATCGCGGTGCCAGCCCTGAACCGGACGGTTGCCGTAGCGGCGGACCTGCCGGCGGTCGGCACAGAGGTCATTCTGGGGGTGCGCCCGGAACATATCGACGTGCAGACCGGCAAGGGCGGATTGTCTGCTGAATTGTCCGAAGCTCTGGGCGGGGTCAGCTACCTGCACCTGAGCACTCATTCGGACGAAAGGATCATCGCGGAAGAACGCGGCGATGAGCGGTCCAGCGAAGGAGATACGGTCGACATTTCCTTTGAGCCTCGCCGCGCCATGTTGTTTGACGCGACGACAGGAGCGCGGATCAGGTAAGGGCCGCCATTCTCTGTTTTCGGATTTCCCCTGCACCTGCGGAATGTGCGGTCTGCCACCAGCGAGGGTTCGCGCCCATCGTTGGGGGCTTTCGTTAGGCGGTATTTGCTTTATATATAAAATATTTTGACTTGAAGCATAACGGGAATCGCCCTACCGTTCCGATGAACCGGAAGCACGTGGAGGCGGAAAATGCGAGCGATCTGTTTGGGTGGCGGGCCTGCGGGCCTGTATTTCGGGATCACATTAAAACTGCGTGACCCCGATGCCGAGGTGGTGGTGCTTGAGCGTAACAAGCCTGACGATACCTTTGGCTGGGGTGTGGTGCTCTCGGACGAGACATTGGACAACCTTGAGGCCAATGACCCGGTTTCAGCCGCCGAAATCCGCAAGCATTTTGCCTATTGGGACGATATGGCGCTGATCTACAAAGGTACCAAGACGGTCAGCACCGGCCACGGATTTTGCGGGATCGGGCGGATGCGGCTGCTGATTATCCTGCAAGAACGGGCGCGCGAGCTGGGCGTTGACCTGCGATTTGAGACCGAGGTGCTGGCGGCGTCCGAATACATGGGTGACTACGATCTGGTGGTGGCCAGCGACGGGTTGAACTCCAAGACGCGGCTGGAGTTTCAGGACACTTTCAAGCCCGACATCGACCTGCGCAAATGCCAGTTCATCTGGCTGGGCACACATCAGAAGTTTGACGATGCCTTTACCTTCATTTTTGAAGAAACCGACAAGGGCTGGCTTTGGGTGCATGCCTATCAGTTTGACGACGATACCGCGACATTCATTGTGGAATGCAGCCAGCAGACCTTTGAAAATTTCGGCTTTGGCAGCATGAGCCAGGCGCAGACAATTGCGGTATGCGAAGAGGTCTTCAAGGAGTATCTGGGTGGTCACACATTGATGACCAACGCCAATCATATCCGGGGGTCGGCGTGGATTCAGTTCCCGCGTGTCTTGTGTGAGACATGGCATCACAAGAATGTCGTGCTGCTGGGCGATGCCTCGGCAACCGCGCATTTCTCCATTGGCTCAGGGTCCAAGCTGGCAATGGAATCGGCCATATCGCTGGTGGATCACGTGATGGCGGAAAGCGACATCAAAACCGCGTTTGAAAAATACGAGGCGGCGCGCCGTCTTGAGGTTCTACGCCTGCAATCGGCGGCGCGCAATTCGCTTGAATGGTTCGAGGATGTGGAGCGCTATCTGCATTTGGACCCGGTGCAGCTGAATTACTCTATGCTGACCCGGTCCCAACGCATCAGCCATGAGAACCTGCGCGAACGGGATCCCGAATGGCTCGAAGGGGCCGAACGGTGGTTCATGGCGCAGGCGGGGGCCGACCCGAACGCGCCGGTGCGTGCGCCGATGTTCGCGCCCTTCCAGATGCGCGATATGAAGCTGGAAAACCGTGTCGTCGTATCTCCGATGGCGCAATACAAGGCCGTCGATGGCTGTCCGACCGACTGGCATCTGATCCACTACGCAGAGCGGGCCAAGGGCGGCGCTGGTCTGGTTTATACCGAAATGACCTGTGTCTCGGCGGCGGCGCGGATCACACCGGGCTGTCCGGGGCTATATGCGCCTGAACACGAGGCGGCATGGGCGCGGCTGACGGATTTTGTGCATGCCGAAACGGATGCGAAAATATGCTGTCAGATCGGCCATTCCGGGCGCAAGGGATCAACCCGTGTCGGCTGGGAAGGCATGGACATGCCGCTTGCCACGGGGAACTGGGATATTGTTTCAGCCTCCGCGCTTCCCTGGTCCGATCAGAATGCGACGCCGCGCGCCGCCAGCCGCGATGACATGGACCATATCCGCGACGCATTTGTGGCGGCGGTGGGCATGGCCGACCGGGCAGGGTTCGACATGATCGAACTGCATGCGGCACATGGGTATCTTATCTCGTCGTTCATTTCGCCGTTGTCGAATGTCCGCACCGATGCCTATGGCGGCAGCCTGGAAAATCGCATGCGCTATCCTTTGGAGGTTTTTGCCGCGATGCGCGCCGCCTGGCCACAGGGCAAGCCGATGTCCGTGCGCATATCCGCAAACGACTGGGTCGGCGATGATGGCGTGACCCCGCAAGAAGCGGTCACGATTGCGCAGATGTTCGAGATGGCTGGCGCAGACATCATTGATGTTTCCGCCGGGCAGACCAGCACCGAAGGCCACCCGGTTTACGGGCGCATGTTCCAGACCCCGTTTTCAGACCGCATCCGCAACGAGGGCGGGATCAGGACGATGGCCGTGGGCAACATCTATGAGGCTGATCACGTCAATTCGATCCTGATGGCGGGGCGGGCGGATCTGGTTTGCCTTGCCCGCCCGCATCTTTCTGATCCTTACTGGACATTGCATGCGGGTGCCGAAATCGGGGATCGTCATGCCAGGTGGCCGCAGCCTTATCAGGCGGGCCGCGATCAAACGTGGCGATTGGCCGACAGGGCCGCAGAAATGGAGAAAGTATGAGACAGGTTTTGATAACAGGCGGCGGGTCCGGCATCGGCCGCGCCGTGGCACAGGATTTTGCAGCCAAAGGTGACAGTGTCACTATTGCCGGACGCCGGATGGATGCATTGGAAGAGACAAACGCCAAGGGCGACATGCGGTGTATGCAGGTTGATGTGACCGATGAGGCTTCTGTGCGGGCCTTGTTCGACACGGGCTATGACGTGGTTGTTGCAAATGCGGGTGCAGGATACGCGATGCCAGTGGCGGATATGCCGTTACAGGTCTGGAATGACACGCTTTCGGTCAACCTGACGGGCGTGTTTCTGACGTTCCGCGCGGCCCTGGCCGATATGAAACCCGGCGGGCGGCTGATTGCGATGGCGTCAATTGCCAGCCTCAAGGGCGGGGCCAACCTGGCGGCCTATGCGGCGGCCAAACATGGGGTGCTTGGTCTGGTGCGGTCACTGGCCATCGAAGTTGCCCGTGGCGGGATCACCTGCAATGCGGTGTGCCCCGGCTTTGTCGATACTGCCATGGCCGATGGCGCGGTGCGTAATGTCATGAAGCGGATGGAGATTGACCGCGCACAGGCGGAAAAGATGCTGGTGGCGAACAATCCAATGCGCCGGATGATTACCTGCGACGAAGTGGTTGCCGCAGTACGGTTTCTGGCCTCTGCCGAGGCGTCGATGATTAACGGTCACGATCTTGTCGTCTCCGGGGGGGAGATATGAGCGCAGCCAAGGACCGTGTGCGTCTGTGGTTGCGTCTGCTCAAGGTGGTGCGCGGGATCGAGAGTGCGCTGCGCGAAAACCTGCGCCGGGACCATAACACGACCTTGCCCCGGTTTGATGTGATGTCGGCGCTGTCGCGCCATCCCGAAGGGCTGAAGATGAGCCGGTTGTCGGGTGTCCTGCGGGTGTCCAACGGCAATGTGACCGGCATCGCCGACCGGCTGGGTGAAGAGGGGCTGGTTGAACGGATTGCGGTGCCGGGCGACCGCCGGGCGACGCTGCTGCGGCTGACGGCGGCGGGGCGGGACGAATTTGCCGCCCAGGCCCGCGCCCATGAGGCATGGATTGACGAGATGTTGAGCGGGCTATCGGCGGCGGACGCCCGTGCCATGGCGGCGCGTTTGCAGGATTTTGCCGCCGCCGCAGAAAAGAAGGAGACCGAAGATGCGCAGTGATGTGAAACATTTTTTGTGTGACGTAAACAACGGCGTGGCCACTGTCCGGCTGGACCGTCCAGAGCGCAAGAACCCGCTGACATTCGACAGCTACGCGGAATTGCGCGACTGGTTTCGGGATCTTGTCTATGCCGACGATGTAGATGTTGTGGTCTTTGGCTCCAACGGTGGCAACTTTAGCTCCGGCGGGGATGTCCATGATATTATTGGACCTTTGACGCGGATGAACATGAAGGAGTTGTTGCGTTTCACACGAATGACCGGCGACCTGGTCAAGGCAATCGTGAATTGCGGCAAGCCGGTGATAGCCGCCGTCGATGGCATTTGTGTCGGGGCCGGGGCGATTATTGCCATGGCTTCCGATTTGCGGGTGGCGACCCCGCAGGCCAAGACCGCGTTTTTGTTCACACGGGTCGGATTGGCCGGTTGCGACATGGGCGCCTGCGCCATCCTGCCGCGGATCATCGGCCAGACACGGGCGGCGGAATTGCTCTATACCGGACGGTCGATGTCGGCGGACGAGGGTGAAAGGTGGGGCTTCTTCAACCGGTTGGTTTCATCAGCCGAACTGGACGCGGATGTCCTCACGCTGGCGCGTCAGATCCAGGCGGGGCCGAACTTTGCCCATATGATGACCAAGACCATGCTGGCGCAGGAGTGGTCGATGTCGATCGAACAGGCGATCGAGGCAGAGGCGCAGGCGCAGGCTATCTGTATGCAGACCGGTGATTTTGAACGGGCCTACCGCGCGTTTGTGGCCAAGGAACGGCCGGTGTTCGAGGGTGACTGAACGCGGGCCCCTGTGGGCGACGCGACGGTCGGATTTGAGTTTATTTGGAAAGATGAACAAGGGAGAAGGGGCATATGGCAGACCGTAGCTTTCTAAGCTGGCCGTTTTTTGAAGACCGGCATCGGGAATTGGCCGAGGCGCTGGATCTTTGGGCCGCGGACCGGTTGGGGGCGGTTGACCACGATGATACGGACATGGCGTGTCGTGCTCTGGTGGCGCTGTTGGGGGATGGCGGCTGGCTGCGGCATTCGGGTGCGCAGGCGGGCGAAACGCTGGATGTGCGGTCCTTGTGTTTGATCCGTGAGACGCTGGCGCGCCATGATGGGTTGGCCGATTTTGCCTTTGCGATGCAGGGCCTTGGCACCGGGGCGTTATCGCTTTTCGGGTCCGCAGAGCAGCAGGAAGAATGGCTGCCCCGGACGCGCAGCGGAGCAGCCATATCCGCCTTTGCATTGACCGAACCACAATCCGGGTCAGATGTTGCCAATGCCACCATGACCGCGACCCCGGAGGGAAATGGTTTTGTGCTGGATGGGCGCAAGACGTGGATTTCAAATGGCGGCATTGCCGATGTCTATACCGTTTTTGCCCGCACGGGCGAGGCACCGGGTGCCAGGGGGTTGTCCGCCTTTGTGGTGCCGGCGGCGATACCGGGACTGCGGGTTGAAGAGCGGCTTGAGGTGATGGCCCCGCACCCCTTGGCGACGTTGCATTTCGATTCTGTGAAGATCCCCGGATCGGCATTGATCGGGGAGCAGGGCAAGGGGTTCGGGATCGCGATGTCGGTGCTGGATGTCTTCCGCTCAACGGTTGCGGCGGCGGCTCTTGGTTTTGCGCGTCGTGCCCTGGACGAGGCGATCGACCGGGTTACAAGCCGCCATGTACAGGGCGGGCCCCTGAGCGATCTGCAGATGGTGCAGGGCCATATTGCGGACATGGCAGTGGACATAGATGCCAGTGCGCTGCTGATCTATCGGGCGGCATGGGCCAAAGACAGTGGCGCGGCGCGGGTGACGCGTGAGGCCGCCATGGCCAAGCTGTTTGCAACCGATCATGCACAACAAGTCATCGACAAGGCCGTGCAACTGCACGGCGGCGATGGGGTGCGGCATGGCCAGAAGGTCGAGAGCCTTTACCGCGAAATCCGCGCTCTGCGCATTTATGAGGGGGCATCGGATGTGCAGCGCGTGGTGATTGCCCGACAGACCCTGGGAGGACGATAGCCATGTTGCAGCCATCGGCGCATACCGACACATTTGCACGCGACAATCTGCCTGACGCCGCACTTTGGCCAGATCTGCTGTTGGATGGTTTCGACTATCCGGAGCGGTTGAATGTGGGCTATGAGTTGACCGATGCAATGGTCGAAAAGGGCTTTGGCGACCATACCGCCCTGATCGGAAACGGGCGGCGCCGGACCTACAAGGAGACGGCCGATTGGACCAATCGGCTTGCTCATGTACTGGTTGAAGATTTAGGCGTAAAGCCAGGTAATCGCGTGCTTATTCGATCTGCAAATAACCCGGCGATGGTTGCGGTGTGGCTGGCTGCGACCAAGGCGGGTGCCGTGGTGGTCAACACCATGCCGATGCTGCGTGCAGGCGAGTTGGCGGCCATCGTTGACAAGGCAGAGATCAGTCATGCGCTTTGCGACACCCGGCTGATGGAGGAAATCACCTCCTGCGCCAAAGGCTCTGCTTATCTCAAGATGGTTGTGGGGTTTGACGGCACCTCCAACCATGATGCCGAGCTGGACCGGCTGGCATTGGAAAAACCAGTGCAATTCGAGGCGGTGCCAACGGCGTCGGATGATGTGGCGCTATTGGGTTTCACGTCTGGTACAACCGGAGATCCCAAGGCGACGATGCATTTTCACCGCGACCTTTTGATCATTGCGGACGGCTATGCGCGGGAGGTGCTGGGCGTCACGCCGGAGGATGTTTTTGTCGGCTCCCCGCCACTTGCCTTTACTTTCGGGCTGGGCGGGTTGGCGATATTTCCGTTGCGGTTTGGCGCGGCGGCGACCCTGCTGGAAACGGCAAGTCCGCCGAATATGATTGAAATTATTGAGAAATTCAAGGCGACGGTCTGCTTCACCGCGCCGACGGCCTATCGTGCGATGTTGCAGGCAATGGAGCAGGGGGCGGACCTGAGTTCCCTGCGCGCTGCGGTGAGCGCGGGCGAGACCTTGCCGGCGCCGGTCTATCATGACTGGCAGGAAAAAACCGGCAAGCCCATGCTGGACGGGATCGGGGCAACGGAGATGTTGCACATCTTTGTCTCGAACCGATTTGACGATCATCGCGCGGCCTGTACCGGCAAGCCGGTGACGGGATATGAGGTGAAGGTGATTGATGACGCCGGCAATGACGTGCCGCGCGGCGTGGTCGGGCGGTTGGCGGTGCGCGGGCCGACGGGATGCCGGTATCTGGCCGATGATCGCCAGCGGGCCTATGTGCAGGACGGTTGGAACATCACCGGAGACAGCTTTTCGATGGACGATGACGGCTATCTGCATTTTGCGGCGCGCAACGACGACATGATCATATCATCGGGCTACAACATTGCCGGACCTGAGGTGGAGGCGGCATTGCTGAGCCATGCCAAGGTCAGTGAATGCGCCGTGGTCGGCGCGCCGGATGAGGCGCGCGGATCCATTGTGCAGGCCCATGTTGTGCTGATCGATGGTGCGCAGGGGAATGCGCTTACAATCAAAGAGTTGCAGGATCATGTTAAAGCAAGGATCGCGCCGTACAAATACCCACGAGACGTGCGTTTTGTCGACGCCCTGCCAAAGACCCAGACCGGCAAAATCCAGCGTTTCGCGTTGAGGGAGCCGTCATGAGCGATTTCAAGGAAGCCGCATCCGGGGCCAAGATGAACTTTGCCAAGGATATGTCCTATGGCGATTACCTGGGGCTGGAGAGCATCCTGTCTGCGCAGCACCCGCTGAGTGAGGCCCATGACGAGATGTTGTTCATCGTGCAGCATCAGACGTCGGAATTGTGGATGCGGCTGGCCATTCATGAACTGCAGGCGGCGCGCGACACCATGCAACGTGGTGAGCTGCAACCCGCCTTCAAGATGCTGTCGCGGGTGGCGCGGATATTTGAACAGCTCAATTCCGCCTGGGATGTTCTGCGGACCATGACACCCAGCGAATACACGGCATTCCGGCCATCGTTGGGCAATTCATCCGGGTTTCAGTCGCATCAGTACCGGCTGGTGGAATATCTGCTTGGCAACCGGAATGGGGCCTTGATGAAGCTTCATGCGCATCGCCCTGCGGTATTTGACGCGCTCAAGGCCGAGTTGGAGCAGCCGAGCCTTTATCAGGTCGCCATTGGCGTGGCCTGTTCACGTCTTGCCATCCCGTCCCTGTCCGGCACTCCGGGTGAGGGAGACTGGCAGGCGGACCCGGCGGTGCAGGACATGTGGCAGCGGGTCTATGAAGATCCGGCAACCCATTGGGAATTGTATGAGCTGGCCGAAAAGCTGGTCGATCTGGAGGATTACTTCCGCCGCTGGCGGTTCAATCACGTCACGACCGTTGAACGCATCATCGGGTTCAAGCGGGGCACTGGTGGCACCAGTGGGGTTGCCTATCTGCGCAGGATGCTCGAAGTGGAACTATTTCCCGAATTGTGGCACGTCAGAGGAGCATTGTAAGTGGCTAATGTGCTGAGAAAAGAACGCTTTATCCTGCCGGACGGCGTGATCTATCTTGACGGAAATTCTCTGGGACCGATGCCGGTGGATGTGCCGGCGCGGGTCGCCAAGGTGATGTCCGAAGAGTGGGCGCAGCTGTTGATCCGGGGCTGGAACAAGGCCGGGTGGATGGCGATGCCGGGCGACGTCGGCACCGCCGTTGGTCGGTTGATCGGTGCGCCGGAAGGGTCCGTCGTGATGGGGGATACCCTGTCGATCAAGGTATATCAGGCGCTGGCTTCTGCGATAAAAATGCGGCCAGACCGGCGGGTGATCCTGAGTGACACCGGTAATTTTCCCAGCGATCTCTATATGGCGGAGGGCCTCGTGGGATTGCTGGAACAGGGCTATGAGCTGCGCACAGTAGCGCCAGAGGAGGTCCGGGGGGCGATTGGGACGGATGTGGCTGTTGTCATGTTGACGGAAGTTGATTACCGGACCGGGCGCATGCATGACATGGCGGCCATCACCACCGCGGCCCATGCGGCGGGGGCGGTCATGGTCTGGGATCTGGCGCATTCTGCGGGGGCGATCCCGGTTGATCTGACCGCGTCCAAGTGCGAATTTGCGATTGGCTGTACTTACAAGTACCTCAACGGAGGGCCGGGCGCGCCGGCATTCATATATGTCCGCCCCGATCTGGTGGAACAGGTGGAACCGGCGCTGTCCGGATGGCTTGGCCACCGCGCGCCGTTTGATTTTGACCTTGCTTATGCGCCGGGACGAGGCATTGACCGGATGCGGGTGGGCACACCGCCCGTGTTGCAGATGGCGGCCCTTCAGGAAGCCATGAAGGTTTGGGAAGGTGTCGACATGGCGGATGTGCGCGCCGCCTCCATCGCGTTGCAGGAACAGTTCATTGCCGAGGTCGAGGCACAGGTGCCCCAGCTTGACCTTGCCAGCCCACGCGATGCGGCGATGCGCGGTTCGCAGGTGTCGTTCCGGTTTGAGCATGGATATGAGGCGATGCAGGCGTTGATCGACCGCGGCGTGATCGGGGATTTCCGTGCCCCCAACATCATGCGGTTCGGGTTTACGCCGCTGTATCTGGATGCGGGCGATGTCAGTGCAGCGGTCGCGGCAATCAGCGATGTGATGCACAATGCACTTTGGGATGATGACCGCTACAGGGTGCGCCAGGCCGTGACTTAGGATCGGTTCAGGAAACCGCCAAAAGCCGTTGATAACGCGAATAAAAAAGCAGCGGTGGAGACGATGCTTGGTCCCGTTGGAGTGTCGAATGTGAACGACGCCGCCAATCCGCCCACCACCGACAGGCTGCCGATGATGACGGCGGCAAATGCCATGCCCTCTGGGGTCCGGGACAGGGGACGCGCGCTGGCGGCGGGTATGATAAGCATGGCAGCAATCAGCAAGGCACCCACCACCTTGATGGCCACGGCGACAGTGATGGCAAGCGCGATGGTCAGGATAAGTTGTTCGCGTTTCGGATGCCCGCCAGAGGCCACCGCAAGATCGGGGTTCAGCGTCGCGGTCAGCAACGCCTGCCAGCGCCAGATCAGCAAGACCCCGACGGCAATCGCGCCGGACCAAATCACCAGCAGGTCAATGCGCGTCACCGCCAGTATTTCGCCAAACAGATAGGCGGACAGGTCGGTGCGTTGGTTGGGCAGCAACGACACTGCGACCAATCCGATGGCCAGCGCGGCGTGGGCCAATACGCCCAGAAGCGCATCGGTGCTGACCCGGCGTTCCGACAGGCCGCTGACGACCAGCGCCATCGCAAGCGCCACGATCAGAACGCCTGCCGTGACCGGCACATCCACCGCCAGCGCCAGCGCAACGCCAAGAAGGGCTGCGTGGCTGGTCGCATCACCGAAATAGGCCATTCTGCGCCAGACTACAAAACACCCCAGAGGGGCGGCGGCCAGCGCAACGCCAAGTCCCGCAAGGGCGGCCCGCAGGGCGAAATCATCCAGCATCAGTGTGTCCCGTGATCGTGCGTGTGATCGTGTCCATGATCGTGTTCGTGGCGATAAAGCGCCAGCGCTCCCTGCGTTCCGGAGCCAAAGAGGGCCCGGTATTCCGGGGCGTTCGCCACGATTTCAGGCGCACCCTCACAGCACACATGACCGTTCAGGCACAACACCCGATCAGAGGCGGCCATCACGACATGCAGATCATGGCTGACCATCAGGACGGCAATGCCCATCCGGGCTCTGAGTTCTTCGACCTGACGATAAAAGGCCGCCTCTCCGGGCTGGTCCAACCCCTGCGTTGGCTCGTCAAGCACCAGAATGTCCGGCTCATTCAAAAGCGCCCGAGCAAGCAAGGCCCGCTGAAATTGTCCCCCCGATAGCGCCGACATCTGCCGGTCGGCAAGGTCGGGAACACCCGCCTGGGCCAACGCATCCGTGATGGTTTCACCGCGCTGACGCCTGGGCAGGTTCAGGAAGCGGTGCACAGTCAGGGGCAGGGTCGGGTCGATCTGAAGTTTCTGCGGTACATAACCGATCCGCAGGCCCGGTGCGCGGGTCACTTGGCCAGAGGTCGGTTTCATGGCCCCGATCAACGCTCTGAGCAGGCTCGATTTGCCGGATCCGTTGGGGCCGACGATCGTGACAATTTCGCCCCGCTCAATCGCGAAATTCACGTTTTCCAAGACCTTGGTACCGCCATGTTGCAGGCAAAGCCTGCGTGCCTCGATCAGCATCATGGGGCGCCCCGGCATTCGGGGCAAAGCCCTTCGGCCTCCACGACCATGCGCTCAATCACGAATCCTGTGGCCTTTGCGGCCTCGCCCAGGCGGCCCTGGGCAAGGGCGGTATCCGCCTCTGCGACAGATTTGCAGGCGCGGCAGATCAGGAAGGCGGGGGACTGGCATGACCCAAGATGCGCGCAGGCGATATAGGCATTCAGGGCCTCGATCTTATGGGCAAAACCCGCCTTGACCAGAAAATCCAGCGCCCGATAGGCCACGGGCGGCTGTGCGCCAAGGCCCTCTGCGGCCAATGAGGCGAGGATGTCGTAAGCCCCCAGAGCGCGATGTTCGGCCAGCAGCAATTCAAGCGTCCGGCGGCGCACCGGCGTCAGGCGCAGCCCGGAGGTTGCGCAATGGGACTGGGCTTTTTCCAGCGTCCCGGTAACACAGGATCGGTGGTCATGTGGTTCAAACCCGATGGCGGACATGAAAGCTCCTTGTGCTGGTTGCGACTTGATATGTTATAACATACATGACGACAAGTGGTCTGATGTAACATAGGGAAATTCATGCGAAACCTGATTTTTGCTTTAGTTTTGGGAACACCCATTGTGGTCGCGTCAGCCGGGGCAGATGTGCCAAAGGTGGTCACGGATATTGCTCCGATTCATGGATTGGTGTCGATGGTGCTGGGAGAACGCGGAACCCCGGATATGATCCTGCCCCCGAATGCGTCGCCACACGAATATGCGATGCGCCCGTCAGACGCGCGTGCGCTGGGGCAGGCCGACCTCGTGATCTGGGTCGGCACGGCGCTGACACCGTGGCTGGCGGGGCCGCTCGACACTTTGGCCCCCGCTGCTTTGCGGATCGAGTTGATGAATGTGCCCGGAACAAAGGTTCTTGGACTACGCGAAGCCGGTGTTTTTGATCCGCATGGCCACGGTGATGATGAAGGACATCAAGACAACGACGACGACAGCAGCGCCAAGGATCAAGGCGGAATGCGTGATCCGCACATGTGGCTGGACCCGGACAATGCGGTCCTTTGGCTAAAAGAAATCGCCGGGCAGTTGTCGGCGCTGGACCCGGATGGTGCCGATGGCTACCGCGCCAACGCCCTGATGGCGGCTGGTGCGATCAGGGCCGGGGCTGATCGCATTCATCTCGACCTCAGCGGCGTCAAGGACCGGCCATTTGTCGTCCTGCATGACGGGTTTCTCTACTTTGAGACGTATTTCGGGCTGACGTCGGTGGCGGCAGTGAAATCCGCAGAGGCCGATCAACCGGGTCCGGCACGGATGTCGCAGATCCGGGCGACGCTACGCGACAGCGGTGTTGTCTGCGCCTTCAGCGAGCCGCAGATTGATTCGGGTCTGCTGGACACCGCAACCGACGGGTTGGACATTGGCCGGGGCACCATTGACCCGATTGGGGTGAACCTGCCATTGGGCGAAGACCATTATCTGGCGCTGATGGCGTCAATCTCGGACAGCGTGAAAAGGTGCCTGTCGCGCTGACCGCAGGGCGGATCAGCGGGTCAGACGGCGATCTTGCCACCGCCGATTTTGGTCACAACAACCACAGAAGGGCGCGGCGGCATCGCCGGATCGAAGTCGGGCCAGCGCGTTGCCGGGTCTTCAAAGGTAGACTCGCGCTCAAATCCCTTGAAGTGCCTGGTGCCATCCGTGCCCGGATGCTGAACCGCCAGAAACAATGTTTCACCGTCGCTGGTAAAGTAGGGCCCGCACATTTCGCCGCCCACCGGGCAGCGAAAGAACAGCCGTGATGTACCACGCGCATCGCCTTCGGTCTCCAACCCGTACAGGCCGTCGGATTTGCCCGTCTTGCCCCATCTGGACCCCTGGTCTGTTGCCACCCATAGCCGTCCGTCCGCATCGAATGCGCAATTGTCCGGCGATCCGAACCAGCCATCGTCAGAGGTATCCGGGTTCCACTGTGCGCCGACCTCGGAAATGGCAGGGTCGCCGCATTTCACAAGAATGGACCAGGTGCCGGAAGTGGCGGCATGGTTGCCGTCTGCTTCCCTGATCTCGATGATATGGCCAAAGCGGCTTCCGGCACGGGGGTTTGCGGCGTTGACCTGATCCTCCTTGCGGCGCGAGTTGTTGGTCAGCATGACATAGGCGGTGCCATCGCCGCGTGGTTGTGCATCTTCAGGCCGGTCCATCGGCGTTGCGCCCAAAAGATCAGCCGCAAGGCGGGCGTCGATTACCACGTCTCCCTGATCGGCAAAGCCATTTTCCGCCGTCAGTGGCCCGGTTCCATGAACCAGCGGCATCCAGTCGATGGTGCCGTCTTCGTCAAACCGAGCAACGTAGAGGATGCCGTCATCCAGAAGCGCGCCGTTTTCGGACGCGGTACCGGACACCGTACCGGTCGAGACATATTTGTACTGATAGTCGAACCGGTTGTCGTCGCCCATATAGATCACCAGCCTGCCGTCGCTGCTGATGGTGGTTTCGGCCCCTTCATGGCGGAAACGGCCCAATGCCGTGCGTTTGACCGGAGTTGATGTGGGGTCCGTCGGGTCCACTTCGACAACCCAGCCGAACTTGTTGGGCATGTTGGGTTCCTTGTCGATGTTGAACCGATCATGGTGCTTGCCCCAAGCGTACCACATGCCGGGCACGCCATAGCGTTTCATCTGTCGGGCTTGCGGCTGCGCAGAAATGTCCGGCCTGCCGTCCGCGTCCCGCGTATCGGTCCAGAAATAGCCGTGAAAGTTTTCCTCGGCCATCAACCAGGTGCCCCAGGGGGTCATGCCGCCGGCGCAGTTGTTGAGCGTACCGATGACCCTCTTGCCGGATGGATCGTCATTGGTCTTAAGCCGCGCATGGCCCGCCGCCGGGCCGCTTAGCGCCATCACGGTGTCCAGTGGGGTGATCCGCCGGTTCATCGCGCTGTCGCGTACCACGGACCATGTGCCCGCATCGTCACGTTCGATTTCCACTACCGACCCGCCATGCGCGGCCATTTCGATGTCGACAAGCGCCCGCGTCATGCCGTCAAAACCTGCACGGTCCTGACGGCCCAGGCCCGGAAACATCACCTCTTCGTTGGTGTATTCGTGGTTCACGCAAAGCAGGCCGCGTGTGTCGGAGGCATCGAGCGGGAGAAATCCGACATAATCGTTGTTGTACCCAAACTGCTTGAGCTGTGCCGCTGCTGTCTGATTCATGACGTCAAAATCGGGCGCATCGGTGGTGATCGGATCCCCCCAGCGCAACAGAACCTGTGCGTCATAGCCGTCCGCCACGTGGTGTGTTTCATCGTTGCCTGCCGTCAACTCTTCGAAAGTGTAGCGGCTTTTTCGTTCAGAGGCGGCTGCCGTGTCCGGGGCAATCAGGGCAGAGGTGCCAAAGAGCGCTGTGCTCGCCGAGACCCCCAACACGCCGCGCAGAACATCCCGCCGGCCATAGCGGGCGTTGATGACATCTCCGATGGTGCGGGTAGGGTCGGGATTGGTCGGGATGTCATCAAAGGCTTCAAAGGCTTCGGCCTTGTTGCCATACGCGGGGCTGTCGATGATGTCGCGGTGATCCATAACCAATCCTGTTCAAAGTGAAGCGCGTGTCCGCCTTGTACCGCGCATCTGTTGTGGATTTGTGACAAGACCTTGCGGGAAAGGTCAACGGGGTGCGGTGGCAAATGTCACGGTGGCGTCCTGCACCCCCCATTCCGCAGGGGTCTGGATCAGCTTTCCCTCCTGTGTGTCAGGTAGGATCACGCCAAGACATCTTCAACAGGTGCAATGGCCCCCTTGAAGCTCCCAAAGCGCATGACTAATCTTGCGCTAACGGTTTTGCGGGTATGGTCCTGCAAACATATTACAGGCGAACAGATATGACCGATCCCATTGATACCTACATGAACACCCTTGTCCCGATGGTGGTCGAGCAGACCAGCCGGGGCGAGCGGGCCTATGATATTTTCTCGCGGCTTTTGAAAGAGCGGATCATTTTCCTGTCCGGTCCGGTACATGACGGCATGTCATCGCTGATAGTTGCCCAGCTTTTGCACCTTGAGGCCGAGAATCCGAGCAAGGAAATTTCGATGTACATCAACAGCCCCGGCGGCGTGGTGACGTCCGGTCTGTCGATCTATGACACGATGCAGTACATCCGGCCAAAGGTTTCCACGCTGGTGATCGGGCAGGCGGCCTCGATGGGGTCGCTTTTGTTGACGGCCGGTGAGGCGGGCATGCGCTTTTCCCTGCCGAATTCCCGCGTGATGGTGCACCAGCCCTCTGGTGGGTATCAGGGACAGGCGACCGACATCATGATCCATGCGCAGGAAACCCAGAAGCTGAAAACACGCCTGAACGAGATCTACGTAAGACATACAGGTCAGACCCTCAAAAAGGTCGAAGAGGCGCTGGAGCGGGACAATTTCATGTCCCCCGAAGAGGCCAAGAAATGGGGCTTGATAGACGAAATCGTGGAAAGCCGTGGCAAGTCCGATGATCCGGACGCGCCGAAAAAAGGCAAGGGTGACAAGTAATCGCCATCCCGGTGCTATGATTTTCTGATTGTAGCGCCGGGGGCAGTGGCCTAGGGTCACGAAAGCGTCCGTGCCTTTGTTTTGAGGCGCAAAATCAACGACAGACCTGAAA
Source organism: uncultured Sulfitobacter sp. (assembly GCA_963976125.1). Lineage (GTDB taxonomy): Bacteria > Pseudomonadota > Alphaproteobacteria > Rhodobacterales > Rhodobacteraceae > Sulfitobacter. Next base: position 723 of record CAXBKL010000034.1, on the reverse strand, counting down.
GGGCTGACATGGCGAATAATTCCGGCGGTGACAGCAAAAACACCCTCTATTGCAGCTTTTGCGGCAAGAGCCAGCATGAGGTTCGCAAGCTTATTGCAGGGCCAACCGTGTTCATCTGCGATGAATGTGTTGAGCTTTGCATGGACATCATCCGCGAAGAAACAAAAGCAAGCGGGTTGAAGGCCACCGATGGTGTGCCGACACCCAGGGACATCAGTGAAGTGCTGGACGATTATGTGATTGGTCAGGCGATGGCCAAGCGCGTGTTGTCGGTGGCGGTGCACAACCACTACAAACGTCTTAATCACGCCCAGAAGGGCGGCGATATAGAACTGGCAAAATCCAACATCCTGCTGATCGGTCCCACGGGCTGTGGCAAGACGCTTCTGGCGCAGACATTGGCGCGCATTCTGGATGTGCCTTTCACGATGGCCGATGCGACGACGCTGACCGAAGCGGGCTATGTCGGGGAAGACGTTGAAAACATCATTCTCAAGCTGTTGCAGTCGTCAGAATACAACGTGGAACGCGCGCAGCGCGGCATCGTTTACATCGACGAGGTCGACAAGATCACGCGCAAGTCCGAGAACCCGTCGATCACCCGCGATGTGTCGGGCGAGGGCGTACAGCAGGCGTTGCTGAAACTGATGGAAGGCACGGTTGCCTCGGTGCCGCCGCAGGGCGGGCGCAAGCATCCGCAACAGGAATTCCTGCAGGTGGACA
>CAXBKL010000033.1:0-31437 GCA_963976125.1 uncultured Sulfitobacter sp. | reverse complement strand
GTCAACGGGGATCTGGCCTCGGTTGTGCTGTTTGGCGGTTTGCTTGGCTGGGCAGCGATCAGCGTGATCCTGATCAACCGCGCCGAACCGGACTGGGCCCCACCCGCCCCGGCAGGGCGCGCAACCTATATCCGCCTGATCGTCATATCGCTGGTGATCTTTGCCCTTGTGGCGCTTGTGCACAACTGGCTCGGCTACTGGCCTTTCCCTTCCTGATCCAACCGATGAGACCCTTATGAAACTTTATCGCTTCCTCTCGGAAGAGGACACTTCCGCCTTCTGCCACAAGGTCACCGATGCCCTGAACAAGGGATGGGAACTTTTCGGCTCTCCGACCCAGACGTGGGATCACAAGGCAGGCGTCATGCGCTGCGGCCAGTCCGTGGTCAAAGACGCCGAAGGCACCTACACCCCTGATACCAAGCTGGGGGAGCACTGATGATCAAGACAAATTCGGGCCGGTTTTTTGAAGATTATACCGTCGGTGAAACCATCCATCACGCGGTGCCGCGCACCGTGAAAATGGGCGAACGCGCCCTCTACCACATGCTCTATCCGGCGCGCCATGCGCTTTACTCCTCCGACCAGTTTGCCCAGAACTGCGGCCTGCCCAACAGCCCGCTGGATGATATGATCGCGTTCCACATCGTGTTTGGCAAAACCGTTCCGGATGTGTCCCTGAACGCGGTTGCCAATCTGGGCTATGCCCAGGGCCGCTGGATCACCCCGGTCTGGCCGGGCGACACCCTGCGCTCGCAATCCGAGGTGATTGGTCTCAAGCAGAATTCAAATGGCAAGACCGGCGTGGTCTATGTCCGCACGACGGGTCTGAACCAGCATGACGACGTGGTCATGGAATACGTCCGCTGGGTCATGGTTCGCAAACGCGACATCGACACCCCCGCGCCCGAAACCGTGGTCCCTGACCTGCCCAAGGCAATAGCGGCGGATAAATTGGTGGTGCCCGAGGGGCTGAATTTCACCAATTACGATTTCACGCTCGCCGGGGAGCGGCACCGCTGGGATGACTACGAAATCGGCGAACAGATCGACCATGTGGACGGCGTGACCATCGAGGAAGCCGAACACATGATGGCCACGCGGCTCTGGCAGAACACTGCCAAGGTGCACTTCGACACCTCCGCACGCCCCGATGGAAGCCGCCTGATCTATGGTGGCCATGTCATATCAATGGCGCGGGCGCTGTCATTCAACGGGCTGGCCAATGCACAGATGGTTGTCGGGCTGAACGGTGGCGCCCATGCCAACCCCTGTCTGGCGGGTGACACGGTGCGCGCCTGGTCCGAGGTGATCGACAAGGCCGAAACTGACGCCCCCGGTGTAGGGGCCATCCGGCTGCGGCTGGTGGCGACCAAGGGCGGCGCGCCGTTCAAGCTCAAAGGTGCTGACGGCAAATACCTGCCCGAGGTTCTGCTTGATCTGGATTACTGGGCGCTGATCCCGACCTGATTGATCTGTCTGTTCCTTTTTCAGCCTCCTCCTTGATTGATACGGATCAAAGAGGGGGGCCGCAAAAGGTGCAAGGATCGCTTTCCAACGCCTTGCCAAATGGAGAGCCGCCATGTTCAACACGATCCTGCTTGCCTATGATGGGTCCGATCACGCCGAAAACGCGCTGCGAACTGCGGTTGCGCTGGCAAAGATCCATGGAGCCTCCCTGCATCTGGTCCATGTGCCACAGGTTGATACCCCCCCGATTGTCATCGGTGCCTATGTCAGCGCCATTGATGTCCCGCCAACTGCCGCCCAGATCGAGGAGGCGGGCCGGAAGATCATGGATCAAGCCAAAGCGACCGCAACAGAAGCTGGCCTTACCCTGGCCGGAACCCACTTGGGTCAGGGCGCTCCGGTCGATTTCATCCTGGGCAAAGCCAATGACATTGATGCCGATCTGATCGTCATGGGCCGTCGTGGGCTGGGCAGTTTCAGATCGCTCGCGCTCGGCTCGGTCAGTCTTGCGGTGTCGCATGGCGCCACCTGCGCCTGCATGACGGTCCTCTGACCGAGTCGCAGGCCCGCCCTGACGCTCCTCTTGCGTCACCCCCTCAGAACAAACTGCCCTGCTCCGGTGGTTTGGCCGATGTCTTTTTGGCCGTCGACTTTCCGCCAACCACCACGCGGCCATCTGAAAACTCGATCTCCAGCGTTGTGGCCCGTCGCGCCGCTGTGGTGCCTGTGACGATCTCGCCGTCCCCGCGCACCACCGCATAGCCGCGCGCAAGGGTGGATTTGTAGCTGAGCGTCTCGCGCAACCGGTCCAGCGCGTCGATTCGGTCGCGCAGCCGTTTGACCTGACGCTGGCCCGTGTCCGACAACCGGGTGGCAAGCCTGTCGAAGGCTTCCGCCTTGCGGGCGCTATCCTGGGCCAGCGCCGCCGGGCGAAACGCCTGTGCGCGGGTTTCAAATCGGTCCCTCTTGGCCGCGACGCCCCGTTTCAACGCGGGGCCAAATCGCCGGGCAAGGGCGTTCAGCCGGTCGCGATCGTTGCGCAGGCGCTGTGCAAGGGTGGCCGGACGCAGTGACCCCGACATGGTGGCAAGATGCACCCGCCGGCGCAATCAATGCCGGACCCAATTGGCCGGCAGCCCGATCCAGCCGCTGTCGTGGCCCCTCAAGCAGGTTTTCCGGCCGAGGCAGAGCACGCGCCATGTCACGCAACCGCTGATCCCGCGCCGTCAGCCCCTGGCTGAGCAACTGGCCCATCCGGGCGCCCTGTCCCTCCAGCCACGCCGCCAGTTCATGACGCACCGGCACCGCCAGTTCCGCCGCAGCCGTGGGTGTGGGTGCGCGCCGGTCGGACACGAAATCAATCAAGGTGGTGTCGGTCTCATGCCCGACCGCTGAAATCAGCGGAATGTCGGACGCGGCCGCCGCCCGTGCAACAATCTCTTCATTGAACCCCCAGAGGTCTTCGACCGATCCGCCCCCACGGGCCACAATCAGCAAATCGGGCCGGGGCAGGCGTCCACCCGGCGTCAGCGCGTTGAACCCGGTGATGGCACCTGCGACCTCGGGCGCACATTTGGCCCCCTGTACCGCAACGGGCCAGATCAGCACCTTGCGCGGAAACCTGTCACGCAACCGATGCAGGATGTCGCGAATCACCGCCCCCGAGGGTGAGGTGACAACGCCGATGACCTCCGGCAGGTAGGGCAGAGGCCGCTTGCGGGCCGGATCGAACAGCCCCTCCGCGGCCAGTGCTTTCTTGCGCTTTTCCAGCAACGCCATGAGCGCACCCATGCCCGCGGGCTTTATGTCTTCGATCACGATCTGGTATTTCGACTGCCCGCCAAAGGTGGTGACACGGCCCGTGGCGACCACTTCCATACCTTCTTCCGGCTGGGTTTGCAGGCGGGCGGACACGCCTTTCCAGATGACCCCGGAAATGACGGATTTGTCATCCTTGAGGTCAAGATAGATATGCCCGGACCGTGGGCGGCTGACCCGACCAACCTCCCCTTTGATGCGCACATGGCCAAAATTCCCCTCGATCACCTTCCTGATCGCCCCGGATATTTCCGTGACGGTGAATTCAGGGCTGTTCATGCCTTCCTGGGGGTCGTCAATCAGATCCATTGCCTGTCCTTGTCAGCAGCCTCCGCCCAGCTTAGAACGCCGGTGACACAAGGCCAAGGGAGCGTGCACCATGAACATCCTTATTCTGGGCAGCGGGGGGCGCGAACACAGTCTCGCCTGGGCGGTTCTGCAAAACCCCAAATGCGACAAGCTGATCGTGGCTCCGGGCAACGCGGGTATCTCCAGCATCGCAGACTGCGCCGCAATCGACATCATGGACGGCAGCGCGGTGGTCGCCTTCTGCGAGGCAAACAGCATTGATTTTGTCATCGTCGGACCGGAAGCCCCGCTTGCGGCAGGAGTCGCCGATGACCTGCGCGACGCGGGTTTCGCGGTCTTTGGCCCCTCTGCGGCGGCTGCACGGCTGGAAGCCTCCAAGGCGTTCACCAAGGAAATTTGCGCCGCCGTCAACGCCCCGACCGCTGAATACGGCCATTTCACCGACGCCGGTGCCGCGCGCACGTACCTGGCCCAACATCCCGCCCCGATCGTGATCAAGGCGGATGGCCTGGCCGCAGGCAAAGGTGTCATCATCGCCATGACCGACGACGAGGCATCTGCGGCGGTGGACGAGATGTTCGATGGGGCCTTTGGTGCCGCCGGGGCCGAGGTCGTGATCGAGGAATTCATGGATGGCGAAGAGGCGTCCTTTTTTGTGCTCTGCGATGGCGAAACCGTGCTGCCCATCGGCACTGCGCAGGACCATAAACGTGTGGGCGACGGGGACACCGGACCCAACACCGGCGGCATGGGGGCCTATTCGCCCGCGCCGGTGCTGACCGACGCCATCGCCACCCGTGCCCTGGACGAGATCATCCGCCCCACCATGAACGAAATGGCGCGGCGCGGCATGCCCTACAAGGGGGTGCTCTATGCCGGGCTGATGATCAAGAACGGCGTGCCGCGTCTGGTAGAATACAACGTCCGCTTCGGCGATCCCGAATGCCAGGTTCTGATGATGCGGCTGGGCGCCCAGGCGTTTGATCTGATGCATGCCGCCGCCGAAGGCCGGCTGGCCGAGATGCGGGTCAATTGGGCCGACGACCACGCAATCACCGTGGTAATGGCCGCCGACGGCTATCCGGGTGGCTACGAAAAAGGCACCAACATCGGAGGACTTGAAGGTCTGCCCGAAGACAGCTCGAACATGGTATTTCACGCCGGCACCGCCAAACACGACGGCCAGATCATCGCCACGGGGGGCCGGGTGTTGAACGTGACCGCGCGGGGCGCATCCCTGAGTGAAGCGCGGGACCGGGCCTATGCAACGGTGGATCAGATCGACTGGCCCGAGGGGTTTTGCAGGCGTGATATTGGCTGGCGGGCGCTGGGATAATGGTGTCTTAACAGCCCAGCGCAGCGGCAAAACTTTTGCGGCCCTCATGGGCGCCAATGTCGCGGGCGCGCAATCTGTTGTCCTGCAATGTCACAGCCATCAGCCGGGACCAGTCCGCCGTCGCGACAATCATCTCAGGCACATTGGCGCAGGTGCGGATACCTCCGGCAATGTCACGTTCGCCAATGCGGTGATTGCTCAGCCCTCCCATCTCGGCAACAGGGTCCAGCGTGCCACCCCGCCAGCGCCAGACCCGCAGCGTCTTGGCCAGATGGGGGCGGTCGACATAGGCCAGTTCCATCACACCATCGCCATCCAGATCAGCCGCCCCAACCGGCGCAAGCCAGCGGTTGCGCGTGCCAATGAAAGGTGTGCCGGCAACAAACCCCGCCTCGTTGTAGATCGCCAACCGCGCGCCCAACCGGGCATCGCTTTCGACGACAACAACATACGGAGATCCGTCCCCATCCAGATCGACCAGCCGTGGGGCCGTGTCCTCGAACACCCGATGCTCAGGCAGGCGAATGACAAAGTCGCGGACATCGCGGCTTTCACAGTCCACGCACATGTCAACCGTCAGCCTGAGCGCACCCCATTCAATGTCATCGCCCAGCACCCCATGCGGATAGCGCGTTGTCGGCTCGGCATAATCGGCCGCCACAATGACATTGGGGGGCGTCGCCATGACCATCTGCGGCACCGCCAGCAGCAAAAGCGCCAGCACCGCCCGCAGCAACGGCCGCATCAGATCTGCTTTTCCGGCATCTGCACACGCAACCCATCCAGGGCGTCGGTGACCTTGATCTGACAGGTCAGGCGTGAGCGCGCCGGATCAGGCTCATAGGCGAAATCAAGCATGTCTTCTTCCATGTCGTCCTTGGCCGGGATCTTGTCGATCCATGCCGGATCGACATAGACGTGACAGGTCGAACAGGCGCAGGCCCCGCCGCAATCGGCCTCGATGCCGGGGATGTTATTGTCGCGCGCACCTTCCATGACTGTCAGGCCATTGGCGACCTCGACCACATGTTCGGTGCCACTGTGTTCTACATAAGTGATCTTTGCCATCTAAGCGCCCTTTGCTGCCTTGCGTCTGTCCTTATCTAGCCTTCGCCACTCCGGTCTTCCAGCCCCTTTTGCGACCTGTCGCACCCGGTACCGCCGCAATTCCATGACCGCTATGCAGCCTGTGCCAAAGCCGCTAGTGTAGGGCAAAATTCCAGACCCAAGAGGCATTGGGCCATGATTGAGGCACGCACCTTCCCCCCCCCGCGCCGCATTTGCTGCGCACTTGTTGTTCTTACCGCACTTGTGGGCTGCGAAACCGCTTTGCAGGGGGCCGAAAAGGCCCCGCCTGAGCCGGGCGTGATCGCGCCAACCCGTGACGGCCCCGAAGGCGCGCCACCTGGCACCTGCTGGGGCAAAACAGTCAGCCCCGCAGTGATCCAGACCGTAAGCCAGCAGGTGCAGGTCAAACCCGCCAAGGTGAACCCGGATGGCACAATTGCCAAGCTCCCGGTTTTCCGCACTGAACAACGCCAGCGAATCGTGACCCCGCGCCGGGACAACTGGTTCGAAACTCCCTGTGCCGAAGTCCTGACGGAAGAGTTCACCGCCTCGCTTCAGCGCGCGCTGACAGTGCGCGGCCTGTATAAAGGCCCGGTAACTGGCGCCATGACCCCACGAACCCGCGCCGCGATCCAGCGCCTGCAAAAGGACACCGGCGGGCCGGACAGCCCCGTGCTGTCTCTTGAAACCGCGCGCCGCCTTGGATTGATCGCGGTGGAACGCGACTAGGAGGACCAGACCCAGAAACGCAAAAAAGGGCGCCACTTGAGGCGCCCTTGTGGTCGATGGATCCGCGTTTACTCTTCGAGAGAAAGTGCCACGAACCTGGGGTCTCCGGCCCGGCGCACCAGTAGCAACAGCGACTTGCGCCCGGCGTCCCTGGCCGCCGCCACCCGCGCTTCGAGCGCCGCAATGTCCGAAACTTTCTGCTGTCCCGCCTCGGTGATGATGTCCCCGGCGCGCAGTCCCTTTTCATACGCCTCGGACTCCTCGTCAACCTGCGTCACCGCAAGGCCGTCCATCTCGGGATCCGCCCCCAGTTCCTCGCGCAAAGTCTCGGTCAGCGGAGTCAAGGTCAGCCCCAGCAGCGACTTGGTCAAAGGCTCGGTCTTGTCCTTGTCTTCCTGAGGGGTCGCCGCGGCTGCGGTATCGGCGTCCTCACGACGGCCCAGCACAACTTTGATGGTCTGGCTCTTGCCGTCGCGCAACACGGTCACTCGGACGGTTGCGCCCACGGCGCTGTTGCCAACCTGCCGGACAAGCCCGCGGGTATCGGCGACCTCGACCCCGTCAAAGGACAAGATCACATCGCCCGTTTCCAAACCGGCCTTCTTGGCAGGTCCGTCCGGTACATCGGTAATCAGCGCGCCCGTGGCCTTGTCCAACCCCATCGCGTCTGCCACGTCCTGCGTCACATCCTGAATGCGCACGCCCAGCCAGCCGCGCCGCGTTTCGCCATATTCCTTGAGTTGATCGACCACCCGCGCCACCACATTGGACGCCATGGAAAAGCCAATCCCGATGGAGCCGCCATTGGGCGACAGGATCGCGGTGTTCACCCCGATCACCTGCCCGTCCATGTTGAACAGCGGCCCACCGGAATTGCCCCGGTTGATCGCCGCATCTGTCTGGATATAGTCGTCATAGGTGCCCGACAAGGCGCGGTTGCGCGCCGATACGATCCCGGCGGAAACCGAAAATCCCTGACCCAGCGGATTGCCCATGGCAATCACCCAGTCCCCGACACGCGCGTCGTTGCTGTCACCAAAGCTGACAAAGGGCAGCGGCCCTTCCGCTTCGACCTTGAGCAGCGCAATATCTGTATTGCGGTCGGTGCCGATCACCGTGGCTTTCAGTTCCTGGCCTGAGAAAAATTCGATGGTGATCTCATCTGCGCCATCAATGACGTGGTTGTTGGTAACGACAAAGCCATCTTCGGAAATAACAAAACCAGAGCCCAGCGCCGAAGACCGGCGGGGGCGATCGCCTTCACCGTTGCGGTCCTGAAACTCGCGGAAAAAATCCTCAAAGGGCGACCCCTCCGGTACAATCCCGCGTGGTCCGGTGCGCCCTTCAACCACGGTGGACGTGGTGATATTCACAACCGACGGGCTGATCTGCTCGGCCAGGGGTGCCAGACTTACGGGTCGGGCAAACGCCATCGCCGCCTGCACCGCCAGAAAGGCAAGCGTCAGAACGCTCAGAAAAAGCGCCTTGAACGCCGGGGCCTCATGCCATAGCCGCGCCTGCGCGATTGCCTGTGACTGCATCGGATGTCTCCTGTTCTTTTTGTCCGCTCAGAGTGCATCGCACGCACCCTTACCGCAATATCAAAGATGTGCCGCTTCACGCGGTTTTCAACTGCCCACGCACAATGACAAAGCCAATCCACCTTCTTTTTGCCGAAAATATCCTGGGGAAGTTTGAAGGGGCAAAGCCCCTTCATCAGCAAAATGGATCATGCGCGGCGCAGCCGCTCCTGCGGATCATACCCCGATCTGAAATGCGGCCCAGACAAGAATCAGCCCGGCCACGAGAACCAGCGCGCCAATCTGGCGCACCGCCCCTTCCGGCATGGCGCGCAGCACCTCCAGCATCCGTTCCAACAACGAAGGGGCCAGTGCGTACACCAGCCCCTCGAAAATCATCACCATGCCAATCGCAAGGAGCAGCAGGCTCAATTGCGCTCTCCCTCGACGGACCGGCTGCCCAGGTCGGAGCGCAGATAGTTGAAGAATTCCGAATCCGGTGACAACACCATCGTGGAATTCTCCCCCTTCAACGCTTCCTCATAGGCGGTCAGCGACCGATAGAATTCAAAGAACTCCTGGTCCTTGCCATAGGCCTCGGCAAAAATGCGGTTCCGTTCGGCATCCGCTTCACCTTCAATGATGCGCGCATCCCGGCGCGCCTCTGACAGGATTTCCTCATAGGTACGGTCCGCCAGCGCGATGACCCGCTGCGCAGCCTCGCGGCCACGGGCCCGTTCGTCTGTTGCTTCCCGGTCCCGTTCGGCGATCATCCGTTGCAGTGTCGCGTCAAAGTTTTGCTCTGGCAGATTGGTCTGCCGCAGGCGCACATCCACGACCTTCAGGCCCAGCGCCACGGCCCGTGCATCCGCACGCTCCCGGATCTGATCCATCAGTGCCGACCGTTCCGGTGACAGGATGGTGCTGGAAGTGACGCCCTGCGAACCCAGCACCGCACGGATCTGCGATTCCAAGATACCGGCCAGATCAAGCGTCGCCTGACGCTCGCCGCCCGCACCAATCGCCTGACGATACTGCACGATGTCATTAATCCGGTAGAGAACAAAGGCGTCGATTTCCAGACGCCGGTCATCCGCCGGTGTTACTTCGATCAGTTCAGTCTCAAGCGACAGGATCCGGTCCTCGAACCGCACCACTTCGTCCACCACCGGCACCTTGAAGCCAATCCCCGGCTCAATCCGCACCTGCTTGATCTGCCCAAAGCGCAGCACCAGCACCTTTTCGCGTTCATCCACCACAAAGATCGATGACATCACCGCCGCGATGACCACGACCAAAATGACCAACAAAAATCCTGACTTACCCATTAGTTCGACCCTCCCGAACGTCGCAGTTCATTGAGCGGCAGATAAGGCACAACACCCTGGCCCCCGGCTCCACCCAGACCACCTTCGATAATGATCTTGTCCACATCGCCCAGCACTTTCTGCATGGTCTCGATGTACAGACGTTTGCGCGTCACATCTGGTGCCGCAGTAAATTCCGTCAGGACCGCTTCAAACCGGCTGGCCTCACCAATCGCGTCGTTGACGACGCGGGCACGGTAACCTTCTGCCGCTTCCAGCAACTGTGCGCTTTCCCCCCGCGCCTCAGCGGTTTTACGGTTGGCGTAGGCATCCGCCTGACGCTCGACACGGTCGCGTTCCTGTTCGGCCGCCTGGACGTCGCGGAAGGCATCCACAACAGAGGCCTGGCTGTTTGTGCCATCAGAATTCCTGACCCGCACCGTCTGGCTGGGCGGATCGACCTTGTTCACGTTCACACGCAACACGTTGATGCCGGTCTCGCGGTTGTCCAGCGTGATCTGGATCAACTCTTTCACGCGGTCCGCCACTGCACCACGATCCCGGTTCAGGATCGGGGCCAGTTCGGATTGCGCAATCACCTCGCGCATCGCTGATTCCGAAATCGCCCGCACAGAGGCATCAGGATCGCGGAGCGAGAATTTGAAATCCCGCGCGTTCTTGATGTTCCAGACCACCTGAAAATCAATATCGACGATGTTTTCGTCCGTGGTCAGCATCAGACCATCATTGTCCGATGCACCGCGCCCCACACCAATTTCTTCGGTACGGTTGGTAGTGACGTCAAACACTTCTGCAGAAACCACCGGCCAGGGGGCAAAATTCAGACCCTCGGTGCCAATCCCGGAAAACTCGCCCAGAAAAAGCTCAATCGACTGCTGTTCGGGCCGCACCGTGTAAAAGCTGGCGAACAGCCAGGCAATCACCACCGCAACCACACCCAGGCCAACAGTGCCGCGGGTCAACAGTGGTCCAGCCCCACCGCCGCCACTGCCGCCGCCGCCGCCGCGCTCGCGGCCATTGCCGCCGCCCATCAGTACGCGCAGCTGCTCCTGGCCCTTCTTGACCAACTCGTCGATCTCGGGAATCTGCGGCATGTCACCGCCGGGGCCGCGCCCGCCGCCCTGATTGCCACGATTGCCGCCCGAACCCTCGTCCTTGCCGCCTCCGCCGCCGCTATTTCCGCCCCCTCCCCAGGGGCCGCCTGTGTTGCCAGCCATTTTGTCTTTCCCTTCCGGTGCCGCGGTGTTGCGGCGACTATCTTTGATAGGTGTGATGTGTGTTGTGGTTCGTGAAATTCAAGCGGTCCGCGTGGGGTTGCGCATCGTGACAAGTTCCTCCGACATAGTGGGATGCACCGCACAGGTCATGTCAAACTGTTCCTTGGTCAACCCCGCTTTGACCGCAATTCCCGCTAACTGAATCAGTTCGCCCGCATGTGGTGCGACGATATGGCACCCCAGTACCACACGAGTGGCCTGCGATACGATCAATTTCATCAACACCCGGTCGGGCATATCGGCAAAGGCCGTCTGCATCGGACGGAACGAGGTTGCATAAACGTCAATCGGTTCCTGATCGCTTGCCTCTTCTTCCGACAATCCCACGGTGCCCATTTCCGGCTGCGTAAAGATCGCCGAAGGGATCAGCGCATGGTCCACCGGCGTCGGATTGCCCGCAAACACGGTCTGGACAAAGGCCATCCCTTCGCGGATTGCCACGGGGGTCAGGTTAACCCGGTTGGTTACATCGCCAATCGCATAGATCGAGGGCACCGCCGTCTGGCTGTACTCATCCACGACAATCTCGCCGCGCCGCCCCAACTTGACGCCGGCCTCTTCCAGCCCCATCCCCTGGGCCGAGGGGGTGCGCCCCGTGGCAAACAACACGGTGTCAAAAGTCGCCTCGCTGCCATTGGTGGCCTTGACCCAGATCTTGCCATCCTGGTCCTTGGCCTGCGCCATCTCAAGAATATTGGTCCCCAGATGCAGGTTGATGCCCTTTTCGCACATCGCATCCGATACCAGCCCGCGCGCCTCGTCATCAAAACCACGCAACACCTGCGCGCCCCGGTAATATTGCGTGACCTTCACGCCGAGGCCGTTCATGATCCCGGCAAATTCACAGGCAATATAGCCGCCCCCCACAATCAGCATGGATTTGGGCAGCTCTTCGAGATGAAACAAGTCGTCCGACACCAGCCCCAGATCGGCATTGGGCAGATCGGGGCGCACCGGGTATCCGCCCGTCGCCACCAGAATATGCTTGGCTGTCTTTGTTGAGCCATCGGCCAGTTGCACCGTATGCGCATCCTTGATGGTGGCGCGCTGATCAAAGGTCTCGACCCCGGATCCTGCCAGCAGCTTGCGATAGACTCCCTCAAGGCGATCCAGTTCCGCATTCAGCTTGCCCCGGAACGCCGTCCAGTCAAACGCCCCCGCCTTGATGTCCCAACCATAGGCCGCAGCCTCCTCCGGCATCCCGGCGTATTCAGAGGCAAACACCATCAGCTTCTTGGGCACACACCCCCGGATCACGCAAGTGCCGCCATAGCGGTCATCCTCGGCCAACCCGACCCGTGCGCCATGTTCACCGGCCGCCACCCGTGCCGCGCGCACGCCGCCGGACCCCCCGCCGATGACAAAAAGGTCGTAATCGAATTCCGCAGCGGCCATGGATGCTTTCCTTAATCAGTGAGGTCGGAGAACAGATTGTCGGTTTCGACAAAATCCAACCGTTCGGTGGCAATCGTGCCCTCATTTATGTCGCGGACCTCGACTCTGCCATCCCCATAACCGATCACAACCGCGTCACATATGTCGATGAACAAACCGTTTTCCACACATCCCGGCATCTGGTTCAACACCAGCGCCAATTGCCGCGCATTGCCGATCCGATTGAGATGCAGATCAAGGATGTGATTTCCCTCATCGGTGATAAACGGCCTGTCCCCGTTCATGCGCAGCGTTGAATTGCGCCCCAGAACATCCATGCTGATGAGCGTTTCCTCAACCAATGCCTGCGTGGTCTGCCAGCCAAAGGGGATCACCTCGATGGGCAACGGAAAGGCCCCGAGGGTTTCGACCTCTTTGCCGACATCGGCAATCACCACCATCTGATCCGATGCAGTGGCCACGATCTTTTCCTGCAACAGCGCCCCGCCGCCACCCTTGATAAGGTTCAGTTCGCCGTCAAATTCATCCGCCCCGTCGATGGTCAGGTCCAGCCACTTGGCCTCGTCCAGCGAAATCACCTCGATCCCGACATCACGGGCCAACTCAGCGGTACGCGTCGACGTCGGCACCCCTTTGATACGCAACCCGTCATCGCGCACCATTTCGCCCAGACAGCGCACCAGCCAGGCGGCCGTGGACCCGGTGCCCAGCCCTACGCGCATGCCATCCTCGACATACTGCGCGGCACGTTTTGCGGCGACAAACTTCGCCTTGTCGATGGGGGAGAGTTCTCCGGTCATGGGGCAGCTCCAATCGCAACGGTCTGCCCGCCTTATAGGCGCATTCCACCCTGGGTGCGAGTACCCTGCCGCGCCTTTTTTGCACTGCTGCATTTCACGGGCCGGGTCACTGCCCCTGATACCGGCGCGCCGGCTCGGCCAGGGTTGACAGGGCGCAAACCCGCAATCGGGTCAGGCGCCGCGCGGGTGTTGCGCGGGTCGGGTGCCCCGCAACCGGATCAGATGAACACCGTCAGGAAAAGGCACAACTAGACCGGGACACGCAACAGGGAAATGGCCTCGCGTATTTCCGGCACCGTAACATGTCCGTTTCCGTCCAGATCAAAAACCATCAACGCGCGGATGGCCTGCGCGGCGTGTGCGCTCAGCGCGTTTTCACCGGCTGTTGAGGCAAATTGTCGGAGTTCATCCCACTGAACCACACCATCCCGATCCCCATCGGCCAGCACATGCCAGTTCAGCAACCTTCCGCGCATCGTCGCACTTGCGGTGCCGATGGCAATATCAAGTTCGCGCGCATCAACGGCAAGATCACCATTCAGATCCGCCTCAAGCAAGCGCCTGATCTCCCTTGCCCGGACCCGCGCGCGTGCGGCCGCAATCGCATCCTCCAACCCCCGCGCATCAATGCCGCCATCCCTGCCATATCCCAAAATCACACCCGCTGCCTCTTCGAGAAATCCGCGCGGATTGCCGCGCAAATCCTTGAGGGTTGTTCCGGGCGTACGCTCTGCCAGTGCCTCGAGCAGGGCACGTGCAGCATTTTCCTGCGCTGGCGCGGCGGTGGCCAAGACATAAACCCAGAACAATGCCATCAGATGCCGCACACTCGAACCTTCCTTTGTGACAGACTTCGCCAAAGAAGTTGAAAATTCGTAAACCGGCGCGCTGTCGCGGCCCAAGCACTCGCGGCCCGGTCCCCTGCCTGTCATTGATCTTCAGGTCTCCGGTCCGCAAGGCCGCAACGCCGGCAACGCCTGCTTCATGCGCAAATATGTCGTTTTCAATCACGTCAGGGCGATCATTTGCCCTACACATCCCCCATGACTTATGTGCTGCACTATGCCCCCGACAATGCCTCGCTGATCGTGCGCCTGGCGCTTGAACACCAAGGGCTGCCCTATCGTGCGACGCTGGTGGACCGCAGCACAAACGCCCAGTCCTCTCCCGACTACCGCAGGCTGAACCCAAACGGGCTGATCCCGGTCCTCGAAACTCCGCAGGGGCCGATTTTTGAAACCGGCGCGATCCTGCTGTGGCTGGCTGACACCCACGGGGGCCTTGGGCCGGCCCCGGATCACCCCGACAGGGGCCGGTTCGTGACATGGCTGTTTTTTGCCGCCAACACCCTGCACCCCAGCCTGCGGATGCTGTTCTACCCTGAAAAATTCATTGCCGCAGACCATGTCGCGGCCCACCGGGCGGGGCTGACGCGGCACCTGCACCAGAGCTTTGCCACGCTGGACGCCTTTGCCGCGACCCATCCGCCCATTCTGGGGGCCGCCGCACCAACCGCATTGGACTTTTATACGGTGGCACTGCTGCGCTGGCCCGCGCTTTATCCTGCCAAGGCTGAGCACAGCTGGTTCGACCTGCGCCGCTATCCAGCCCTCGAGAGGCTCTGCGCATATGTTGAAACGCTGCCCTGTACCTTCGCCTTGCAAAAGGCGGAAGGGCTGGGCATGACGCCCTTTTCCGCCCCCCGATACCCGACCCCACCAGAAGGCAGTGCAACCTGATGTTTCTTTCAGTATTCGACATGTTCAAAGTGGGCATCGGCCCGTCATCATCGCATACCATGGGACCGATGGTGGCCGCTGCGCGGTTCCTCGAGCGGATGCGTGCCGCACCCTTTCACTTTGCCGGGCTGCGCGCCTCGCTGCACGGCTCGCTGGCCTTTACCGGCGTTGGCCATGCGACGGACAGCGCCACCATTCTGGGCCTCGCGGGGTTCACCCCGGAAGACTACGACGCCGAGCGGGCCGAGGCGGCGCTGAAAGCGATCAACGAGGGGCGCTCGATCTCGGTCGATGGCCTGCCGCCGCTTGCCTTCGACCCAAAGACCGATCTGATCTTCGATTACGATCACAAACTCGATGGCCATGCCAACGGCATGATCCTGATGGCGACCGACGCGCAGGGCGACGTAACACTGCGCGAGACCTATTATTCCATCGGCGGCGGTTTTGTGATGACCGAAGCCGAACTTGCCGCAGGCAAGGACACCGAAGAAGGCACACCAGTCCCCTTTCCGTTCAAATCCGCCGCTGAAATGCTGGAGATGGCCAAGGCGTCAGGCAAGACCATCGCCGGGATGAAGCGCGACAATGAAATCTCGCGCAACGGTGAAATTCACCTGCGCACCGGCACCAGACGTCTTTGGCAGGTGATGAACGACTGCATCAACCGTGGCCTTGCCACGGATGGTACCCTGCCCGGCGGCCTGTCCGTGAAACGCCGTGCCAAGGGCATCCATGATGCGTTGATCGCTGAACGCGGGCTGAACCAATCGGCGCCCCATACGATCAACGACTGGATGAGCGTTTATGCCATGGCCGTAAACGAAGAGAACGCCGCCGGAGGACAGGTCGTCACCGCCCCCACCAACGGCGCCGCCGGGGTGATGCCCGCCACCCTGCGCTATTACCTCGATCACGTGCCGGGCGCCTCGGAAAGCCACATCGAGGATTTCCTGCTGACTGCCGCCGCAATTGGAGGGCTAGTGAAGTTCAACGCCTCGATCTCAGGAGCCGAAGCAGGCTGTCAGGCCGAGGTCGGTTCCGCCGCTGCAATGTCTGCTGCTGGTCTCTGTGCGGTAATGGGCGGCACCCCGGCACAGGTTGAAAATGCGGCTGAAATTGCATTGGAACACCACCTTGGCATGACCTGTGACCCGGTGCGGGGACTGGTTCAGGTGCCCTGCATCGAACGCAACGGGCTGGGCGCGATCAAGGCAGTGTCGGCCGCCTCGCTGGCCCTGCGCGGCGACGGTACCCATCTGGTGCCGCTGGATGCCTGCATTGAAACCATGCGCCAGACCGGGGCGGATATGTCAGAGAAATACAAGGAAACCTCGCAGGGTGGTCTGGCCGTGAACGTGCCCAATTGCTAGGCGCTGCGATGCGCACCGGCACCGTAGGGCTTTGCTGTGGCCCATTGGGGTTGCAGCAGTGGCGCATAACAAACGACCCCCGGAATTCGCCCGGAAAGCTGAACAGGCAAGCGTAATGGGCCAGCGGCGCCAGGGATCCCTATCGGCGCACCGGCACTTCGTATCCGCGCTCTTCGGGTTCATCATCGACCAGTTCGGACGGAAACCCCGGCGCGGTGATGTTCAGGCCTGTGGCCTCTTCCAGCCGCTCGATCATCCGGTCGGATTGCGCACGTTCGCCAAAGCGGGCCTGACCGTCACTCAGCATCTCAATCATCAGCGGCGACATCTCAAGCGGCACATCATGATCGTCGGCGATTTTCTGGAACAGGCCCACGTCCTTTTGCACCAGATCAAGCGTGAAATTCACATCCCGCGATCCCGACAAGATCAGTTGGCTTTCGGTTTCATGTACAAAGGAATTGCCCGACGAGGCTGCAATCGCTTCGTAGGTCACACCCAGGTCCATACCCGCCGCCTTCATCACCGTCAGGGCCTCGCACAGCGACAGCAGGTTGATCGTGGCAAGGTAGTTGGTCATCACCTTGAGCGTGCTGGACGTGCCCACATCCCCCACGTGCAGAATGCGCCGTCCCATATGCGTGAGGATCGGCAGCACCTTGTCAAAAGTGGGTCGGGTGCAGCCTGCGTAGATCGAGATGTTCCCGGTTCCCGCCCGATGACAGCCGCCCGAAACCGGGCAATCCACCGCCTCGCCCCCTACCGCGATGATCTGGTCGGCATGTGTCTTGATCTGGTCGGCGTCCGTTGTCGACATTTCCATCCAGATCTTGCCAGGACCGGCGTGCGGCAACATCTCGGCCAGGACGGACGCGCAGGCCGCCGGGCTGGGCAGGCAGGTGATCACCACATCGCAGGTTTGCATCAAATCCGCCGCACTTTTTCCTGCCCGCGCCCCGCGTGCTGCAAAATCGGTGACAAAATCGGGGTTCAGATCATAAACCGCCAAATCGACCCCGTTGCGCAACAAGGAACCGGCCAGCTTGCCGCCGACATTGCCCAACCCGATAAATCCAACCTTCATATTCCGCTCCCTGATGCTTTTCGGGCATCAATCCGGCCAATTGCCGACATGTCGCGCCCGTCTGCGACCGGTCCCGCCGATTTCTTGCAAGAAATCGGTCCGGACTTTTGCAAAAGTCCGGGCCCCCTTTGACAATTCCCCTGCCCCGCGTTCAACTCCCGCCATGAGTTACCCTTCCAATCATCCCTCTCAGCACCCCAACGATGCCGCCGCTGGCATAGAGGTCACCGAAGATTTCGAACGGTTCACCCAGCGCAACGACATCTTCACCCGCGCTTTCTGGGACGCCCGTGTGCGCTCCAAACAGTCGGATGGGTTTTTTGCCTCTTACCGGATGGAGGCCGCACCGCGTCGGGCGGACGGGTTTCAGCAGCGCGATTTTGCGCTCAGGAATGCCAGTTGGCTGATCAGTGATCTGATCTCGAACCGGGGCAATGACACCGGTCGCCGTGAGGGGTTTCAGGCGGCGATTGTCAATGACACGCCCGTGGCCGCCGTGCAGCAGGACGTGGACGACCCCGCGCGGATGGCCGCAGAAATCAAACGGATTGCAGAATTCTTTGGCGCGGATCTCTGCGGCATCACCGATATGGACGACCGCTGGCTCTATACCAGCCGGGTGGATACCCGCGATATGTCCGAGGCCCCAAACGATCTGCCACAGGGCATGACCTCTGTCATTGTCATGGGCCATCAGATGGAGAAAGACCTGGTGGCCACCTACCCTTCAGCCCTCGCGGGTGCCGCAACGGGGCGCGAATATTCCCACGAGGCAGCAGTGGTCATGCAACTGGCCGCCTACATCCGCAACCTTGGGTATGAGGCCACAGCCAGCATGAACGACACCGGACTTGTGATCCCCTATGCGGTCAAGGCGGGATTGGGGGAATACGCGCGCAACCAGTTGGTGATCACACCGGAATTTGGCCCGCGACTGCGGTTCTCGAAAATTTTCACCAACCTGCCGCTGACCCATGACACGCCCAAGCCGCGCGGGGTGCGGGCGTTCTGCGACATCTGCACCAAATGTGCCGATGCCTGCCCGGTCAAGGCCCTTCCCTTTGGCCCGCCGGAGGTCGGGGGCAGCAATATCTCGGCCATCAAGGGGGTGCGCAAGTGGACGTCGGACGCGGAAAAATGTTTCGGGTTCTGGGCCAAGATGTCTTCTGATTGCGCGATCTGCATGCGGGTCTGTCCGTTCAACCGTGATTTTTCCAAATGGCAGCACAGGTTGTGGCTTAAGCTGGCTCTGTCACGCTGGCGCAGGCTCGCCCTGTGGCTTGATCGCAAGCGCGGCGGGCGCAAGAAGCCGTCCGAATGGTGGGCGGCAGCAAAATGATCACCGGGTTGAGCCACATCACCTTCATCGTGCGCGATCTGGACCGGATGGAGCAGATCCTGACCACCGTTTTCGATGCCCGCAAGCTCTATGACAGCGGGCCAGACAGTTTTTCCCTGTCGCCGGAACGGTTCTTTGACATTGGCGGGGTCTGGGTGGCCGCAATGCAGGGTGACCCACTGAGCGAAAAGACTTACAACCATGTTGCCTTTGCGATGGAGGCGGATGACTACGACGACCGCCTGGCACGGATCAAATCGCTTGGACTTGAGGTGCACGAGGGCCGCGCGCGGATCGAGGGCGAAGGGCATTCGCTCTATTTCTATGACGATGACAACCATATGTTCGAATTGCACAGCGGTACGCTTGAGACCCGTTTGCAGCGGTATGCTCATGGGCGTTAACGGGCCGAAGTCTTTGAAGACTTCGGGTCGGACTTTTATGAAAAGTCCGGCCTGCGCGCTGATGCACACAACCCGTTCAGATTATCCCATTGCCGGACGACGGCCCACCACCCATTTGCGGTATATCAACTCACAAGGAGACCATGATGTCCCTCAGACCCACGCTTGAAACCCGCGCCGCCGTTCCCACGCTGGAGGGCGCAGGCGTCAAACTGCACCGCGCCTTCGGCTTTCAGGATCCCAGCGAGCTGGACCCGTTCCTGCTGTTTGACGATTTCCGCAACGAGCGCCCGGAGGACTTTGAAAAGGGCTTTCCCTGGCACCCGCACCGGGGCATCGAAACGATCACCTACGTGCTCGAAGGCACCGTCGATCATGGCGATTCGCTTGGCAACCTTGGCTCCCTTGGGGCAGGTGATGTGCAATGGATGACCGCCGGATCGGGCATCCTGCATCAGGAAATGCCGCATGGGAATGCGCGCGGCCAGATGCACGGGTTCCAACTATGGGGCAATCTGCCGGCCGATCAAAAGATGTGCGCGCCGCGGTATCAGGATGTGACGGCGGCGGATATTCCGGTGGTGACCGATGACGACGGCACGCAGGTCAAGGTGATTACCGGGAATTTCTGGGGCCGGACCGGACCGGTGGACGGCATCGCGGCGGACCCGCAATATTTGGATATTTCCGTCCCTGCGGGGGTGAAAAAGACCTTTCGCATCGACACCTACCGGCGCGCCTTTGCCTATGTGTTCGGCGGCGCAGGTGCCTTTGCGGATGCGTCCAGACCCGCGGGCGTGTTGCTGGAAAAGGAAGTCGCAGGTCAGGAAGTCAATATTCGTGACTTGTCTGGGGATCGCACGTTGATCCGCTTTGGCACCGGAGACGAAGTAACCGTGCAAGCAGGGCCAGAGGGCATCCGGTTCCTGCTGATCTCAGGCGCGCCGATAGAAGAACCTGTGGCATGGCATGGGCCCATCGTGATGAACACGCGCGCAGAGCTGGAGCAGGCATTTGCCGATTTGCGCAACGGGCAGTTTATCAAACCTGTGCAGTGAGAGGCTCCGGGGTTGTCCCCTGAACAATAGTTCCACCCCTACAGGGCTGCGCGCCCTTTTTCGAGCCCCCCGCTCGAGACCGGGCCGCGACGCAAAACACCACCCACCGAACGGAACCCGGCCGTTCGGTTAACCGCGACCGTCTAAAACCCGAACCGTCGCGACACCTGCCGGGGATGTGACAGGCCCCGGTTTTCGGAATGAGGCCCCATCGGGGCCATTTCTGACTGCATCAGACGTGCAGGCCCATCTGGCCTGTCTCCGTTTTCCGATCTGGCGGCGCCGCCTTTTTTACGTGGCTATTCCCCGATCAAACACAACAGCATGAAACAGCCGCCGGGGGGGAACACTCCCGCGCGGCCCAAACGGCTGTGCTCAGCTTGCGACGGCCTTGCGCACCATGTCCCAATATTGCGCAACCACCTCATCAAGCGACAACCGGCCCCCGGCGCGAAACCAGGTGTTCACCCCGGTCAGCATCGCAATGATGGCAAGCGTCGCGATTTTTGTATCCGCCAGAGCAAATGCACCGTCGGCCACGCCGTCTTGCAGAATCGCTTCAAGCCGATCCTCATAGGCGCGGCGCAGCGCCTCGACCTCGCTGAAATTTTCGGGGGTCAGATTGCGCAATTCCATATAGGCGATAAAGACCTCGTCGGGTCGGACAGCGTGAAACCGGATGTGGAATTCGACAAAGGTGCGCAACCTCTCGAGCGGGGCGGCATCCGCGCCATCCGGCACGCTTTGCAGCAACTCGTCCATATGGCCGCGCATCAGATCGAACAACAGCGATTGCTTGTCCGGTGTGTAGTTGTACAGCGCCCCGGCCTGCACGCCCACCTCGGCGGCAATGGCACGCATGGACACGGCCGCATATCCCCCCTGGGCAAACAAGCGCAGTGCCGCCGCGCGCACGCGCGGGCCGGTGATGTCGGAATGGGAACCTGTGGTACGTGCCATGACCCTAAATTAATGAACAAACGTTCAAAAGCAAAGCCCGCTTGCGCGAAAGCGCCGCCATGTTACAAAGCGGATCATGTTGTACCGCCCTCTTCTCTGGTTTGTACCCGTGCTGGCACTGATCGGCTGCACGCAGTTTCCCGACCTCGACGGAACAGTTCGGCCAGAGGTCAAGGACACGCCTTATCCCGAGCTTGTCCCGCTCGAACCGATCCTCGCCGCGGCAGATACCATCAGCATTGACCCGGACCAGACCGAAGCCACCCTGACCCGCCGGCTGTCGGGATTGCGGACCCGTGCCAATGCCATGCGCGGGGCGGTGATTTCGGGGCCGGAAAAGAAACGGCTCGAAGAGGGTCTGTCGGAGCGGTGATGCGTTGCGCCTGCGTGGCGAACCCGCTACATCGCGGATTGAACAACCAGCCGGACAAAGGATCACGCCCATGACACAGCCGCTTCGCCTCGGGATAGCAGGGTTGGGCACGGTGGGTGTGGGCGTTGTCCGCATCATCCGCCAGCAGGCCGCCCTGCTTGAAGCACGCACCGGGCGCCAGATCACGGTATCGGCGGTTTCGGCCCGCACCAAGGGGCGCGACCGGGGTGTGTCCCTGTCCGGGTATGCCTGGGAAGACAACCCTGTCGCCCTTGCCACCCGCGACGATGTGGACGTTTTTGTCGAATTGATCGGCGGCGAGGCCGGACCGGCGAAGGATGCAACGGAAGCCGCCTTGCGCGCTGGCAAGGACGTGGTGACCGCGAACAAGGCGATGCTTGCCATCCACGGACAGGCCCTTGCCGAACTGGCCGAAAGCAAGGGCGGCGTGATCCGCTATGAAGCGGCGGTTGCGGGCGGCATACCGGTAATCAAGACACTGATGGAAGGTCTTGCCGGGAACGAGATCACCCGCGTCATGGGCGTGATGAACGGGTCGTGTAACTATATCCTGACGCGGATGGAAAATTCCGGCAAAACCTATCAGGAAATCTTTGCCGAGGCCGATGGGCTGGGCTATCTCGAAGCGGACCCGCAGCTGGACGTCGGCGGAATTGACGCCGCGCACAAGCTGGCGATTCTGAGCAGCATCGCCTTTGGCACCAAGGTCGATTTCGACGGCATTCAGCTTGAAGGCATCGAACGGGTCTCCATCGAGGACATCCGCGCCGCTGCTGACATGGGCTACAAAATCAAATTGCTGGGCGTGACCCAGAAAACCGGGCGCGGGCTGGTCCAGCGGATGCAGCCCTGCCTGGTGCCACAGACTTCGCCGCTGGGTCAGTTGGATGGCGGTACCAACATGGTCATGTTGGAAGGTGACGCCGTGGGGCAGATCGTGCTGCGCGGCGCGGGTGCGGGCGAAGGCCCCACGGCCAGCGCGGTGATGGCAGACGTCTGCGACATCGCGCGCGGGGTACGTGGCCCGGTTTTTGGTCAGCCCGCCGAGACGCTGGCAACCTCTGTGGCGGCCATGACAGAATTGCCCGCCCCCTATTACCTGCGCATGAATCTGGTCGACAAACCCGGCGCGCTGGCCAAGATCGCGGCCGTTCTGGGAGAAGCCGGCGTCAGCATCAACCGCATGCGCCAGTACGAGCACGACGCGCCATCGGCCCCGGTTCTGATCGTGACGCACAAAACCACCCACGCCGCGCTGCAAACCGCGCTGGCTGCGATGGACACCACAGGCGTGATGGCGGGGGCACCCGTGGCGTTGCGGATCGAAGAGATTTGAGTACCGCACAAGGGCGCAACAACGGATCATCGGGACCGGATCTACAGTCGCCGGCGTGGCCCTGCGTCCGCCGTTGAGGCAGATAGGCCACTGGTTGGCGGTTTCCCTGGATCAGGGGAGGTATCGCTGTTTCCCGACCACGCGGCTATTGCATTTCGCCGCCCCGGATGTCGAAACGGTTCACCACGACATCCAGTGATTTTCTGCAATGTCGAATGTCCTCACGCGCGGTCTTTCTGATTCCATTCAATGCCAGCAGGCGCCGGGGCAACGGGTACCAGAGATTGAAATCCATGCCAAAATGCTTGAGGGTTGGCCGGGGCAGATTTTTGAACCCCATCAAAAGGTTATGGTATGACTGCGCCATGCTCGCCGCGCTGAACGCTTGTTTGTCCTTTTTCAGCAGCGCCTCAAGGTCGAGGAAATACAGCCCGGCCTGACGTAGATTCCCGCCAAAAAACAAATGGCTGAGGATGAAGCTGGAATAGGTCGTCAGAATATGCATCGCCTCGCGCGTATTGATCGAGAGAATGACGTCATGAGGTGACAGACAGGGCATCGGGTCATCGCCCGACCCGCCCCGCAACAGGCTGCCGGTGCAATTCACAACGATACTGCCTTGCGCCATCGGCACCCTGGCCCCGCTTCGCATGCACATCACCGGCCCTGTGGCGTCCTCGACAACATCTTCGAGATAGTCCCATATCTTGTCCTTGAGACCCGTTTCAATTCGCCTGTTCTCGTCCTCAGACAGAAGGCCATATATGAAGTTCTTGCTTCTTGGGTCGTTGTTGACAGCGTAGTTCGCGATGAAATGGGCGCGCGTTTCATCCTCGTTGTGTCCGTCAAACAGCATCGCACAGTCGCGGAAAACGCTGGCGGCCAAGGCCCCGCCCGTCCAGCGCCGAAGTCCGGTGGGGAAATATCTGGTTCTGTCCAGATAATACGTCCCCTCCCCGTTGACCAACGTGACCGCACGTTCGGGGTTCTGGTCCTGAGCGGCGAGTATCGTATCCATGCCGGTCTTGCCGCCGCCGACCACAAAGACTGGTGCGGTCGGGTTCTCGGCAAGGGTTGCCGACAGGTCGGCAGGTGTGATGGACAGCACACTTTTGGCCGACAGATCAATCGGGGCCGGAGCGCTGTAGTCAAATCCGGCTGCGTGGATGACGCGATCGGCGCCAACCGTGACGGTTTCGCCCGGGTCGCCAACCGGATGCAAGTCAACCTCAGCGGCCCAGGCACCTGAACAAGACACCTCTCTGACGCTGCTCACACGATGGCCAAAGCGTTCGTCTAGGTCAATCTGGCCGCGCAGTTCCCCAAGGCAACTTGCCAGATGATGTTGCACATCGTCGCGCGCGGCGAGGTGGTGCGACGGCCTGCGCCAGTTCCACCGCATCCCGCCAACGGTGAACAGAGGGTGCGGCTGGTGCAGGTGCACGTAATCATAGGCCATGGTCCACATGCCGCCCGGCCTGTCCTTGGCGTCGATCAGCAATATCCGCGAAGAGGGCGGCAAACAGAGCGACGCGGCATGCAAGGCGTTCAGACCCGCTATGCCCGCCCCCACGACAACCAGATCATAGTGCGGCTGTTGTTGTTTGGATGGGGCGCCGCGCGCATTCAGCGTATTTCGATCCGACACAGAACACCTCTCAAAGAACATCTGGCCCGGATGTCAGGCTTAGGGCCATTAATATTGTCCCTAAGCTACCCCTGGGTTGTGCACAAATGAATTCACCAGCCCACAGTTTTCAGTCACAGCCTCAAAGCAATGGCTGATCGCCTGGACCCTACACAGGCTGCCACGCGGACGAGGCGGGCGGCCAATACCGCCGCTTGGGCCTCAAACGATCGGTTTCTGCCCTTGTTTCGACGGTTTTCCGTCCCACCTCTGACTTGTGCTGAATAGCCCCGGTCGCTAGACCGATCCTGACACACACCATCAAGGACACTTGCCCCATGCCCACTCCCGCCGATTTCCAAGACCGCATGCTCTCGCTCGGTCTGGCCCGCGTTTCCGAGGCCGCCGCCCTAGCCTCTGCCAAACTGGTGGGACAAGGCGACGAGAAAGCCGCCGATCAGGCCGCTGTGAATGCCATGCGCGAGCAATTGAACCTGTTGGACATTGCCGGTGTGGTGGTGATTGGCGAAGGCGAGCGGGACGAGGCACCAATGTTGTTCATCGGTGAGGAAGTCGGCACCGGCAATGGTCCCGGTGTGGACATTGCGCTGGACCCGCTGGAAGGCACCACGCTGACCGCCAAGGACATGCCCAATGCGCTGACCGTCATTGCCATGGGGCCGCGTGGCTCGATGCTGCACGCGCCGGATGTCTATATGGACAAACTGGCAATCGGGCCGGGGTATGACACCGACGTGGTGACGCTCGATATGACGCCGGGCGAACGGGTTGACGCGCTGGCGGCGGCCAAGGGCTGTGCGACGTCCGACATCACGGTATGCATTCTCGAACGCCCCCGCCATGAGGCGATGATTGCCGAAGTCCGCGCCAAGGGGGCGTCGATCCGCCTGATTACCGACGGCGACGTGGCCGGTGTGATGCACTGTGCCGACCCCGAGACGGGTATCGACATGTACATGGGCGAAGGTGGCGCACCAGAAGGTGTTTTGGCCGCGGCCGCGCTCAAATGCATGGGCGGGCAGATGTACGGGCGGCTGTTGTTCCGCAACAACGATGAGAAGGGCCGGGCCCGCAAGGCGGGGATCGAGAATCTGGACCGGATCTACACCCGCGATGA
Source organism: uncultured Sulfitobacter sp. (assembly GCA_963976125.1). Lineage (GTDB taxonomy): Bacteria > Pseudomonadota > Alphaproteobacteria > Rhodobacterales > Rhodobacteraceae > Sulfitobacter. Next base: position 5,935 of record CAXBKL010000033.1, on the reverse strand, counting down.
AATGGTGACGGAGGACGTGATCTTTGCCGCAACCGGTGTGACCGGAGGGACGTTGTTGCCCGGTGTAAAGCGCGAACCCGGCTGGATGACCACCGAGACGTTGATCATGCGTTCAAAGACCGGATCGGTCCGGCGGATCAACTACCGCACCCCCGTGCCGCGGGACTGAACGGCCACCGGCCCGTTTGGGGCAGGCCGGGGGATTTGAGTTTATTTTGAAAGATGAAAGGGGATCGGCGCGTGAGTTTTCTGGGCGTTGATGCCTCATTGACGGGACGGAAATGGTCTGCGCCCGGTATCGAGGTGACGCGCGCCGCCGAGTTGCTGGGACAGCGCACGGCGCTGCCGCAGGCGGTCTGTCAGGTTCTGGCCCATCGCGGGATCGTGCCGGAGGCCGCGACTGGTTTTCTGGCACCGGCCTTGCGGGACCTGTTGCCCGATCCGCGATCACTGAAAGACATGGAATGGGCTGCGCGCCGGTTTCTGGACGCCGTACAGCGCCGCCAGCGAATTGCCATCTTTGCCGATTACGACGTCGATGGCGGCAGCTCTGCGGCGCTGCTTCTGGTGTGGCTGCGCGAGATGGGCGGGGTCGCGACGCTGTATGTACCTGACCGGATTGACGAGGGCTATGGCCCCAACGAGGAGGCCATGGCGGCGCTGGCCTCCGATCATGACGTTATCATCTGCGTGGATTGCGGGACGCTGTCGCATGGTCCCATCGCAGCGGCCCGAGGCGCGGATGTGATCGTGCTGGACCATCATCTGGGCGGCGAGACATTGCCTGAGGCCCTGGCAGTGGTGAACCCTAATCGCCAGGATGAGGATGGCGCGCTGGCGCATCTGTGTGCGGCGGGCGTTGTGTTCTTGATGCTGGTCGAAGCCGGGCGGCAGTTGCGCGAGGCGGGCCGCGCCGGGCCGGATCTGATGGCGCTTCTTGATCTGGTGGCGTTGGCCACGGTGGCGGATGTTGCCCCGCTGATCGGGGTCAACCGGGCCTTTGTCCGTCAGGGGCTGAAAGTGATGGCGCGGCGTGAACGGGTCGGCCTGACCGCGTTGGCGGATGTTGCCCGGATGGAGACCGCGCCAACCGCCTACCACCTTGGGTTTCTGCTTGGTCCGCGCATCAATGCGGGCGGACGGATCGGCCAGGCCGATCTGGGTGCGCGTCTGTTGGCCAGCGCAGATCCACATGAGGCGGCCGGACTTGCGGAGCGGCTCGACATGCTCAATACCGAGCGCCGCGAGGTCGAAGCCGCCGTGCGGGCCGCAGCGCTGGAGCAGGCCGAAGCGCGAGGGTTTGATGCCGCGCTGGTGTGGGCAAAGGGGGCGGGATGGCACCCCGGTGTTGTTGGCATCGTGGCCTCGCGGCTCAAGGAGCAATCGAACCGCCCGTCCATCGTGATCGGCGTTGAGGACGGGATCGGCAAGGGGTCGGGCCGGTCGGTCAGCGGCATCGATCTGGGTGCGCCGATTCAACGGCTCGCAGCGGAAGGGTTGTTGATCAAGGGCGGCGGTCACAAGATGGCCGCGGGCCTTACGGTGGCCGAGGACAAGATCGAGGCGGCCATGGCGCGGCTGGGTGAATTGTTGGAAAAACAGGGCGCGCATCTCGGCGGTCAGGCCGATCTGAAGGTGACGGGCATGCTGATGCCCGGTGCTGCCACGGTCGAATTGGCGGAGATGCTCGAACAGGCAGGCCCCTTTGGGGCCGCCGCCCCTGCCCCGAGGTATGTGTTTGCCGATATGCAGATCCTGCATGTCCGGCGGGTGGGTGACAGCCACCTCAAGATCAGTTTTGGCGACGGGTTGGGCGCGCGCATGGATGCAATCGCATTTGGGGCCTATGACGGCCCGATGGGGCCTGCGCTTGAAAACCACGGGGGGGCGCGGTTTCATCTGGCAGGGCGGCTCGACATCAATGAATGGCGCGGCCGCCGGTCGGTACAATTGCGGCTGGAGGACGCGGCGCGGGCGTGATGCCACTTTCTGCATCTGTCATGAAATTTCCGCTTGCGCGCGGGCCGTTCATTCCCTAATGAACCGCTCACGACCAGTGGCCCGTTCGTCTATCGGTTAGGACGCCAGGTTTTCAACCTGGAAAGAGGGGTTCGATTCCCCTACGGGCTGCCACTTATTCCCCGACAATAGAGGCATCTCCCTGTACCTCGGCATTGTCGCAGCGATACAAACTGTTGCAGGTTCATCCTGTCTTCCGAAACTCCAGACTTTCCCGAGAGGCGTCCGCAAATGCGCACCCGTCTCAAAGTGGCCATTGCACCTTTCCGGTTTGGGCTGCGATTAAGTTTTCGAGAGGTTGAGGGCGGTTCAGCACGCGGGATTGCTCGGCCCAGGATTCCGGGACCTCAGGGGTCAGGCACCTGTCTGTGGTGAGACCCATTGGCCGAATTGGCAGCTTGACTGTCATGATGGTGGGCTTTGTCTGAAAACTCTAAAAGAATAGCATTATTTTCAGAGGCTTACCGAACTGCGATGCTGGGATCCTGAGAGCCGATCTTATGCTAACAGGATATTGGCATAAGGTGTCACATCTGGTTCTGACGACCCAGTTTACCCACACCGGTGTCAGATCAGTCAATTTTTCAGGAGATGGTGTTTCCATTTGTCATCCTGGACTTCCAGCGCATTGCTGCCGTCACCAATGGCACGACCCAAACCAAAATCGTCACCACACCCAGTGTTGCAGCGATGGGTCGTGAAAAGAAACCAAGCGGATCGCCGTCTGCTTTGATCATCGAGGCCATGAAGTTGTCTTCAACCATGTTCCCAAGCACGATGCCGAGGATCGCGGGCGCGACAGGAAAGCCGTTTTCCTCCATCAGATAGGCCAGTACACCCAAGACCAGCATCACCGAAATTCCAAACACCGTGTTGTTGATGGCGAAGGCCCCGACCATGCAAAAAGCCACAATAATCGGCATCAAGACCCGGCGGGGAATGCGAAGGACATGACGCGAGAGTTTGATCGCGACATAGCCCAGCGGCAGCAACGCAAGGTTGGCTATAAAGAAGGCAAGAAACACCGCATAGATCAACTCGGGGTTCATGATGAACACCATCGGACCGGGGTTCATGCCTTTCATGTAGAGCACACCGATTGCAATCGCGGTGATGGAATCGCCGGGAATGCCGAACACGGTGGCTGGCACCCATGCGCCCGCAAGGCTTGCGTTATTTGCGGCCCCTGCGTCGACCAGCCCTTCGGGGTGGCCTGTTCCGAATTTCTCGGGTTCCTTGGAGCGTTTCTTGGAGATGGCAAATGCTATCCATGCGGCAATATCCGCACCAGCCCCCGGCAAAATGCCAACCACTGCCCCGATCGTAGACCCGCGCGCGATATTGAATTTGTACGCCTTCAGGATCGGTCCCAATCCGGCAAACACCGAGCCGTTGGTTTGCGGTGGGACTTCGATGACCAGGCGGTTCGAGGCGACGTAGCGCAGCACTTCGGAAATGGCGAACATGCCGATCATCGCGGGGATAAAGCTGACCCCGCCCATCAGCTCCACACTGCCAAACGTAAAACGTGGGTAGCCCGCCGTGCCGTCAATCCCGACAGTGGCGATGAACAGGCCGATCAGTAACGATACGAACCCCTTCAGGGTCGATCCGGTCGAGATGATAACGGCGCAGGACAGGCCAAGGCAGGCGAGCCAGAAGTACTCGTAGGATGAAAACTGAATGGCGAATTCGGCCAGCATGGGAGCGCTGAAAGACAAAACCATACTGCCCACCAGACCGCCGATGACAGAGGTGACCAAGGCGATGCCGAGTGCCCGTTCGCCCAGACCCTTTTTGGTCATCGCATAGGATTCGTCACAATAGGCGGCAGAGGCGGGCGTGCCGGGAATACGCAGCAAGGCACCCGGAATGTCGCCTGCGAAGATCGCCGTGGCGACCGTGGTGACGATTACGGCAATGGCTGGCACCGGATCCATGAAGAAGGTGAAGGGGATCAGCAACGCGGTCGCCATTGTCGCCGTTAGGCCGGGTATGGACCCGACAAACAGACCAAAGAGGGCGGCCAACAGCATCAGGCCCAAGGTCTGAGGGTCGCCGATAAGGGCAAAGGCTTTGACTATTGCATCCATGGCCCGCTACCACGCAACGGGCAACAGGATGCCCCAGGGTAATGGCACCAACAGCAACTTGGCGAACAGCGTGTGTATGACAAAGGTTGTTATGATGGCGATCACGACACTGGCGGGCCAAGTTGAATCGAACCGCTTGAGCAATGTTGTCATAATCAGCAGCGATGTGGGGATGAAGCCCAAGCTGCCGGATACGAGAATGTAGAAAATCATGCAGCCCAACAGGATGGCGATGTTTGCAACGTTGCGGCGGTCTTGCGCCCAATCACCGATGTCGATCATTGGTACCTGTGCGCGTTGCGACAGGCCCTGAAAAATCAGGATCGCCCCGCAGATGAACAACCCGATGCCGATCAGCGTCGGGAACAGGTCAGGACCATAGTTCTGGCCGTGCAGGCGGGGGAAGGTGTTGGCATAGGCGATCACGGCCAGTGCAAACAGGATCAGCAGCCCCCCGGGAATGACATTATTGAAACGCATGTCGGGCCTTTTCAGCGTGATATGTCAAAAGTGTAAAAGGGACTGGAGCCAAAAGCCACAGTCCCCTTCATCATTGGCGCAGGGGGGCGGTTACTTTGCCAGACCCACAGCTTTCATCACGGTGCCCAACGCGGCATCGCTGTCGTGCATCCATGTTGTGAACTCTGCGCCGGGCTTCCAGACCAAACCAAAGCCGCGACCATTCATGAATTCCTGAAACTCTGCAGATTTCCAGACGGTTTGAAGCGCAGCCGAAAGCTTGGCCGTTGCCTCATCCGGCATGCCCTTTGGACCGGCAACGCCGCGCCAAGCGGCCATTTTCCAGTCAGATCCTGTGGCTTCCTTCAGCGTTGGGACATCTGCAAAAGCGCCGAGGCGTTCTTCGCCCATGACGGCGAGGGATTTGACCTTGCCAGCCTCGATCAAGGCGGCTGCTTCGACAACAGAGCTTGTGACGACATCAACGCCACTTGCGACCAGTTCCTGCAAGCCAGCGGCCGAGCCTTTGGACGGCACCCAAGGAGCTGCATCCGCCGCCAGACCGGCGTCGTTCAACATGCCAGCAAGCGCGAGGTGCCAGATACCACCTTGTCCTGTACCGGAGCCTTTGTATTTGCCGGGGTCCGCCTTGATCGCGCCGATCATGTCGCCTGCGGTGTTCCATTCGCTGTCCGCACGCACCTGAATGCCAGCCGCATCGTAGTTATACAGTGCGATGGGCGTGTAATCCTCATAGGTCAGCTCGGTCAGGCCGGCCCAATGCATCATGCCAATCTCAACGGTGACAACACCAATGGTGTAGCCGTCAGCCTCTGCTGTGGCGATGGCCGAATGGCCGACAACGCCGCTGCCGCCCGTGCGGTTTACCACGTTCACAGGTTGGCCCAGCTCTTCTTGCAGCAGACCTGCGATCATGCGGCCTGTGGCGTCTGTGCCGCCGCCCGCGCCCCACGGCACGATCAACGTGATCGGACGCTCAGGATACTCTGCGTAGGCGGGCAAGGCAAAACTGAACGCAGCCGCCGCCGCAAGCGTGGCGCTCATGGAAAGTTTCTTGAATATGTGTGATTTGGTCATGGATAATCCTCCCGTTTGATATTTGAACAATGCAGGTTGAGCGCCCGCTTTTTTTCCTCAAGTTTTTCTACTCAAGTTTTTCTTCCCGAGTGTTTCTCAGGAAAACAGAATGCCGCCGTTGATGTCCACGGACGTGCCGGTCATGAACGAGGACTGGTCAGAGGCCAGAAATGCCGCCAGATTGGCCACTTCGTCCGGCGTGCCTTCACGCTTGAGCGGAGCCATGCCTGACACTTTGGCGCGCACGTCGTCTTTCGTGAAGATGT
>CAXBKL010000032.1:0-31599 GCA_963976125.1 uncultured Sulfitobacter sp. | reverse complement strand
GTTCTTGTCCGCACCAGGCAGTGGGATCGACCGGAACAGCGCCTGTGTATAGGGGTGCTGCATATCATCGAACACCTCTTCGATGGATCCACGTTCCACCGCTTCGCCGGAATACATCACACAGATGCGGTCACAGGTTTCCAGCACCAGACCAAGGTTGTGCGAGATAAACAGCATCGAGGTGCCATATTTGACCCCCAACTCCTTGACCAGCTCGACCACGGCCGCCTCGACCGTCACGTCAAGCGCGGTTGTCGGCTCATCCAGGATCAGCAGCGACGGCTCCGACATCAGCGCCATCGCAATCACGATGCGCTGCTGCTGGCCCCCGGACAACTGGTGCGGAAAGGCATCCAGAATACGTTTTGGATCTGGCAGCTTCACATCCGTGACCACCTGAAGCGCGCGGTCATAGGCCTCCTTCTCGGACATGCCGGCATGAATCATCGGCACTTCCATCAACTGCTTGCCGATCTTCATCGCCGGGTTCAGTGAGGCCATGGGCTCCTGATAGATCATCGCGATTTCGGACCCGCGAATGTCGCGCAGCTCATCGTCGCTCATCTCGCCCAGATCGCGGCCCTTGAACTTGATCGAGCCGCCCACGATGCGTCCGTTCTTGCCAAGATCCTGCATGACCCCAAGCGCCACGGTGGATTTGCCGCATCCCGATTCCCCCACAAGACCCACGGCCTCGCCGGGTTTTACCGAGACGGAAAAGTCCATCACCGCCGGGATCTCACGCAACCGCGTAAAGAAGGAAATCGAGAGCTTGTCGATCTCGAGGATCGGCCCGTCATATTCCGTTTTTGTCATCTGTTGTCTCCCAACCGAAAGACCGAAAACAGGGATCCTGCTTCATCTTTCAAAATAAACTCCGGGGGTGTCGCCCCAGGGGGGCGCCTTCCCATTTTTAATTGTGCGCCTTTGGCGCGAGGGGCTGGCCCCCGGTCCCGCCGTCTCATCAATCGCGCAGCGACTCCTCACGCAAACCATCCGCAAGCAGGTTCAATCCCAGAACCAGGCTCAACAAAGACAGCGCCGGCGCAATCGCCGCATGCGGGTAAAGCGAGAGCAACCGCCGTCCGGCGTTGATCGTGCTGCCCCAATCCGGGCTTTCCGACTCCAGACCCAGACCAAAGAAACCCAACGTCCCCAAAAGGATAGTGGTGTAGCCGATCCTGAGACAAAAATCGACGATCAGCGGCCCGCGTGCGTTGGGCAGGATTTCCCACAGCATGATATACCATGGACCTTCCCCGCGGGTCTGGGCGGCCGCCACGTAGTCGCGTGTCTTGATGTCCAGCGCCAGTCCCCGCACGATCCGGAAAACCGTGGGCGAGTTTACGAACACCACCGACACAAACACCACGAGGATTTCCGCAGGCATCGGGATCCAGTCGATCAGTCCGGGAAGGCCGGGGATCGACAGATCATCGTTTTTGATGATGAATCCATCGTTGGAAATCAGCGACAGATAGGCCCAGAACAACCCGCCCAGTACAATCAGCAACAAAGGGGTGCGGATCTGTGGCTGGGTATAGTAGCGCGAGTTCAGCAAGACCCCGAAGAAGATCACCGGGAAGATGAACAATACCGCCGCCATATAGTTGGGAATGCCCGTCAGCACGATTTCCGGCGTCACCAGCAGATAGAACAGCAAGATCACCGGGAAGGCGAGAATGAGGTTCGCCAGAAAGCTCAGGAGCGTGTCGAGCCGCCCGCCGTAATACCCCGCAGGCAATCCAAGCGTGATGCCCACCATAAACGCGAAGACCGTTGCCAGCGGCGCGATGAGCACCACCACCCAGGAGCCTTTGATAAGGCGCGAAAACACGTCGCGGGCCAGATTGTCACCGCCCAGCAGATACCAGGCATATTCGCCTTCTTCCGCACCGCGCAGCGGCGTGCCGGGCAGTTTGTTCTTCATGCCGGAGGCCTGGCTCAGGCTGTCATGGGTGATCAGCATGTCAAACACGCCGCCCATGATACCGGTGAACACCCAGAACATCACAATGGCAAAGCCGATCATGCCGACGGTGCTGTCAAACAGCTTGCCGTAAAGTCCCAGTTTGCGCTTGTAGGTGATCGACACCGCAAAGGTCACAATCAATGCGATCCAGACCGGCAGCATCTGCCGGGACATCCCGCCAAATATGCCCGCCCCGGTGCCCATGATGATCCCGCCAACAATGTAGATCAGGAGCAGACCAACCAGCACATAGAAAAGCCAGTTGGTGATGGTGCCCAGAAAACCGGCCGCCCCCTGATCGGAGGCCAGGGTTCCGTCCGCGTTGACAGCGCGGCTGCCGGTGGATGGCACCACCGCCAACAGGATCTGCGCAACGATGGCGAGGCCCAGAAGCACGAGTGTTATGTAAAAGATGATGTTGAGTCCTGAAAGGGACCCGGTCCATGTCAATGGTTCCATGTTCATGCCCCCTTAGGAAATCCGAATGCGTGGGTTGAGATAGACGTAGCCGATGTCCGAGATCAGCTGCGTCACCAGCACCACCACGACCGATACGACGGAGACCGCAAGCAACAGCTCGATGTCGTTGTTCGACGCCGCCTGTACCAGAAGCCAGCCAAAGCCCTTGTAGTTGAAGAGCGTCTCGACGATCACCACCCCGTTCAACAGCCAGGGTATCTGCAACATGATGACCGTGAAGGGCGCGATCAGCGCATTTCGCAGCGCGTGTTTGAGAACAATGTCGCTGAACTTCACGCCTTTCAGGCGCGCGGTGCGGATATATTGCGCGGTCATCACCTCGGTCATCGACGCCCGTGTCATCCGTGCAATATAGCCCATGCCATAGAGCGAGATCGTCAGCACCGGCAGGAAGAAATTCCAGAAATTGGCATCCGCCATCGCCGATGTGGCCGATCCCAGAAACAGGGTCTTGCCGTCAATCCATCCCCATTCCGCCAGGATCGGCGATATGCCGAACTTGGACGATGCCAGCACGGCAATGAAGATGACGCCCGACACATATTCCGGCGTCGCCGTGGTTGCGATCGAGAATGTCGACAGCGACCGGTCCAGCTTGGACCCCTCGCGCATCCCGGCCAGCACCCCGACAATCAACGCCGACGGAACCATCAGCAGCAAAACCCCAAGCATCAGCTTGCCGGTCAATCCCAGCCGCGTGGCGACGGTGCTGCCGACTTCATCCTTGAAGACGGTGGAAAATCCCCAATCCCCCTGGATCACGCCACATCTGTTGCGCCGCTCCGCTTCCGGGGTTCCATCGTCAAAACAGCGCCCAAAGACGCTGCCGTCTTCCTTTTCGGTCACCCAGCCGGGCAGCACGCCCAGCCACTGGCCAAATTTGATCGGCATCGGTTGAAGGTATCCCCTATCGCCCAGATAAGACGACACAGCTTCGTCCGACATGCGGAAGTTGCCTTGGGTCTTGGCGAGTTTTTCGAGGTTCGGATAGAGATTAGTCAGCCAGAATACGATGAAGGTCAGGCAGAGTGCCGTCAGCAACATCACGCCCAGCCGACGCAAGATAAATAGTCCCATGTATCGCCCCTGTTGGTGGCTTGGCAGGTTTGTCCCGCCGGATTGATTTGGCCTTTGGCCTTGATGATCGGAAGCCAATCACGCCGGGCTGCTGTCGCGCACCCCTGCCGATCTGTCCCCCATTGAGCCGGACGACCGCTGAAAAATCAGCGGCAAACCGCCCCACCTGATCCAATGAGGCACGACTTGATTGGCGAGGTCAATGTCATCCTCCGACAATTGGTCATATTTTTGCGACACAAACCTGGCTCAAAAACGACATCCATCCCGATCTCAGGGGGTCAATCGCCGGGGCTGTCGCAGTTTGCTGGGGGGGTGTCCGGCATGTTGTTGTATGAAGCGGGTGAAATACGCAGCTGAGCCAAATCCAAGGTATCGGGCGATGCCCTGGGCGGATTCGTCTGTTTCAAGAAGCAGGCTGAGAGCCGCATGCAAGACCCGTTCGGTCAGCAGATCAGCGGCTGTCTTGCCGGTTGCCGACTTCACCGCCCGCGCCAGATGTGTTGGTGTCACATCCAGCGCCCGCGCATACTCGGCCATCGTGTCGCCGCTGCGGTAGTTTTGCGACAGGGCAAGGCTAAACCGTCTGCTCAGCCGTCCGGCGGCATTGCGTTTGCCCGGCACATGTTCGTCCAGCATGATCTGCCGGCGCAGCCATACGGTAATCAGCGCGATATGGGTTTCCAGCGCATCGTGATAGAGCGCGCGCTTTTGCAGCTCTTCGCGCTGTGCCGTTTCGATCAGCCCGCTGAGTTCGGATTGCACATGGACATCCCGGATCCGCAAATGGCGCGGAATTTCAGGAAGACGCAGCGGGCTGCCATCGGGGATCAGGACAACCTGTCCCATGGATTGCCGGCCCAGCGTGAGTGAAAACAGCGATCCGGCGGGTACCATCAGCGCATTATGCGCGCCCACGCCCCGGCGCAAACCATCGAGCAGTGCAACGCCCTGACCACGGGTGATCCAGAACAACATGTGATAGGGACGGTCATGGGCAAGGCTCAATTGCCAATCCTGACCCTGCGCAAATTGCGCCAGCGACAGGACGTGGTTTTCTGGTGTATGGATTATCATTCAAAATAGTCAGGATTATGTAATACCTTGACTATGTAACATGATTGCCGTGTCAAAAGAAGTGATATTTTGTAAAGCGAATTTGAGGATGTGTTGACATCTAGGCAGGCCGCAGAGCGTGCCAGTCTTTCATCTTGCTCCTGATCCAGGTGCGTTGACGCTTGGCGAATTGCCGCGTGGCGATGACAGCCGCCGCACGGGCATCGTCCAAGTTGCATGCCCCGTTCAGATAGGCCATCAATTCCGGCACCCCAATGGCGCGGTGGGCGGGCAGGGCCGGATCATAATCGGCGCGCACCGCTTCGACCTCGGCCAGCGCGCCCTGATCCAGCATCTGGTCAAATCGCATGGCGATCCGGGCGTTCAGCCACCCCTTGTCCACATCAAAGGCAATGGGGTAGCAATGGTCAAGCGGCAAGGTGGCGGTTCCGGTTGTATCCTGCCATGCGGCCAATCCCTTGCCCGTCGCGGTCAGTACTTCCCACGCCCGCTGCACGCGGGCGCGGTTCAGGATGTCGATCCGGCCCCGTGTCCGGGCATCGAGTTGTGCAAGCAAGACATCGGTTGGCAGGGCGTCGGCCTGCGCACGGACGCCGACCGGGGTTGCCGGTATGTCGGCAAGCCCGCGCGTCAGGGCCGCAAAATAGAGCCCGGTGCCGCCAACGATGATTGGCCGCTGGTCACCGGCAAGGATGTCCTGCACCTCGCGCAACCAGTGGCCTGCGGAGTAAGCCGTTCGCGCATCTATGTGACCATATAGCAGGTGCGGCGCCAGAGCCTCTTCCTCGAGGGATGGGCGCGCGGAGATCACCCGCCAGCAATCATAGACCTGCGAGGCGTCGGCATTCACGATCACCCCGCCCTGCGCCTGGGCAATTTCAAGCGCCACGGCCGATTTCCCCGAAGCGGTCGGCCCGGCGATCAGGACCGGTTGTTCGGCCGAAATCGCCGCGAGCGTCGATCTGAGAATATTGGCGGCGGCGAGTGACATTTCTTTTCCCATCTTGGGGCCCACGCATTGAACCTTGCGGCTATTTGCGACATTTTACATGCCAATGAAAAGCCCATGTGCCACCGGCGGCACAATTGTCCCCTTTATCCCCGGAAAGAGACCCAATGCCCCAAGACGCCCACCAAACTACGTTCAGCCGCGTGATGCTCAAGATTTCAGGGGAGGCGTTGATGGGCGATCAGGGCTTTGGGCTGCATCCGCCTACGGTTGAACGCATCGCCCGTGAAGTCCAGACCGTGCATGACATGGGCGTCGAGATCTGCATGGTGATCGGTGGCGGCAACATTTTTCGCGGGTTGCAGGGCAGCGCGCAGGGGATGGAGCGGACAACGGCGGATTACATGGGGATGCTGGCCACGGTGATGAATGCGCTCGCCATGCAATCCTCGCTTGAGGGGCTGGGCATTCACACGCGGGTCATCTCGGCGATTACAATGAACGAGGTCGCCGAACCCTACATCCGCCGTCGCGCCGTGCGCCATTTGGAGAAAAAACGTGTCTGCATCTTTGCCGCAGGCACCGGCAACCCATATTTCACCACCGACACAGCTGCCACGCTGCGCGCCAACGAGATGTCGTGCGAGGCGATCTTCAAGGGCACCAAGGTGGATGGGGTCTATGACAAGGATCCGGCCAAACACGACGATGCCAAACGCTATGACACGGTCAGCTACGATGACGTGCTGGCCAAGCGATTGGGCGTGATGGATGCCAGCGCCATCGCATTGGCGCGCGACAACAACCTGCCGATCATCGTCTTTTCACTGGATGAGCCGGGCGGGTTCAAGGGAATTCTGGCCGGTGAGGGCACATATACGCGTGTGCAGGGGTGATCTGCACCATATCTGCACAAACCATGCTGGTATTTTAACGATCTGATGTTCTATACAGGATAAAACGCAAAAAGGCGCGTCAACGCGCCAGCTACTACAGGATGAGTCTTATGTCAGATGACTTTATGCTCGATACCGATGACCTTGAACGGCGTATGAATGGCGCGATTGCGTCATTGCGGACGGAATTTGCCTCCCTGCGCACCGGACGCGGATCGGCCTCCATGCTGGATCCGGTGATGGTGGATGCTTACGGGGCAATGACCCCGATCAATCAGGTCGGCACGGTGAACGTGCCCGAACCGCGCATGGTGACGATCAATGTCTGGGACAAGGGGCTGGTCGGCAAGGTCGAAAAGGCCATCCGCGAAAGCGGTCTGGGCATCAACCCGCAGCTGAACGGCACCATCATCATGTTGCCAGTCCCGGAATTGAACGAAGAACGCCGCCGCGAATTGACCAAGGTGGCGGGCCAATATGCCGAACATGCACGGGTGTCGATCCGTAACATCCGGCGCGACGGCATGGACCAGATCAAGAAAGCCAAGGCCGATGGCATGTCCGAGGACGATCAGAAGTTCTGGGAAAGCGAAATGCAGGATATGACGGATAAATTCACGGCCCTGGTAGACAGCCAGCTTGAAGCCAAGCAAGGCGAGATCATGCAGGTCTGATGACCCCGCAAACCCTCCGGACGGAGGGTTTTGTGTTTCGTGAGGGCCGCGCGCGCGGGAGGGAGAACAGCATATGCCACACGACAGAGCCACAGGCGTGAGCACCGCCGAAATCCCGGCTCCAAAGATGCCGGTGGGCGGGCCACGGCATGTGGCGATCATCATGGACGGGAATGGACGCTGGGCCATACAACGCGGGCGCCCACGCCTGTTCGGGCACCATGCGGGCGCGCGCCGGGTCCGCGAAATCGTACAGGCCTGTCCCGATCTGGGCGTTGAATACCTCACGATCTTTGCGTTCTCGACCGAAAACTGGAAACGCACGCAGGACGAGGTTGCCGGGCTGATGAGCCTGTTCCGGCGCTATATCCTGAAGGAAACCAAGACGTTACGCGATTCAGGTGTACGGGTACGGTTTATCGGCGACCGGATGCGGCTGGACGAAAAGCTGATTTCGCTGATGTCCGAGCTTGAAACGGCCACTGCGCATAATTCACTGGTCAACCTGACCATTGCGATCAATTACGGCGGGCGCGACGAGGTTGCGCGTGCCACACATCGGCTGGCGCAGGACGTCGCAAGCGGGCGGCTGGATCCTGACAGTGTAGATGAAGAAACGCTTCCAAGGTATTTGGATACTTATGTTTTACCCGATCCAGACCTGGTAATCCGAACCAGCGGCGAGGCGCGCATTTCAAACTTCCTGCTGTGGCAATCGGCCTATTCGGAATATGAGTTCATCGACACCTTGTGGCCCGATTTCACCCGTGAAGAATTTGGCAACCTCTGTGCGGCATACGGCGGACGGGATCGTCGTTTTGGCGCGGTCAAAACGTAGGGGCGCGGCGGGCATGGGATCTGCGCAGTGGTCTGATCTGAATGCGCGCGTGGGCGCGGGGGTGGCAATGGTTGTCGTCGGCCTGATCGGTATCTGGCTGGGGGGGTATGTTTTTCTCGGTCTCGTGGCGCTGATCTGCGGGATCATGGTGTGGGAATTGGTGGGCATGTTGCGCCCCGGTGTGCGCCATGTGCAGTTGCAACTGGGTGCGCTGACGGGGGGGGCGCTGTTTCTGGCGGTCGCTTTGCCCGTCGGACTTGCCTTGCCCTTGCTTCTGGCACCGGCCCTGATCGGTTTTGGATATTTGCGCACGAACCGCACGATTTACATGTCGTTTACCGTGCTGATCCTGCTGGCAGGCTATGGCTTGATGCAGGTGCGCGATGATCTGGGCTTTGGCTGGATGCTGTGGTTGGTGCTGGTTGTTGTGGTCACCGATGTCGTGGGGTATTTTGCCGGGCGGATGATCGGCGGGCCAAAATTCTGGCCGGCGGTCAGTCCCAAGAAGACCTGGGCCGGGACCGTATCGGGATGGATCGGTGCGGCAATTGTGGGATGGCTTTTCTCGATCAATACCGGTGTAGGGATTCAGCTGATGGGGATTTCCATTGCCGTTTCAATGGCATCGCAGATGGGTGACATCGCGGAATCCGGGCTGAAGCGCAAGATGGGCGTCAAGGACAGCTCGAACCTGATCCCCGGTCACGGCGGGTTGATGGACCGTTTTGACGGCATGCTTGGTGCCGCGCTTTTTGTGTTGATTATCGGCCAGTTCATCGGCTTTCCTCCCGGCCTGGGATAACGACCATGCGGCGCAGGGTAACGATACTGGGGGCCACGGGATCGATTGGCCAGAATACCATTGATCTGATCCGGCGCGCGCCGGGCGCATACGACGTTGTGGCGCTCACCGGGGCATCCAACATTGCGCAACTGGCCAGCGATGCAATTGCGCTTGGGGCTGACCTGGCTGTGACGGCGCGCGAGGATTTGCTGATTGATCTGCGCGCGGCACTTGCGGGTTCTGGGATCGAGGCGGCTGCGGGGCAGTCCGCAATTGTCGAGGCCGCGCAGCGTCCCGCCGATTGGATCATGTCGGCAATTGTCGGTGCTGCAGGGCTGGCACCGGGGTACGAAGCCTTGAAGCAGGGCACAACGCTGGCGCTTGCCAACAAGGAATCGCTGGTCTGTGCGGGCCAGCTTATGTTGAACAGGGCACACGCCCATGGCACCAGGATCCTGCCGGTAGACAGCGAACATTCCGCGATATTTCAAGCGTTGACCGGCGAGGATGTCAGCGCGGTCGAGCGGATCATCATCACCGCCAGCGGCGGGGCGTTTCGGGATTGGCCGCTGGAAAGGTTGAAGGATGCGACGCTGGCGCAGGCCTCCAACCACCCCAATTGGGACATGGGTCAGCGGATCACCATCGATTCCGCGTCCATGTTTAATAAGGCGATGGAAGTCATTGAAACAAGGGAATTTTTCAGCGTCGATCCGTCACAGATCGAGGTGCTTGTTCATCCGCAGTCCCTGATCCATGCGCTTGTCGGATTTGTCGATGGCGGGATGATGGCCCATGTCGGCCCGCCAGATATGCGCCACGCCATTGGATATGCGCTGCATCATCCTGCGCGCGCCCACCTGCCGGTCGACCGGCTGGATATTGCGGCCATTGGCACCTTTGATTTCCGCGCCCCTGATGATGCGCGATGGCCTGCGCTGCGCCTTGCGCGCGAAACGATGGCAGAGCGTGGAATGAACGGCGCGGTGTTCAACGCCGCCAAAGAGACCGCGCTTGATGGATTTATCGAAGGTGCATTGAAATTTACCCAGATGGCAGAGGTCGTCGAAGAGGTCTTGGCCCAGATGCAACACCATTCTGGCCTTATTCACGACACCATGACCCTTGATAACGTGACGCAAGTAGACCATTTGGCAAGACAGGCGGCACGGATCGCCATCGTAAAAAGAGCAGGATAGCGTTTTGGACCTCGTAGGACTTTTACCCGGTTTTGGTGGGTTGATCTGGACATTGATCGCCTTTGTCATCGCGCTATCGGTGATTGTTGCGGTCCATGAATACGGCCACTACATCGTCGGGCGTTGGTGCGGCATCAAGGCGGATGTGTTTTCCATCGGGTTCGGTCCCGTGCTTTGGGCACGCAACGACAAACGCGGCACCAAATGGCAGATCGCCGCATTGCCCTTTGGCGGCTATGTCAAATTTGCCGGGGATGCCAATGCGGCCTCGGGCAAGGATGAGGCGGCGATGGCGGCACTGGCCGACGATCCCGAAAGCCTGCGCCATACAATGCACGGTGCGCCGCTCTGGGCGCGGTCGCTGACGGTTGCGGCGGGGCCGGTGTTCAATTTTGCGATGTCGATCATGATCTTTTTCGCAGTTGCCTTCAGCACCGGAATACCCCGGTCGCCCCTGACAGTCGGGGTGATGCAACCCCTGCCAACCGGCGGCCAAGAGCTGCAAGCCGGAGATGAGATCATCGCTCTGAACGGTCTGGTCCTGCCGACGGGCGAGCAGGCGAGGTATTCCGATCTGCTTGACGCCCTGCCGGCGACGCCGACACTTGACTATGAGGTCATGCGGGATGGCAAGACTTTGCGCGTCACCGGGCCTTACATCCTGCCGCCGCTGGTTGGTCAGGTTGTACCACAATCGGCCGCCATCGAGGCGGGCCTGAGATCGGGGGATGTGATCACAGCGGTCGATGGCACCGACATCTTTGCCTTCAGCGAATTGAAAGATGCGGTTGAATCCTCCGATGGTGCGTCTCTGGCGCTCAGGGTCTGGCGGGATGGCGAGACAGTTGAATTCACCATGACACCCAAGGCAACGGATGAACCGCGCGACGACGGGACATTTGTGCGCAACCTGCGCATCGGCATTGTAGGTGGCATGGCGTTCGAGGCCGCGACCGATTCACCCGGCGTGGGAGAGGCATTGTCAGGTGGGGTCGCCAATACCTGGCGGATCATTACCGGGTCGATCTCCGGTCTCAAGCAGATGGTCATTGGCAACATCAGTACCTGCAACCTGTCCGGTCCCGTCGGCATTGCCCAGACCTCGGGCGCGATGGCCAGCCAGGGCGCGCAGTCCTTTGTGTATTTTATCGCGGTCCTCAGCACTGCCATCGGCATGTTGAACCTGTTTCCGATCCCGGCACTGGATGGCGGGCATCTGGTGTTTTACGCCTATGAGGCGGTCACCGGAAAGCCACCAAGCGACAAGGCGCTGCGGATATTGATGACTTTTGGGCTGGTGTTGGTTCTGTCGCTGATGGTGTTTGCGCTCGGCAACGATCTGTTCTGTCCCTAACGGGGCGGGACAGCGGGCAGAGCTGTGGCCGTCATGGGCCTGCACCCCTGTCCTTCAGGGCAAACACAAAATGCCCTTAAATTGCCACAATCCATCAAAATCGTGCCGCAAAGGCCCGTTATCCAGAGATTGTAGCAACAAAGGAATACGTCATGCAGGCGATTCAAACTTCATACCGCGGCCTGAGCCTTTTGATGGATCTGAACTGGGATCTGGTGCTTTATGTGGCGACCATTGCCCTTGCGCTTGCCGCCGGAGCCTATGTCGGATCTCTCTGAGTTTCCGGTCAGACCACATCATCCTGTTTCGTTTCACGAATGCACCGCAGATTGTGGTGCATTTTGGCTGTCTGGGTTTTGACAAACTAGCCTCACTTGCGTACTCAGGATCGTAATTATGTCCTAAGATTGGGTTTGAACCATGAGGCTAAACACTGGGGGCGGTGTGTCTTTGTTTAAGACAGAGCAGAATAGATTTGGAAATTTCATCAAAGGCGCATCGGTTTGTGTCGTGATGTCAGTGGCTTGGCTGCTGCCGGGGTCGGAAGCGGCCGCGCAGCAGTATCGGTTTGGGTCGGTTGTCATCAATGGCAATGAACGGATCGGAGACAGCTCGATCCTGCGACGCACAGGAATCAGCCGTGGTCAGGCGGTCTCTGGCGGGCAGCTGAATGACGCCTATCAGAACCTTCAGAATTCAGGTTTGTTCGAAAGCGTGGCAATTGAGCCGCGCGGCAATACGCTGGTCATCACCGTGACGGAATTGCCGACGGTCAACCGCATCCGGTTCGAGGGCAACCGCCGGATCAAGAACGAGGTGCTGCAAGAGCTGATCAAGACCGAAGAACGCCGTGTCTTCAACCCCGGGCAGGCGGAGGCGGATGCCGCCGCGATTGCCGAAGCCTACGGCAGCGATGGTCGGATTGCTGCACGGGTTCAGCCCCGCATCATCAAACGCAATCAGAACCGCGTCGATCTGGTATTCGAGATTTTCGAAGGCGATAATGTTGAGGTTGAGCGCGTCAGTTTTGTCGGCAACCGGGTGTATTCGGACCGCCGTCTGCGTCGGGTTCTGGGCACCAAGCAGGCCGGATTGTTCCGCCGCTTCGTGCGTCGTGATACATTTATCGAAGGACAGGTAGATGTCGACAAGCAACTGCTGCGCGATTTCTACTTTTCGCGCGGCTATGTCGATATGCGGACCCAGGCCGTCAACGGACAACTGACCGAAGAACGTGACGGTTTCTTTGTCTCCTACAGAATCGTCGAAGGGCAGCAGTTCAAATTCGGCGACATCTCGGTGGTGTCCGAAATGGCCAATGTCGATGCCGACGCCTACCGCGATATTGTGCGAAGCCGTCCGGGGGCTGTCTATTCGCCGACATTGATTGAAACGGACATTGTCCGGCTTGAAAGCCAGGCGATCCGCGACGGTGTGGATTTCATGCGGGTCGAGCCGCGCGTTGAACGCAATGACCGCACGCAGACCCTTGACGTGACCTATGTGTTGAGCCGCGGACCACGGGTTTTTGTGGAACGTATCGACATCGAAGGCAACACAACCACGCTGGACCGTGTGATCCGGCGGCAGTTTGACAGTGTCGAGGGGGACCCCTTCAACCCGCGCGAAATCCGTCAGGCCGCTGAACGCATCCGCGCGCTGGACTATTTTGAAACCGCCGAGGTGAACGCGCGCGAAGGCAGCAGCGGTGAACAGGTTATTGTCGATGTCGACGTTGTGGAAAAACCAACCGGGGCGCTGAACTTTGGCGCGGCGTTCTCGAACAACGACGGTTTTGGTGTCGCCATCAGCTTTGCCGAAGAAAACTTCCTTGGCCGGGGTCAGAAACTGACGCTATCGGTGTCCACCGCCGAATCCGCCAAACGGTATGGATTGAACTTTGTCGAACCGAACCTGCTGGGTCGTGATGTGGCGTTGGGGCTCAAATTCGACTACGCCGAGACCAATTCGTCCTATGCGACCTATGACACAAACCGGTTCGTCATTCAGCCGTCGCTGACCTTCCCGGTCAGTGACAACGGGCGGTTGCAGTTGAGGTATACGGCGGAAGAAACCGAGATGCTGGAACGGGATCCCAAGGAAAACGGTCTGACCATCGCGGGCGACATTGCAGCGGGGGCGCAGTGGTATTCAGCACTTGGCTATCAGTATACATATGACAGCCGCCGCACCGGATTGGACCCGAACGCCGGTATCTTGTTCCAGTTCAGCCAGGATTTTGCAGGGCTGGGCGGTGACAGCAAATTCATCAAGACCACCGCAAAGCTGGTTGGGGAAAAGCGTATCCTGAACGAGGAAGTGACCCTGCGCGCGAGTTTTGAAGGCGGCGCGCTGGCCTGGAACGAAGGCACGAACCGAACGGTTGATCGCTTTATCCTGGGGCCGTCGATGCTTCGCGGGTTTGAGCCCGGCGGCATCGGCCCACGCGACATCAGCGGCACGTCAACTGATGCGCTGGGGGGGAACCTCTATGTCACGGCCCGTTTTGAAGCGGAATTCCCGCTGGGCCTGCCGGAAGAGTACGGAATTTCGGGTGGTGTCTTCTATGATGTGGGCAACCTTTGGGATCTGAGCGATGCCAATCTGGCTGGTGGCACGGTTGTAGGCGAGAGCGGATCGTTTCGGCATGTAGTCGGTATTTCGGTGTTCTGGGAAACCCCGGTCGGCCCGTTGCTGTTCAACCTTTCCAAGGCACTCAAGAGCGAGACCTTTGACAAAGAACAGAGCTTTGAGATCACCTTGCGCACGCAATTCTGATTTGTTGCGACGCGCCGCCCTCGCGCTGATACTGGCCATTGCCTTTGCGGGGGCGGTGCCGGCTGCAGCGCAGCATCTGACCGCCCGCGAGAGTGGATTGGGGACCGGCACCATCGTCAGCCCGGTTCTGACCATTGATTCCGATCGGCTATTTCTAGAAAGCGCATTTGGCAGGCGCGTCGCCTCCGAAATCGAAGAGCGGGGGGCCGTCCTTGCCGCCGAAAACCGGGGGATCGAGGCCGATCTTGAAGCGGAAGAGCAGCAACTGACGGAAATCAGGACAACAACCGCCCCCGAGGATTTCCGGGCCATGGCCGATGCCTTCGATCGCAAGGTTCAGGACACCCGACAGGCACAGGCGGCAAAGGGGCGGGCGATCAATGCGCTGCTGGATCAGGAACGCGACGTGTTTCTGGCCGCCGCCGCCCCGGTGCTGGAACGCCTGATGCGCGACGCGGATGCGGCGGTCATTCTTGAACGGCGCTCGGTCTTTGTCAGTGCCAATGCCATCGACATCACGCAAACCGCGATTACGTTGCTGAATGAAACACTTGGCAGCGGCGAGGCGCCCAAACAACCCTGATGTCCTGCTTGCCCCAAGCCGCGCAAATTGCTAGCTCTGACGGTGCCTTGCAATCAAAGGACACAGCATGAGCCAAGAGAAAATGCGCGCCGACATTCAGATGATTCAGCGCATCCTGCCGCATCGGTATCCCTTCCTTCTGGTCGACAAGGTTGAAGAGATCGACGGCACGAACACATCTGTGGGGTACAAGAACGTCACCATGAACGAGCCGCATTTCCAGGGGCATTTCCCCGGCACGCCGATCATGCCCGGCGTCACGATCGTCGAGGCGATGGCACAGACCGCCGGGGTCATGGTCGGTGTGGCGCTGGATCAGATGGACAAGGAGATGCTGATCTACTTCATGTCGATTGATAAGTGCAAATTCCGTCGCAAGGTTGTGCCGGGGGACGTGTTGCGGATGGATCTCAAGACATTGCGCGGCAAACCCGGCGGCAAGATCTGGAAATTCTCCGGGGTGGCAACGGTCGAAGGGGAAATGGCGGCAGAAGCCGAATTCATGGCGATGCTGGATTTGCCGAAATGAGCAATATTCACCCCTCTGCGGTGATCGAGGACGGCGCACGGATTGATCCTTCGGCCAAGGTTGGGCCGTTGTGTGTGATTGGGCCTCATGTTGTGCTGGAACAGGACGTGGTGTTGAAAAGTCACGTTGTGGTCAGCGGTCAGACCATTGTGGGTGCAGGGACCGAGATTTTTTCTTTTGCGGTCATTGGCGAGATCCCGCAGGATCTCAAGTTCAAGGGCGAGGCGACCCGCCTGGTGATCGGCAAGCGCAACCGCATCCGCGAACATGTCACCATGAACTGTGGCACCGAAGGCGGTGGCGGCGTCACCCGCGTGGGCGATGACGGGTTGTTTATGGCTGGATGCCACATCGCCCATGACGCGATCGTCGGGGATCGGGTGATCGTGGTGAATTCGGCGGCAATTGCGGGCCATTGCGTGCTCGAAGACGACGTGATTGTTGGCGGATTGTCCGGGATTCATCAGTGGGTTCGCATCGGACAGGGCGCGATCATCGGCGCCGTCACAATGGTCACAAATGACGTGATACCCTATGGTCTGGTACAGGCACCGCGCGGTGATCTGGATGGACTGAACCTTGTTGGATTGAAACGCGGCGGGGTCGCGCGGTCGGACATTACCGCCCTCAGGGCAGCGTTTCAGATGCTGGCACAGGGCGAGGGGACGTTCCATGACCGTGCCCGGCGTCTGGGCGAGGAAACCGAAAGCCCCTATGTCCGCCAGATTGTCGATTTTGTCATGGCCGACACGGGCCGTCATTTCCTGACGCCGAAATGACCACACTTGCGGTGATAGCGGGACGCGGGCGTTTGCCTGCCGAGGTTGCGGCAGCGCAGGATCCGGCTCCGTTGATCTGTGGCTATGAAGGACAGGCACCCGATCAGGTCACCGCAGATCTGACCTTTCGGCTGGAGACCCTTGGAACCCTTCTGGTAGAGCTAGGTGCGCGTGGGATCACCAGCGTCTGTTTTGCCGGGAGCATCGAACGCCCCGCATTGGACCCCTCAAAGCTGGATGCGGAAACCTTGCCGCTTGTGCCGCTGTTCCAAAAGGCCCTTGCGGCAGGGGACAACGGCGCGTTGCAGATCCTTATGCAGATTTTTCAGCAAACCGGGTTCGAGGTTGTGGGCGCGGATGCTTTGCTGCCCGATCTGGTGGCAGAGCAGGGGGTGTTGTCGCAAACATGGCCCGATGCCCAGATGCGCCGTGATGCGGCACGGGGCGAGGCGGTGCTGGCCGGGTTGGCACCGCTCGACATCGGGCAGGCCTGCGTCATCGCCAATGAACAGGTTCTCGGCGTCGAGGCGATGGGGGGGACCGATCATTTGCTTGCCACGTTGCCTGCTGCGGCGCGGGGGACTGGGGCGATCCTGTGCAAGGGGCCTAAAACCGGACAGATCCGTGAAATTGACATGCCCACGATTGGCCCCGCCACCCTTGAGGCGGCCCACCGGGCCGGATTGGCCGGGGTGATCGTCGATGCGGGGGATGTGATTGTTCTGGATGCGGACCGCTGTACGGCGCTGGCGGATGAATACGGTCTGGTGCTGTGGTTCCGACGCGGAGGCGAAGAGTGAGGGTCTTTGTCCTTGCCGGTGAACCCTCTGGCGACAAGCTGGGGGGTGCGTTGATGGCAGGGTTGAAGGCGTTGCATCCGCAGGTCGTATTCGAGGGGATCGGCGGGCCAGAAATGGCGGCACAGGGATTGCAGAGCCGGTTCGATATGTCCGAGCTCAGTGTCATGGGGCTTGCGGAAATCCTGCCCCGTTACAGGGCGCTGATGGCGCGGATCAACCAGACGGCGGCGGCGGTGATCGAAATGCAACCGGATGTGCTGATAACCATCGACAGCCCAGATTTTTCCCTGCGTGTCGCGCGCCGGGTCAAGGCGGGCAGCAAGGTCAGAACCGTGCATTACGTCGCCCCCAGCGTCTGGGCCTGGCGTCCGGGGCGGGCCGAAAAGATGGCGCGGTATGTCGACCACGTGCTTGCCCTGCTGCCGTTCGAACCACCGTACATGGAAGCGGCCGGCATGGCCTGTGATTTTGTCGGCCACCCGGTGGTTGCCGAACCCGTCGCATCACCTGAACAGGCGGCGGCGTTTCGCGCAGAGCATGAACTGGGGGGCGGGCCGCTGGTGTTGATGTTGCCCGGATCGCGGCGAAGCGAGGTGGCGCGGTTGGGGCCGGTGTTCCAACAGGTCGCCGCGCGCCTCGCCCAGGCGCGGCCGGACCTGCGGATTGTCATCCCTGCGGCGGCGGCGGTGGCCCGGGATGTGAAACATCTGGCCCACAATTGGCCGATCGCGCCGATTGTCCTTGATCCGCGGGACATGGCGTTGGGACAGGCAGCGCAGACGAAACGTGCGGCATTCCGCGCCGCGGACGTGGCGTTGGCGGCCTCCGGCACGGTTTCACTGGAACTGGCTGCTGCGGATACGCCGATGGTGATTGCCTATGACATGAGTTGGCTCAGCCGGCAGATCATTGGCCGGATGGTCAAGGTGGAGACGGTGACTTTGGTGAACCTTGTATCCGAGACCCGCGCGGTGCCTGAATTCATCGGGGCCAATTGCCGCCCCGGTCCGATTACGCAATCCGTGCTGGAGGTGCTGGCCGCGCCGGAGGCGCAGCGCGATGCGCTGGCGGCGACCATGCAGCGGCTGGGACGCGGCGGCGAGGCACCGGGGCGAAGAGCGGCGCGCGCGGTGCTCGACCGGATGTGATCGGGCGGACGCGATCCAAACCATCACCCCCGGAACATTTTTAACCACAAAAAGAGAGAAAATTCAGCCGCGGTGAATCCAGCCGCCGCCAAAAATGCGGCTGCTGTCGGGATCATAAAATACACAGGCCTGACCGGGAGACACGCCCTCTTCTGGTGTCAAAAGCTCGACTTCGGCGGTGGTGTCGGACAACGGGCGCAAAATGGCATCGCGTGGCGGGCGGGTTGAGCGGACCTTGACCGCGACGGGCCATTCATCGCGCGCGGTCAGCGGAACGTCGCCCAGCCAGTTGATTTCCCTGACCGGAATGGTGCGGGTGGCGAGCATGGACTTGGGGCCGACCACGACCTCCTTGCGGTCGGCGTCCAGTTTGACCACATAAAGCGGATCGGCAAGGCCGCCGATCCCAAGGCCCCGGCGTTGGCCGATGGTGTAGTGGATCACGCCGTCATGCTGCGCCAGCACCCTGCCATCGACATCCACGATATTCCCCGGATCGGCGGCTTCGGGCCGCAGTTTTCGGATCACCGAGGCGTAATCGCCGTTTGGCACAAAGCAGATGTCCTGACTGTCAGGTTTCATCGCCACACTCAGCCCGTACTTTTCGGCCAGCGCGCGGGTGTCGTCCTTGGACGGCAGGTGGCCCAGCGGGAAACGCAGGTAGTCAAGTTGGTCCGGGGTGGTCGAAAACAGGAAATAGCTCTGATCCCGGCCTGCATCGGCGGCACAATGCAGTTCCGCGCCATTGGGGCCTGTCTTGCGTTGAATGTAATGGCCGGTGGCCATGCAGTCGGCCTCCAGATCACGGGCGGTTTCGAGCAGATCCTTGAACTTGACCCGTTCATTGCAACGGATGCAGGGCACCGGAGTTGCCCCGGCCAGATAACTGTCTGCAAATTCGTCGATTACCGCATCCTTGAAGACGTTTTCGTAATCGAGCACGTAATGGGGAAAGCCCATGTCCTCTGCCACGCGGCGCGCATCATGGATGTCGATCCCGGCGCAACAGGCGCCCTTTTTGGCCAGTGCGGCCCCGTGGTCATAAAGCTGCAGGGTGACGCCCACGACATCATAGCCTTCCTCGGCCAGCATCGCAGCCACAACCGAGCTGTCCACACCGCCGGACATGGCCACTACCACGCGCGTATCGGCAGGCGATTTTGCAAAGCCCAATGAATTGAGCGGCGGGGTCTGATCTAGGGCCATTGGGCATCTCCGGGGTGTTCCTGCGCAATATAGGAAAATCCTAACTACTCACAAGGGGAGGATTTAGGCGGCGTTAAGGGCGAGGCGGGCATTTTGGCGGTGCCTAGTACAGGGGATTGATGATGTACCTCAAGAAAGTTGACGGCCCCAGGTCGGTCACGATGGCCGATGGCACCGTGATGTCACTGGCCGATCTGCCTGATCCGCGGACCCGACGATGGGTGGCATCCCGCAAGGCGGCTGTGGTGCGGGGGGTGGTCTATGGATTGATTACCCAATCAGAAGCATTGGGGCGGTATCAGATCAGCGAAGAGGAGTTTCTGGAATGGGTGCGCGCGGTCAGCGAGCATGGCGAAGCGGCGTTGAAAGCCACGGCGCTACAAAAATATAGACAACTTTAGGTTGTTTTGGTATTCAAACATCACGCGGTAACCACTGATTAACCTTTTTTGTTCACGATCCAGTCCAACCGCCATAACGACGATCCGGAGAATGTGAATGCGTGTATTGCTTGTCGAAGACGACCCCACCACCTCGCGCAGCATCGAATTGATGCTGACCCATGCCAATCTGAATGTCTATGCCACCGACCTGGGGGAGGAAGGGATCGATCTGGCCAAGCTTTACGACTACGATCTCATTCTGCTGGATCTGGACTTGCCGGATATGAACGGACATGAGGTGTTGCGACAATTGCGGCTCAGCCGGATCGAAACGCCGATCCTGATCCTGTCCGGGTCCGATGATACGGAAAACAAGATCAAGGGTTTTGGCTTTGGCGCGGACGATTATCTGACCAAACCCTTTCACCGCGAAGAGCTGGTGGCGCGCATTCATGCAATCATTCGGCGGTCCAAGGGGCATTCGCAATCGGTCATCGAAACCGGGCAGATTTCCGTCAACCTGGATGCCAAGACGGTCAGCGTGGACAATCAGGCGGTGCATCTGACCGGCAAAGAATACCAGATGCTTGAACTGCTGTCGTTGCGCAAGGGCACGACATTGACCAAGGAAATGTTCCTCAACCATCTTTATGGGGGCATGGATGAGCCGGAGTTGAAAATCATTGATGTCTTTATCTGCAAGCTGCGCAAGAAGCTGAGCCTGGCCACAGGCGGCGAAAACTATATCGAGACAGTCTGGGGGCGCGGCTATGTTCTGCGCGATCCCGAACCGGCGACACTGGCGATGGCGGCGACCGCCTAGGGCCTGCGCGGGCCAAATCTGCTAGACCTGCCTTGCGCGGCAACCTATCAAACAAGAATAGGGCACCGTGCGGGGAAATGGTCTTGTGACATCAACGACTGCTGTTGACACTTTGGACGAAACACAGGCCAAAGCAGAGCTTGAACGTCTGGCTAACCTGCTGGGCGCAGCAAATGCGGCGTATCATCAGCAGGATGCGCCGGATATTTCGGACGCTGAATATGATGCGCTGAAGCGTCGCAATGCCGAGCTTGAAGCGCGCTTTCCCCATTTGAAACGAGCCGACAGCCCAACCGAACAGGTCGGTGCGGCCCCCGCAGAGGGATTTGCAAAGGTCGCACATCAGGTTGCGATGCTGTCGCTGACAAATGCTTTTGACGCCGAAGACGTTGCTGAATTTGACGGGCGCATCCGAAAATACCTCGGACTGGACGCGGCGGCACCGCTGCGCTTTACCGCCGAGCCCAAGATTGACGGGTTGTCCCTGTCCCTGCGCTATGAGCAGGGCCAGTTGGTCCAGGCGGCGACCCGTGGGGACGGGTCAACAGGCGAGGATGTGACGGCCAACGCCCGCACCATCGACGATATACCCCAGACCATTACCGGGGCACCGGATGTGCTGGAAGTACGCGGCGAAGTTTATATGAGCCATGCGGATTTCGGGGCGTTGAATGCCCGGCAGAGTGCCGCCGGAAACAAGACCTTTGCCAACCCGCGCAATGCGGCCGCCGGTTCCTTGCGCCAGCTCGACAGCACCATCACCAGGGCGCGCCCGCTGCGGTTTTTCGCCTATGCCTGGGGTGCGCTTTCGGAACCTCTGGGGCTGACGCAGATGCAGGCAATTGACCGGCTGGCCGGATTAGGGTTTGCCACCAATCCGCTGACCCGGCTGTGTGACGGCGCAGGTGATCTGATCGCCCAGTATGACAGGATCGAGGCGCAGCGCGCGACATTGGGGTATGACATCGACGGCGTGGTCTACAAGGTCAATGATCTTGCCCTGCAGGAACGGCTTGGGTTTCGCTCCACCACCCCCCGTTGGGCAATCGCACATAAATTTGCGGCCGAATTGGCCTGGACCCGGCTACAGGCCATCGACATTCAGGTTGGCCGCACCGGGGCCCTGTCACCGGTTGCACGGCTTTTGCCGGTTACCGTGGGCGGTGTTGTTGTGTCCAATGCGACCCTGCACAACGAGGATTACATCAAGGGGCTGGACAGCAGGGGTGCCGACATCCGCGACGGCAAGGACATTCGCCTGGGCGATTGGGTGCAGGTGTACCGCGCCGGAGATGTGATCCCCAAGGTCGCGGATGTCGACTTGTCCAAGCGGCCCCCCGATGCGGTGCCTTACGCCTTTCCCACGGTCTGTCCCGAATGCGGGTCCGAAGCGGTGCGCGAACCGGGAGATGCGGTGCGCCGGTGTACGGGCGGCATGATCTGCCCGGCGCAGGCGGTAGAAAAGCTCAAGCATTTTGTTTCGCGCGCAGCCTTTGACATCGAGGGGCTGGGGGCCAAGCAGGTTGAGCAATTCCATTCCGATGGCTGGATCGCTGAACCTGCGGATATTTTCACGCTCAGGGCGCGTTACGGTCAGGGGCTGCAACAGCTCAAGAACCGCGAAGGCTGGGGCGAGAAGTCCGCCGATAACCTGTTTCAGGCGATTGATGACAAGCGAGATATACCGCTAGAACGGCTGATTTTTGCGCTTGGCATTCGCCACGTTGGTGAAGCGGCCTCAAAGCTGATCGCGTTGCATTATGGCAGTTGGGCAACCTTCGAAGCCGCGATGCAGGAAGCCGCGCCATTTGAAGGGCCGGCATGGGATGACTTGATCGGTGTTGACGGTGTTGGAAATGTGATGGCCACATCCTTGGTAAATGCTTTTGCCCAGGACCGCGAACGCGCCTCAATTGATCGGCTGGTGGCGATGCTGAACGTGCGGGATGCCAAGTCGGCCAACACCTCCGACAGCCCCGTTGCGGGCAAGACGGTGGTGTTCACCGGCACATTGGAAAAGATGACGCGGGCCGAGGCCAAGGCGCGGGCCGAGCGGCTTGGCGCCAAGGTGTCCGGGAGCGTCAGCGCCAAGACCGACATTCTGGTGGCCGGTCCGGGCGCCGGGTCCAAGGCCAAAAAGGCGGCGGAATTGGGCATACAGACATTGGATGAGGCAGGCTGGCTGGCGCTGATCGACGGCACGTGAGCGGCCGGCCAGAAGCGTTGTTCCCGCTGTTTGCCGGGTTGGAGACGCTGGAGGGCGTTGGGCCCAAGACCGCGCAGAACCTGGGGCATCTGGGGGTACAGGCGCCCCGAGATCTGTTGTTTACCTTGCCATATTCCGGCGTTGACCGGGCGTTACGGGACACGGTCAAGGACGCGATTCTGCCCGCGACATTGACGGTTGCGGTCACTGTCGGCACCCATCGCCCGGCCAAGACCCGTACCGGGGCCTACCGCATTGATGTCGAGGACGCGCAGACGGCCTTTCAACTGGTGTTCTTTCATGCGCGCGGTGATTATTGGCAGCGGCAATTGCCCGAGGGCGCGCGGCGGATCGTGTCGGGGCGGGTTGAGCTTTTTGACGGAGTGGCCCAGATGGTGCACCCTGATTTTGCCGTTCCAGAAGATCAACTGGCGCAGATACCAGCCTTTGAGCCTGTCTATCCGCTCACTGGCGGGGTCACACAAAAGCTGATGTACAAGGCGACGCGCGCGGCGCTGGCGCGGCTGCCGGACATGGCGGAATGGATTGATCCGGCCCAACGGGCGCAAGGGGGCTGGCCGGATTTTCGCGCCGCCGCTGCCGCCGCGCATGACCCAAAATCGCTGGAGGATGTGGCCTCAACCGCGCCTGCGCGGGAACGGCTGGCCTATGACGAATTGTTCGCCCATCAGGTGACACTGGCGCTGGCGCGCCAACGTGAGCGGCGCAAAAAGGGCCGGACCACGGTTGGGGACGGGCATTTGCAGGCGCGGGTTCTGGCAGCGCTGCCCTATGATCCGACCGCCGCGCAAAGCCGCAGCATCCGCGAAATCGCGGAGGACATGGCCAGCCCGCAACGGATGAATCGGTTGTTGCAGGGGGACGTTGGCGCGGGCAAGACGCTTGTTGCCTTCATGGCGCTGCTCAGCGCGGTCGAGGCCGGCGGACAGGGGGTGTTGATGGCCCCCACCGAGATCCTGGCACGCCAGCATCTACAGGGGCTGCGCCCTCTGGCCGAAGAGGCGGGCGTGGTGCTTGAGATCCTGACCGGGCGCGACAAGGGCGCGGAACGCCGGGCCAAGCTGGAGGCGTTGGCGCGCGGCGATATTCAGGTTCTTGTGGGCACCCACGCGGTTTTTCAGGCGGATGTGGCCTTTGCGGATCTGCGTCTTGCGGTTGTGGATGAACAGCACCGTTTCGGGGTCCGTCAGCGGCTGGAACTGGGCCAGAAAGGCACGCGGGCCGATGTTATGGTGATGACCGCGACACCGATCCCGCGCTCTCTGGCGCTTGCGCAATATGGCGACATGGATGTGTCAGTTCTGGACGAAAAACCGCCCGGTCGACAACCGATCAAGACCGCCCTTATCAGCACGGAAAGGCTTGATCAGGTCATCGACCGGCTGCGCACGGCGATCAGGGAAGGGCGGCAGTGTTACTGGGTGTGCCCGCTGGTCGAGGAAAGTGAGGTCAGTGACCTTATCGCGGCAGAGGACCGTTTCAGGCGGTTGCGCGCTGTTCTGGGCGAAGGGGTGGTCGGGTTGGTGCACGGTCAGATGCCGGCAGCGGAAAAAGATGAGGCCATGCGCGCCTTCCAGAATGCCGAGACGCAGGTATTGGTTGCAACCACTGTGATCGAGGTCGGGGTTGATGTCCCCAATGCGACTATCATGGTGGTCGAACGCGCCGAGACATTTGGCCTGGCGCAGCTGCACCAGTTGCGGGGCCGGGTCGGGCGCGGGCAGGGGGCGTCGACCTGTTTGCTAATGTACCAGCCGCCGCTCAGTGAAAGCGGCCGCAAGCGGCTCGAAGTGTTGCGCGCGACAGAGGACGGATTTGTGATTGCCGAAACCGACCTGCAAATGCGAGGAACCGGGGATCTGATCGGGACCGCGCAATCGGGGGTGCCCAGGTTCAGGGTGGCCGATCTGGAACGGCAGGCCGGGTTGATGGCGATAGCCCAGAGTGATGCGCGCAGGTTGCTGCATGACGACCCCGATCTGACAGGTCCACGGGGCACAGCCACGCGGACCCTGCTATGGCTGATGCGGCAGGATGAGGCGATTCGTTTGATTTCAGTAGGTTAGGGGCATTCCAATCGTTTTGTTCGCAAATGTTCTTAAAAAGTTCTTTACATGATCCGTCGAAAATGAGAACAAAGGTGCAACAAAGACGGAGGCAAGCATGACAACCCTGAAGATGATGAAGGCCATCGCGACCCGGTCACAAGCGACCCTGTTGCATGACGCCGCCGGAGCGGCGGCATTGATTGTCATTTTGGTTGTTGGATTGCATTTGCCGAGTTTTGTTTGATTTCTGCCTGCGCTCTCGTGCCGGTCCGGGCTGTGCATCTGTCCCTAAATGATGCAGCCGACGGATACTGCCTGTCCTATGTCGGTTTGGGTTTTCCCATGGTCTGATCGGGTCCCACACGAGAAACGCTTTCCTTGCGCCGCCATCCTTTTCAGGATGTGCGGCGTTTTTTTTGGGGGAGACTTGGGGTGGTTTCAGAAAACCAGCATGGCCAGGAGCCAGACGTCGGAGACGTCAGGCCGCACGAGAGGGGGCGACACCTGCCGTGGAGGGTTCAGGCCGGGGTCATTGCCTTTTGCATGGCCTCAACCATCGCCTCCATGGACAAAAGGATCGACGCATGGCGGTTCTTGTAATCCTTTGCGGGGGTCAGGACTTCGAATCCGTCGAAGGGCGCTTGTGGCACTGGGCCGTTCTCCTTGAGCATCGCGCGCAGCTGGTCACGGCCTTTTTCGATCTGCTCAAGGGACAATCCCGGTGCGGCCGCTCCTGCAACGGCGGCGGCGGCCTGGCCTAGCGCGCAGGCCTTTACGTCCTGTCCCAGCGCCTGCAACACGCCGTCTTGCACGCGCACATCAATGGTCACGGTCGATCCACACAGCGGTGAGCGCCGTTTGACCGTGGCGTCAGGGTCATCAAGCCGCTGCAGGTGCGGGATGTCAGCGGCCAGTTCCAGAATCCGTGCGGAATAGAGTTTTATCAGATCGGTCTCGCCGGACATGGCTGTTTCCTTTTTGTCTGAACCCCTACATAAGCGCCTCATCCCGAGATGCAAAAACTTTTCCGCGAGGCACAGAATGTCCTTTGATCCAACCACCCTGACCTTCAACGATGCCGGGCTGGTCCCGGCCATCGCACAGGACGTGGAAACCCGTGAGGTGCTGATGCTGGCATGGATGAATGCCCAAAGTATCACGCGCACGCTCGAAACCGGCAAGGTGACCTATTGGAGCCGGTCGCGGCAGGCGTTCTGGGTCAAGGGCGAGACCAGCGGACATGTTCAGGAACTTGTCGAGCTGCGCTTTGACTGCGACCGCGATTGCCTGCTGGTTCTGGTGCAACAGAGCGGGCCTGCGTGTCATACCGGGCGCCAAAGCTGTTTTTATACGGCCCTGAAGGATGGCAATCCCGTCGAAATCATGCAGCCCGTGTAACCCCTTTGCCAGGTCGGCGGGCCTGCGCTACCTTCGGTTAGCGGCAAAAGGAGGGTGCGGTGTGAGACTTGGCCTGATGGGGGTGGCAATCGCAATCAGTGGATGGGCAGGGGCTGTTCAAGCTCAGGGGTTTGATCCGCGTGCGGACTGTGACCAGATTCTGCAACAGCATGGTGCAGCAGATCGTATGATGTTGGCCGCCTGGACGTTTGGATTTCTGGCGGCACAAAACGGCAACGTGCGGCCCGTCGATGCCCAGAACAACGAGACGTTGCTGGCCAATGTCGCGCGGGTCTGTGCGGCCAATCCGGGGGTGAGCCTGCTTGATCTGGTGAAAGGGGCAAACAGCCCCGAACCCGAACCGGGAAGCGAGGCGGATGCGCGGGCCTTGCTTATGCGGTTCTTTGAACCCGGCGCGGATCACCGCGCATTGACGCAGGCGCTTTTTCCGACCGAGGCAGAGGTGCGAGCGGTCTATGCGGACCCATTGGCAAATTCACTTTGGTCGGATTACAGGCAGCAGATGACGCCCGACGTCGCCTTTGTCCCAAAACCGGGGCAGAGCGATCTTGTTCTGATCTATGCCACCACCGGGGCGCTGGCCGCGCGAAAACCTGTGTTGGGGGAGTTTCCGGGCGGGTACAAGGATGTCGCCCAGTTCTTCAGGATCGACGTCCCCATCGTGCGGTTCAAATTTGTGAAGCCCGGAGAAACGACGGGCCTGGCCTTTGACGGGCTGGTGTTCATAAACGGGCGCTGGGTTGTGATGCCGAAACCGTGGCGGTCCTTGCCTTACTGACCGTCCAGACCCAGCATCCTTTTTATGTCCGCCGGGCTGCGCCCTTCGGCGCGGTAGGTGGCAATGGCACGGGCATCGTCGCGTTTGGCAAGCCGTTTGCCGTCGGTATCACGGATCAGGCGGTGGTGATGATAGACTGGCGTCGGCAGATCAAGCAGATCCTGCAACACCACATGTATCTGCGTGGCCTCGAACAGGTCCGCACCGCGCACCACATGGGTGATCCCCTGTTCAGCATCATCCAGAACCACCGACAGGTGATAGGACGTGCCCATGTCGCGGCGGGACAGAACCACATCCCCGACCCCGGCAATCAGATCAGAGGCAAGCACCGGAACCTGTCCGGTCCTGATGCCTGTTTCCTCAAAGGATGCGATGCGCAGACTTTCCGTGGCCAGCGCAATATCCAGTCTCAGGGGGAGTGCAGGGCGCGGCCCGGTCCGTGGTGCCCTGTGGCGACAGGTGCCGGGATAGACAAGGCCGTCAGGACCGAATTGCCGCACACCCTCCTGCGGAGCAGAGACAGCAGCGGCGATGTCGGCCCGGCGGCAGCTACATGCGTAGAGCAATCCGCGATCCCACAACACGTCCAGCGCCGCCCCATAAGCATCAAGCCGATCGGACTGCCGCATGACCGGCAGGGGCCAGCGCACACCAAGCCAGGCCAGATCATCATAAATCCGGGCCTCCCATTCAGGGCGTGAGCGGGATCTGTCGATGTCCTCGATCCGCAGCAGGAACGTCCCCTGCACCGCCTGTGCCATCGTGTAGGCCAGCAGCGCCGAGTAGGCATGCCCAAGGTGCAGCGGCCCGGTCGGTGACGGAGCAAAACGGGTTCTAATCAAGTCTTTTCAATAATATAAACGATGGCATTCAAGTCGATTCCGGGGATGTGGTCGCCGTATTCCCGCATCAGAAGGCGCGCCGCGCCGCAGTCAAGCCATTCGTTCAGCCGTGCCTCGTTTGATGGGTCTTCAAGCGCGTGGTCGTTGAACGAAAGGGTCAGCAGACCGCCCTTATCCAACCCGCGCATCAACAGATCAAAGGTATCAATCGGCGCAGCTCCTGCACCGATCACGCCAATGGCCGCAATTGCGGCATACGCTCCGGGCAGATGGGACAGCTCCTCTCCGGCCTCGATCTGGGTGGTACTGCGGTAAATGCCCTTTCCGTCCGCCAGGCGCAGCATGTCCGCAGACAGGTCAACGCCGTCAATGACCTCAAATCCGGCCCGTTTCAGCGCCACACCGGAAAGCCCGGTGCCGCAGCCAAAATCGAGGATCGGCTTTGATTGGTCTTTGCTGTACTTGGCAAGCGCCGCGGCACACCGGGCCGGTGTGGCATAACCATTGTCGGTCAATTCGGCCTCATAGCTTGCGGCCCAATCGTCGTATAGCTTGCGGGTCGAGGCGGCATCGCGCGCCCCGTAGGCCTTGTCGAGGAATGTAACACTCATGCCGCCAGACTAGGCGCAGGCATGTTCCATGTCCAGCCAGCCCTGCCAGCTTGCCTTGGCCCGATCTGTATAGGCCTTGTATCGGTCCTTGCGCCCGCGCCGCCCGCCCTTGAGGCCCTCAACCGGGGGAAAGAGGCCGAAGTTCACGTTCATCGGTTGAAATGTCTTGGCATCCGCACCGCCAGTGATGTGCGTTATCAGCGCGCCCATCGCGGTAGTGTCCGGCGGGGCCGTGATCGGCTGGCCCTTGATCTCGGCGGTGGCCATGCGGCCGGCCAACAGACCCATTGCAGCGGATTCGACATAACCCTCGACGCCGGTGATCTGGCCGGCAAAGCGGATATTGGGACGGGTGCGCAGGCGCATCTGATCGTCCAACAGCTTGGGCGCGTTGATGAAGGAATTGCGGTGAATGCCGCCCAGGCGCGCAAATGACGCGTCTTCCAGTCCAGGTATCATTTTGAAAACAGTGCTTTGCGCACCATACTTCATCTTCGTTTGGAACCCTACGATATTGTAAAGCGTGCCCAGTTTATTGTCGCGGCGCAATTGCACCACGGCATAGGGTTTGACCTCGGGCGCATGTGGATTGGTCAGCCCCACGGGTTTCATCGGCCCAAAGCGCAGGGTTTCGCGCCCCCGTTCCGCCATCACCTCGATGGGCAGGCAGCCGTCGAAATAGCCCGCAGTCTCGCCCTCGCGGAATTCGGTCTTGTCGGCGGCCAGCAATGCGTCGATGAAGGCTTCGTATTGGTCGCGGTCCATGGGGCAATTCAGGTAAGCGGTGCGTTCTTCATCGGTTTCGCCCTTGTCATAGCGCGACTGCATCCACGCGCGGTCCATGTTGATGCTGTCATGATAGACGATGGGGGCGATGGCGTCGAAAAACGCAAGCGCCTCGGCCCCGGTTTCTGCCGCAATCGCTGCGGCCAGATTACCGGAGGTCAGCGGACCCGAGGCGATGATCCACTGGCCGTCGGTGGGCAGTTCGGTGATTTCACCAAATTCCACCGTGATGTTGGGATGGGCCAAAAGCGCGTCGGTGACGGATTGGGCAAACGGATCACGATCCACCGCAAGCGCGCCGCCCGCTGGCAGGCGGTTCTTGTCTGCGCAGGCCATGATCAATCCATTCGCCGCGCGCATCTCCCAATGCAGCAACCCCACGGCATTCTGTTCCGAATCGTCCGAGCGGAAGGAATTGGAACACACCATCTCACCCAGCAGCCCGGTCTGATGGGCGAATGTGGCCACTTTGGGACGCATCTCGTGGATCACCACCTTGATGCCCGCATTTGCCGCCTGCCAGGCGGCCTCTGATCCGGCCATGCCGCCGCCGATGATATGGAGTTTTTCTGTCATGGGATGGATGTAGGGCAGGCACGGCTGGCGCGCAACACCGTAAAACCAGTAAAAACAGGGGTTTTTTGAAGTCAGATATTGATTGGGGGAGGGGGGCTTTTGGGGTCGCCGGGGCGGGGATGGTCGGTCAGTGAGAGGCTGACCTGGAGGGACCTTCCGCCTGCGGCGACCCAAAATCGTCGGAAGCATTTAGCTACTGTCACAAACATGCCCCAATTCGGTCAGAATTGCTAGTCTTAAGATCGCAACAATGCCCAAGCGTTTTGGAAACAATCACTGATTCCATTCGGGATTGCGTTTTTCAAGGAAGGCATCAATGCCTTCGCGGGTGTCAGCGCGCAGCATGTTTTGCACCATCACGTCACCTGTATAGACATATGCGTCCGCGACGGGCATCTCCAATTGGCTGTAGAACGCTTCTTTGCCGATTTTCACGGCCGCGCCCAGTTTGGCGGCCACCTTGTCCGCCAGCGCCGCCGCCTCATCCGCCAGCGTATCCGCGGGGACCGCGCGGTTGATCAAGCCCAACTCGACCGCCCCGGCGGCGTCGACGAAATCGCCGGTGGTCAGCATCTCAAACGCCTTTTTGCGCGGAATATTGCGGCTTAGCGCGACCATCGGAGTAGAGCAGAACAGCCCGATGTTCACGCCATTGACGCCAAAACGGGTGCCCTCGGCGGCCACTGCCATATCGCAGGTGGCGACCAACTGGCATCCGGCGGCGGTGGCAATGCCATGCACCTGCGCGATCACCGGTTGCGGCATGCACTGAATACGCGTCATCACCGCAGCACAGCGATCAAACAGATCCCTGAACCCCGCAGCACCGCCATCTTCGGCCTGCCGCTTGTCCGTCATCTGGCGCAGGTCATGGCCGGCGCAAAACGCCTTGCCAGCGCCCGACAGGATCACAACACGGGTGCTTGTGCTGTCCGCGATCCGATCCAGCGTTTCATGCAGCGCGGCGAGCATTTCGTCAGACAGGGCATTGAGCCGCTCAGGCGCGTTCATTGTCAGGTGGGCCACCGCACCACGTTGCGTCACATACAGAATTGCCATCTTGTCACCCTTGTGTTTTCTGCGCCAACTTTAGGCCAAGTGACCAGGAGAGAACAAGCATGCCCGTGGTAATGGACGCAGATGCGCTTAACGCGTTTCTGGAAACGAATTTTGAGCAGGTTGCGGGTGAGTTCCACGTGGATGAAGTCAGCGATGGCGAAGTGACCATGCGTTTGTTGACGTCCGAAAAACATCTGCGTCCTGGTGGGACGATTTCCGGGCCGTCGATGTTCAGTCTGGCCGATGTCGCCGCCTATGTCCTCACCCTGAGCCAGATCGGACCAGAGGCGCTCGCGGTGACGACCAATTGTTCGATTGATTTCATGCGCAAGCCGCAGGCAGATGTGCCGTTGATCGCCAAGGCGCGGCTGCTGAAGCTTGGCAAACAGTTGTCGGTAACGGATGTGCTGTTGTTTTCGGAAGGTATGGATAAACCCGTGGCCCGCGCCGGGCTGACCTATGCAATTCCACCCCGGCCTATCGGGTGAGACGAAAAATGGGCCGGGAAACCCGGCCCAAGTGAAGAGGTCTGGCAGGATTACGGGGATGTTACGCCTGCCAGAACACGCGGGAGGCCTCTGTACTGGCCTGATCCGGTGTCAATCCCACATCCGCCAGCTGCCACGGCTCAAGCTGAGTGAGCGCGGCCCGCGTGCGGCGGCGTGTGGCCCATGTCGTCACGTAAATTGCAAATCTGACCGCAAGGACGGCGGCCAACGGCGCACCCGGTTGGCCCAAAAGGCCAATGGTATCGGTCCTTGATGCATATGCGTGTGTCATGGGAAGCTCCTTATTCACAAATTGTATTGACACAATGTAGCGATGCGCTACTGCTATTTAGGTACAATAGTGAGTACAAAGCTGCTAGGGAAACATTGTAGTGAGTACAATTTGGTCTGCTGAACGGTTGTCCGGAGTTGG
>CAXBKL010000031.1:0-32893 GCA_963976125.1 uncultured Sulfitobacter sp. | reverse complement strand
GGCCTGACCCACGGTGCGGCCTCCGCGATCCTTGCCCACGGCACCGATCAGCAGAAAGATACCTTCCTGCCCAAGATGGTGTCCTGCGAATGGACCGGCACGATGAACCTGACCGAACCGCATTGTGGCACCGATCTGGGTCTGATGCGCTCCAAGGCGGCCCCGCAGGCGGATGGCAGTTACAAGATCACCGGTCAGAAAATCTTTATCTCGTCGGGCGAACACGACATGGCCGACAACATCATTCATCTGGTGCTGGCCAAGATCGAGGGCGGGCCTGACGGCATCAAGGGTGTCTCGCTCTTTATCGTGCCCAAGTTTATCGTGAATGACGACGGTGCGCTGGGCGAACGCAACGCCGTGAGCGTCGGCTCCATCGAGGAAAAGATGGGCATCCACGGCAATTCCACCTGTGTGATGAACTATGACGGCGCGACCGGCTATCTGCTGGGCGAGGAACATAAAGGCATGCGCGCCATGTTCACCATGATGAACGAAGCGCGCCTGGGTGTGGGCATGCAAGGTCTGGCCCAGGCCGACGTGGCCTATCAAAACGCGCTGAGCTACGCCAAGGACCGCCTTCAGGGCCGCGCCGTGACCGGGGCTGAAGCGCCGGACAAGCCTGCCGATCCGCTGATCGTGCACCCCGACATCCGCCGCTCGCTGATGGAGCAGAAGTCATTTGCCGAAGGCGCCCGTGCCTTTATCCTGTGGGGGGCCACGATGATCGACGCCGCCCACCGCTCGAACGATGCGGACGCGGACGGCCTTGTGTCCCTGCTCACACCGGTGATCAAAGGGTTCCTGACGGACGTGGGCTATGACATGACCGTAAAGGCGCAGCAGGTCTATGGCGGGCACGGCTATATTGAGGAATGGGGCATGTCCCAGTTCACCCGTGATGCCCGGATTGCCATGATCTATGAAGGCGCCAACGGCGTTCAGGCGCTGGATCTTGTGGGCCGCAAACTGGCCCTGGATGGCGGCAAACACGTGATGGCCTTCTTTGATCTCGTCAAGGCGTTCATCAAGGACAACTCCGGTCAGGACGACACCTTTGACGCCGAGTTCATGGAGCCGCTCAAGGCCGCAAGCAAGGACTTGCAGGCGGCGGGCATGTTCTTCATGCAAAGCGGTATGAAAAACCCGAACCACGCGCTCGCGGGGTCCAATGACTTCATGCACATGTTCGG
This sequence comes from uncultured Sulfitobacter sp., assembly GCA_963976125.1. Lineage (GTDB taxonomy): Bacteria > Pseudomonadota > Alphaproteobacteria > Rhodobacterales > Rhodobacteraceae > Sulfitobacter. The sequence continues at coordinate 31,700 of CAXBKL010000031.1, read as the reverse complement.
CCATGTCTGCCTCGGGCTGATGTGGGCGCGTATGGGCCTTGCCGCCAATACAGCCTTGGCAAACGGGACCAGTGACGTGGCGTTCCATGAGACAAAACTGGCGACGGGTCGCTACTACATGGCACGGCAGTTGCCTGCGACGGCCCTGCACCTGACCCGAATCCAGTCGGGTGCGGATACGGTGATGGCACTGGACGCTGCCAATTTTTGAGACCAAAGGTGGGGGAATACCCCACCCTGCGCCCCCAACCAGGCCCAACCAGGAGAGACAATGCCAAAACGCTTTCGCCTGACCCGCCGCTTTCCCGTTGCCATGACGGAAGACGGCTATCGCGCGCTGAAGAAATTCAGCAGCGACGCGGGGCTGGACGAAGGCGAGGCGCTGTCTTTCCTGTTTGAAAATTTCAAGAGCGTCACGAACAGCGAAAACCTGACGGCCAGACTCAGGCTTTTCAATTCTGATCTCGACGACCGCAAACGCTAGAAGGACCGCCCATGACCAGGACATCGCAATGGATGACCGACGAACACCAGATGATCGCGGACATGACCGCACAGTTCATCACCACCGAATGGGCACCACATTTTGACACATGGCGCCGCCAGGGTGAAATGGACCGCAGCACATGGGCGCAAGCCGGTGAATTGGGCCTGCTGTGCCCCTCGGTGCCCGAAGAATACGGCGGTCCGGGCGGCGATTTCGGCCATGAGGCGGCCATCCTGATCGAAGGCAGCCGCGCCAATCTGGCCAGCTGGGGCCAGGGCATCCATTCCGGCATCGTAGCGCATTATATCCTTAACTACGGCACGGAAGAGCAGAAAAAACGCTGGCTGCCGAAAATGGTCTCCGGTGAATTGGTCGGCGCGCTGGCGATGTCCGAACCTTCCACCGGATCGGATGTCCAGCGGATCAAGACACGCGCCATCCGCGATGGCAACGCCTACAAACTGTCAGGCCAAAAGACCTTCATCACCAATGGCCAGCACGCCAATCTTATCATCGTCGCCGCCAAGACCGACCCTTCCGAAGGGGCCAAAGGCGTGTCAATGGTGGTCCTGGAAACGGACGGTGCCGAGGGCTTTGAACGCGGCCGCAACCTCGAAAAAATCGGCCTGCATGCCGGTGACACCTCCGAGCTGTTCTTCGACAATGTGGAAATCCCGCCCGAAAACATCCTCGGTCAGGAAGAAGGCCGCGGGTTCTATCAGATGATGGAGCAACTTCCCCAGGAGCGCCTGATCATCGGCTGCGGTGCAGTAGGTGCCATGGAAGGGGCCGTTGACCGCACCATCGCCTACTGCAAGGAACGCGAGGCCTTTGGCGGGCCGCTGATGCAGTTCCAGAACACCCGTTTCCAACTGGCCGAGGCCAAAACCAAAACCATGGTCGCCCGCGCCTTTCTCGACGAATGCATCGCCGAACACCTGCGCGGTGAACTGACCGTGGACAAGGCCGCGATGCAGAAATACTGGCTGACCGACACGCAAGGAGAAGTGCTGGACGTCTGCCTTCAAATGCACGGCGGCTATGGTTTCATGCAGGAGTATGCAGTGGGCAACATGTGGGCCGACGCCCGCGTGCAGCGCATCTACGGCGGGACCAACGAAATCATGAAAGAGCTGATTGCCCGGTCACTCTGACAATCCGGTGACAGCATGTAAGGAGATGTCGGATTGAGTTTATTTGGAAAGATGAAGAGGGATCGGCGTGGCGATCCACCCTGCCGCGAGATGCCAAACCGTGAACGGGTCTGGACTGCTGCGGCAGGGCTTCACCTTTCACCTGGCTCAACTCTCCAGTCTGCCAGGCATCTTCACCATGACGACAGTTGGTTAATGAAAACTGAACGCAAGATGATCCAACTTCATCTTTCCACCTAAACTCCACGGGGGTCCGGGGGTGTGAAACCCCCGGTCCGGCCAGATCAACAAGGACCAGACTGATGACAATCAAACTCTACTGCTTCGGCGAATCCGGCAATGCCTACAAGGCGGCCCTCGCCCTGCAACTCTCCGGGCTGGATTGGGAACCGGTGCCGGTCGACTTTTTTGGTGGCGAAACCCGGACCCCGGAATACCGCGCCAATGTGAACGCCATGGGCGAGGCGCCGGTGATGGTCGACGGGGACGTGAAACTGACCCAATCCGGCGTGATCCAGGATTATGTCTCCGAGAAGTCCGGCCGTTTTGGCGGCCGGAACGCCGAGGAGCGGCGCGAAATTCTGCGTTGGGTGCTTTGGGACAACCACAAACTCAGTTCCATGGCCGGCATGACCCGTTTCCTGATGAATTTCCTGCCCGAAGACAAACGCCCCAAGGAGGTGATCGCGTTCAACCGGGGGCGGCTTGAGGCTGCCTATGCGGTTCTGGACGCCCATCTTGAGGGCCGTGACTGGATCGTCGGTGACAGCGTGACCAACGCTGATCTTAGCTGCTGCGGATACCTCTACTATCCGGAGCCATTCGGCTTTGACCGCTCCAGGTGGCATAACATCGACGCCTGGCTGACACGCCTTTCCGAACAACCGGGCTGGAAAGCCCCCTATGACCTGATGCCGGGCAGCGCCGCTGACCGCGCCTGACCTTTCAAGACCGGAGACTAGAAATGACCGAAGCCTATATCTATGACGCCCTGCGCACGCCGCGCGGCAAAGGCCGCAAAGACGGTGCCCTGCACGAAGTGACCTCCCTGCGTCTCAGTGCCCAGACGCTGAATGCGCTCAAGGACCGCAATAACCTCGAAGGCCATGCCGTCGAAGATGTGATCTGGGGCAATGTAACCCAGGTGATGGAGCAGGGCGGCTGCCTTGCGCGCTCAGCCGTGCTGGCCTCCGATCTGGATGAAAGCATTCCAGGCCTTGCCATCAACCGCTTTTGCGCCTCCGGCATGGAAGCAGTGAACCTCGCCGCCAATCAGGTGCGCGGCGGGGCCGGCATGGCCTATATCGCGGGCGGTGTCGAAATGATGGGCCGGGTGGCCATGGGCAGCGACGGGGCGGCCATTGCCGTTGATCCATCCCTTGCGCTGGAGCAGTACTTTGTTCCCCAAGGCATCTCCGCTGACATTATCGCCACAGAATATGGCTATAGCCGAGATGACGCGGACCAGCTTGCCGTCGCTTCGCAGCAACGCGCGCAAAAGGCCTGGGATGAGCATCGCTTCGACAAATCCGTAATCACCATCCGCGATCAGAACGGACTGACCATTCTGGATCATGACGAATACATGCGCCCGCAGACAGACATGCAGTCGCTGGGTTCCCTCAGCCCCGCCTTTCAGGCCATGGGCGAGGTCATGCCGGGTTTCGACAAGGTTGCGATGCTGAAATACCCGCACCTGGAGCGGATCAACCACATCCACCACGCGGGCAATTCGTCCGGCATCGTCGATGGTGCCGCCGCCGTCCTGATCGGTAACAAGGAATTTGGCGAACAGCACGGATTGAAACCCCGCGCCCGCATCCGCGCCACCGCCAAGATCGGCACCGACCCCACCATCATGCTGACCGGCCCGGTACCCGTGACCGAGAAAATCCTTGCCGACAACGGCATGACCATCGGCGACATCGACCTCTTTGAGGTGAACGAAGCTTTTGCCGCGGTTGTCATGCGCTTCATGGAAGCCTTCAACGTCGAGCATGAGAAGGTGAACGTGAACGGCGGCTCCATCGCCATGGGTCACCCTTTGGGGGCCACCGGTGCAATGATCATCGGCACGCTGCTGGATGAATTGGAGCGTGCGGACAAAGAAGTGGGTCTTGCCACCCTCTGCATCGCCTCCGGCATGGGTGCCGCCACGATCATCGAGCGCGTGTGATGGCCCTTCAACCTCACCCATTCCATGCGGTTGCGGCCCTGGCCGCAGCCGAAGGTTTGGACACTCTGGACCTCAGAGTAGACCGCGACGGTGCCTATGTACGGCTGATCCAGCAAAACCCGCCGCTGTTTTTCAAATACAAGGCTGATCCTTCCGACGCCCTGGACCGGGCCGAACTGGATCGCTTCAAACGCATTACGCTGAGCGAAGATGACTGCGGCAACGGACCAGAAGCCACCTTGGCCCTGGTCAGGATACTGCTCGATAAATTCGCAGACTATGAGTCACGGCGCCCCTCGAACAAACCCAAATCCGGGAGATAACAATGACCGATTTCACATTGAAAACAGACGCCGACGGCGTTGCCATCATCACTTGGGATGTCGCAGGCAAATCCATGAACGTCATGTCCATTGACGGCCTTGGCCAGTTGGACGCGCTGATTGACACCGCGCTGACCGATGACGCCATCAAGGGCATCGTCATTACCTCGGGCAAGGAAGGCTCCTTTGCCGGTGGCATGGACCTGAACCTGCTCGCCAAGATGAAAGAGGACGCGGGCGACGATCCGGCCAAGGGTCTGTTTGAAGGCACGATGCGCATGCATCACCTGCTGCGCAAGATTGAACGCGCGGGCATGGACCCCAAGACCAACAAGGGCGGCAAGCCGATTGCCGCCGCCCTGCCCGGCACCGCCGCGGGCATTGGCCTTGAACTGCCGCTGGCGACGCACCGCATCTTTTGTGCCGACAATCCCAAGGCGCGCATCGGCTTGCCGGAAATCCTTGTGGGCATCTTCCCCGGTGCCGGTGGCACCACCCGCCTGTCCTTCAAACTTGGCGCAATGGCCGCCTCGGGCTTTTTGCTCGAAGGCAAGATGGTGGCCCCGGCGGCAGCAGTCAAGGCCGGGCTGATCGACGAAGTGGCGGACGATCCGGTCGCCGCCGCACGCGACTGGGTGCTGAATGCCAAGGACGCCGATCTGGTAAAGCCGTGGGACGCCAAGGGTTACAAAATGCCCGGCGGCGCGCCCTATCACCCGGCGGGTTTCATGACCTTTGTCGGGGCCAACGCAATGGTAAACGGCAAGACAAAGGGCGCGTTTCCTGCCGCCAAGGCGCTGTTGTCCGCCGTCTACGAAGGGGCGCTGGTGCCTTTCGACACCGCCCTCAAGATCGAAGCGCGCTGGTTCACCTCGATCCTGATGAACCCCTCTTCCTCTGCCATGATCCGGTCGCTTTTCCTGAACAAGGAAGCGCTGGAAAAAGGTGCCGTACGTCCCCGCGGCATCGCCGATCAGCGGGTCAGGAAACTGGGCGTGCTGGGCGCGGGCATGATGGGCGCGGGCATTGCTCTTGTTTCTGCTCAGGCGGGCATCGACGTGGTCCTGATCGACCGCGATCAGGAAGCCGCCGACAAGGGCAAGGCCTATGCAGCGACCTATATGGACAAGGGCATCGCGCGCCGCAAAGCCACGCCGGAGAAGAAAGAGGCATTGCTGAATTTGATCAACGCCACGCCCGATCTGGACGCGCTCAAGGAATGTGATCTGATCATCGAGGCGGTGTTTGAAGATACCGAGGTCAAGGCCGAGATGACCAAAAAAGTCGAGGCGATCATTCCTGATGATTGCATCTTTGCCTCCAACACCTCGACTTTGCCCATCACAGGTCTGGCCAAGGCAAGCGTCCGCCCGGAACAATTCATCGGCATTCACTTCTTCTCACCTGTCGAAAAAATGCTGCTGGTGGAGATCATCAAGGGCAAGCAAACTGGTGATCGGGCCGTGGCAAAGGCGCTCGATTTTGTCCGCCAGATCCGCAAGACGCCCATCGTGGTGAACGACGCGCGCTTCTTCTATGCCAACCGCTGCATCATTCCCTACGGCGGCGAAGCCACCCGTATGGTTACCGAAGGCGTGGCCCCCGCGCTGATCGACAATGCGGCGCAATTGCTGGGTTTCCCCGTGGGACCGATCCAGTTGGGCGATGAGACATCCATTGACCTGGCGACCAAGATCATGCGCGCGTCCAAGGCGGCAATGGGCAACGAATACCCCGCCTCCGAGGCCGACGACCTGATCGTCTGGATGGAAGACATCGGGCGTTTGGGCCGCAAGGCGAACGCAGGCTACTTCGAGTACGACGACAAGGGCAAACGCACCGGGTACTGGCAAGGCATCCATGACAAATACCCGCTGGCCGAGGTTCAGCCGGACGTCCAGGAGGTCCAGGACCGCCTGATGTTCGTGCAGGCCCTCGAAGCCGTACGCGCCCTTGAAGAAGGGGTGCTGATGGACATCCGCGAAGGCGACGTGGGCGCGATCCTTGGCTGGGGCTTTGCCCCCTGGACCGGCGGCCCGCTCAGCTGGCTTGACATGATCGGCACGCCTTACGCGGTGGAACGCTGTGACCAGCTGGCCGAGAAATTCGGTCCCCGGTTCGAGCCGCCCGCCCTGCTGCGCGAAATGGCCGAGAAGAACCAGACCTTCTATGGCCGCTTTGCCAAGGAAGCCCAGCAAGCGGCATAAGACACCCTCAAATCAAAGCCCCGGCCCTGTGCCGGGGCTTTTTACTTCCGTGTAGGGCGTGAGCAGAGAACTTTGAAACGCCGTACCGGGCTTGACCCGAGACGCGAAGGTTGGCACCGCGCGCGACCGTCAAAACCTATAGCCGAACCGCGCGATGTCCTCTGCACAGCACTCCCCGACAATCCCCCGCAACGCATCGGAATAATACTCCCGATACCCCTGCGCGCGATCTGATCGGTTTTCCCAGGGCAACTCCAGCCCGAACCCCAGATGTGCGGCCAATTCCGCGGCGTCCGGCTCGAAATGTTCCAAGCGGATATAAGCGTTGCAGCGTTCCACCCCGCGCACATCCGTCATGTATTTTGCCGCTGGCCACTGGCGCTGTGCCGCCTGGGTTGCCGGATCGGTCAGGAACCCCTCAAACGTCTCCGCACGGGCCAGACGCACCGACGGATGATCAAACCGCTGGTCGCGCAGCCAATGATAATAGCTGACCATCCGGTCCCAGGGATTGCGCACCAGTGTAAAGATGAACATCCCCGCAAGCGCGTCCTCACCAACCAACCCGTCAATGTCCGACAGCGTGGAATGCTTCCATAGCCGCCCCGAGGTTTCCACCCCCTGCACCCTGCGCCGCCGCTTGCGTGCCTTGGGCGTGTCGCCCAGCATAATGTCGTCCTTCATCGCCCGCCCCTCAAGGGCCAGCGCCAGCGACGTGCCCCCGGTCTTGGGGATATGCACAAAAATGTAGGACCGCCCGCGACTGATGATCACAGCGGCGGCTCCGGCACCCGACCCGCAGCTATCCGGGTGGTGCTACGCATCGCGATGATGCTGCCCGCAACGGCAATCAACACCATTCCCGCGATGCCCGACAACGGCACCGTCTGCCCCCACATCACCCAAGCCCAGAAGCTGGCAAAGACCAACAGCGAATATTCAAACACCGCCACATGGCTCGCCTCGCCCATCTGATACCCGCGAAAGATCAGCGCGATGCCGATCAACGATCCAACCGCCTGTACCGCGAACCAGAACAACATCACCGCGTCCAATGGACCCCAGGAGCGCAACACAAATCCCGCATGCCCCACAGGCGCTTCGGTATTGACCAAGAATACCCCAATCAGCCCAAACAGCCCCAGCATTCCAAAGAACCCTGCCGTCAGGGTCAACGTGCTTTCCCCCTCGCACCAGGCCCGCGTGGCCACCGCGCCGATGGCATAAAGAAGCCCCGCCAAAATCGGCAGGAACGCCACCGGATCAAGCGCACCGGGATCGGGCCGGATCACCATCACCGCCCCGACAAAGCCCAGCACAACCGCCGCCCAACGAAAAGCACCAACTGTCTTGCCCTGAAAGAGGATCGAGATCAGCACCACAAACAACGGCGACGTAAACAGCCCCGCCACCACAACCCCAATCGGCAGCAGCGACAGACAGCCGAAATAGATCAACATTGCCCCCGCCTGAAAAAAACTGCGCCCCAGCACCGCAACCATCCGAAGGGGTCGGATCACACCCAGCCCCATCGCAACGATCAGCCCCAGAATCGCAAAGGCCATCAACGAGCGGACAAAGTGAAACTGCCACAGCGATCCGCGCTCGGATATGAACGGGACAAAGTTGTCGGTCAGCCCAAGGGTGGCCATGCCCCCCAGCACCGAAAGGGCCGCCAACCCCGGTTTGACGCTCTGTTCGTTCATGATTGCCTCCGTTGTGCAAAAACACCCTTCCAAAGTCGCACAGTCACCGCAATACTAACCCGCCAAAGCGGCACATTTATCAGGAGAAGACGACATGGGTTGGATGCAGGATGAAACGGGGCTGGACAAATGCGCAGCGAACTACGTGCCACTGACGCCCCTGTCACACCTGCGCCGTGCGGCTTCGGTCTTTGCTGACCGTACGGCAGTTGTCTATGGCGATCACCGCGTTACCTACGCGCAATATCACGCGCGCTGTTCGCGGCTGGCCTCGGCCCTTGCGGCACTAGGCGTGACCCCCGGCGACGTTGTCGCAACCTTGATCCCGAACCTGCCCGCACAGGCCGAAGCGCATTTTGGCGTCCCCGCCTGCAGTGCGGTTCTCAACACCATCAACACCCGTCTCGACACCGGCACCGTCGCCTATATCTTTGAGCATGGCGGGGCCAAGGTTGTGTTGGCAGACAGCGAATTTGTCCCCCTCGCCGAGGCCGCCAGCGCCGAAATGGACGGCCCGCCGCCGAGGATCATCGAAGTCACCGATGCCAATTCAACCTTTCCGCCAACCGGTCGTCACCAAACCTACGAAGACCTGCTGGCCAGCGGCGACAGCACCTTTGACTGGCAGATGCCCCAGGACGAATGGGAAAGCCTTGCGCTGAATTACACCTCCGGTACCACGGGCCGCCCCAAGGGCGTCGTGTATCACCACCGCGGCGCGTATCTGATGACCATGGGAACGGTGATTTCATGGCGGATGACCCTGCACCCGGTATTCATGCAGATCGTGCCGCTGTTTCATTGCAACGGCTGGAACCACACATGGATGATGCCGCTGATCGGCGGCACGCTGGTGTGCTGCCGGGACATCACTGCGCCTGCCATCTATACCGCCATTGCGGATGAAGGCGTGAGCCATTTTGGCGGCGCGCCCATTGTGCTGAACATGCTGGTGAACGCCCCGGACACCGAACGCCGCAGCTTTGATCACACGGTAGAGGTTTTTACCGCCGGGGCCCCGCCCGCACCCGCGACCCTGTCCAAGATCGAAGAGCTGGGGTTCAATGTGACCCAGGTTTACGGCCTGACCGAAACTTACGGGCACGTCACCGAATGTCTGTGGCGCGCCGAGGACTGGGATGCGCTGGACCAATCCGTCCGCGCCGCGATCAAGGCACGCCAGGGCGTCGCTATGCCGATGATGGAGCACATCACCGTGACAGACCCCGAAGTAAATCAGACCCCGATGGACGGGGCTACCCAGGGCGAGATCATGATCCGGGGCAATTCGGTGATGAAAGGCTATTTCAAAAACCCCGATGCCACCGCCGAAGCCTTCGCGGGGGGCTATTTCCATTCTGGCGACCTCGCCATCCAGCACCCCGATGGCTACATCCAGATTGCCGACCGCGCCAAGGACATCATCATCTCGGGCGGCGAAAACATCTCAAGCGTCGAGGTCGAAGGCGTGCTCATGGGCCACCCGGACGTGAATCTGGCCGCGGTGGTTGCAAAACCGGATGACAAATGGGGCGAAGTCCCCTGTGCGTTTGTGGAACTGAAACCGGGGGCATCCTGCGAAGCCGCCGCCCTGATCGCCTTTGCCCGCGAAACCCTTGCCGGGTTCAAGGCTCCCAAAAAGGTGATCTTTCAGGAACTCCCCAAGACCTCGACCGGAAAAATCCAGAAATTCGAACTGCGCAAGACCGCCGCCGACCTGTAGGGCGGTCTTGATTCCGGCCAAATACCGACTGGCAGCCTGAACAGCGCGGCATTACATTCGCATGGGAAATCGAACGCGGGCGGGGCCACCGCATTCCCGCGGCCCCCCTTTGCGCCGCGCAAATCCCCTGCTACACTGCGGAAAAAGCAGTACAACAGTCACCATGACCGCATTGAAAAAATACGCCCGGCTTGAGGCGACGGGCCTTTGGCGCGCCACGCCAGACGCACAGCGGCGCGAGGTGATCGTCTCGGTGGGGAACGCGACCCTGGTGATCACCGATCTGAACGATCAGGCCCTTGCCCATTGGTCGCTGGCCGCGATCGAGCGGACCAATCCAGGACAGCGGCCCGCCCTCTACCATCCCGATGGCGATCCCGGCGAAACGGTCGAAATTCCCGCGTCTGAAAAGGAAATGATCGAAGCGATCGAAACCCTGCGGCACGCCATCAACCGGTCGCGGCCCCGTCCGGGACGGTTGCGGTTGCTGGGCATGGGTGCATCCGCCGTTGCCGTGGCGGCATTGGCGGTATTCTGGCTGCCCGGCGCACTTCAGGATCACACTCTCAAGGTTGTTCCACAGGTCAAACGGGTACAGATCGGCCTGGCCTTGCTGGACCGGATCGAACGGATTTCGGGGCCACGGTGCACCGATCCCGGCGGCATGGCCGCGCTTGCAATGCTGTCGCTGCGCCTCAAGGCGGGCAAGCTTGCGGTGCTCCCCGACATGACCCGCGACAGCCTGCATTTGCCCGGCGGTCTTATCGTATTGGACCGCGCCGTGTTCGAGGACTTCGAAGAACCCGACGTTGCCGCCGGGTATGTTGTGGCCGAACAGGCCCTGCGCGACGGCACCGATCCACTGCGTGACCTGCTGCAAGTGGTGGGCCTTTGGGCAAACTTTAACCTGTTGACCACCGGCGACGTGACACCTGCAGCACTTGATGCCTATGCGGAACATCTGATGACAACTCCGCTGGCACCACCGGACCCGTCCCGACTCATCGCCCGGTTCGAGACTGCCGCAGTGCGCAGCACGCCCTTTGCCTATGCCCGCGACATCACCGGAGAAACAACGCTCAACCTTATCGAAGGGGATCCGATGAACGGCAAGCTGACTGAACCGCTCATGCCCGACGCCAATTGGCTGCGATTGCAAAACATCTGTGGCGGCTGAACCATGTTCGATCACGCTGTCCGAGCGGCCCTGTCGCCGATCCTGATCGCTCAGGCCCTTGGCGTCCGCCGCATGGCGCAAAGCCTGCCAGAGGCCGCAGGCCCCCGTTCCGGACAACTGGGGGCCGGACCACCGCTGCGTCTGCGGATCATCGGCGACAGCTCAGCCGCCGGTGTCGGCGTCAGGACACAATCCGACGCCCTGGCCGGGCAGGTTGCGCACAATCTGGCCGGCCATTTTTCTTGCCACTGGGCGGTCGACGCCTACACCGGCGCCACAACCCGCAGCACGTTGGCTCGCCTGCAAACGGCCACACCTGCCCCCTGCGACATCGTCATCACCGCACTTGGTGTCAACGACATCACCCGGCTTGTCCGGCCAGCGGTCTGGCTTGACCTGCAACACCAGCTGCTGACGCGCATCCGAACCCTTTACGGGCCACGACATATCTATCTTTCGGGCGTTCCGCCGCTCCAGCATTTTCCGCTTCTGCCAAACCCGCTGCGATGGACACTTGCCCGACAGGGCCGCGCCTTTGAGGCGCAACTGTCCGCCTATGCCGGATCCCGCCCCGACCTGACCTATCTGCCCGCGGAATACGACCTCGATCCAGAACTGATGGCCTCCGACGGGTTCCACCCCTCCGAAAAGCTCTACGCAATCTGGGGACAAAAAATGGCCAGCCGGATCCTCTCCGACTGGCCCCGGTTCTTGGTGGATTGAGCGCCGCTCAGTTGCGGGCAAATGCGTCGCGGTATCCGGCACCGCGCAGCCGCTGCATGGCCGACTGCATGGCCGAGGCGCCGTTGAACGGACCCGCCTGTACCGTCATGTAGGTCTTGCCGCCCTTGCGGTGTTTGCCGATGCGCGCGGGCATGCCCATACGCGCCACCCGTTGCGCCGCAGCCTGCGCCTTGGCGGCGTTGTTGAACTTTCCGATCTGCACGTACTGCTTGCCGGCAAGTGCACGGGGCGCGGCTACCGCCTTTGGCTTGGCGGTCACACTTTTCGGCGCTGACCGCGTCGAATAGACCGGCTGTCTGAGGACCGGGGCGACACCAGGGTTGCGCACGATGCGTTTGACCCGCTTGCCATCGCGCTGCACGATGGTGACTTCGCCAAGCTCCCGACGCTGCGTCGCCAAGTCGGTGTAGGGGTAGATCAACGGCACCGATGCCGTCACATCCCGGCCCGACTGCTGATCAATCAAACGGCGCGGCACCTTCTGGGTCCAGACAAGCAACATGGAATTGCGCCCTTGCAGGTTCTGTTCGGCCCGCTTGGGGTTCAGCCGGCCATCTGTCCAGACTTTCTTGTAGCCCTGTGGCACGGCAAGGTTCCGGGCATAGGCCCGTCTTTGCGCGACATGTCTGGGCACAATGCGCGTGGTCGCGGTGACACCGCCCTGGGCCGCTGGCGCGACCGCATAATGGCGGCGCAAGCCGGATGATTGCACCTGTGGCCTGGGGGCTGCGATCTGTGGCGCAGGTGCTGGTACAGATGCAGATGCAGATGCAGACGCCGTGCTGCGGCGAACGCCAACAATCGGGGCCGTCTGAGGACCACATCGGACCGCCAAACCACTACCACCCCGCAGGTATTGCTGCGAAATCCCCGAGGCCTCGGGGCAGGCACTTGCCACTTGCCGGGTCTTTTGGGTCGCCGGTGCCACCACAACAGGTGCCTTCACAATCCGGGCCACAGGTTTCGGAGCCGGTTTCGGGGCGGCCTGCCGCACCACGACCGGCGCAGGTTTGCGCGGTTTGGCGGTGACGCGGGGCGTGACCGGCTTGGGGGCTGGCGCGGGCGCTGCCGCCGTATTCAACGTGATCTGAACCGGCTTCGTTGCAGGTTTAGCCGCAGGCTCCGGGGCCGACGCAACCTGTGTGGCCAGGGTGGGCTTGAACCCGCAGACCGTCTTGCGGTCGCGGGTCACACGCGGCACCCATGACACGTCCCCGTCAATACCCGCCCGGATGAAAACACATCCGTTGCTGTCGACATATTGCTTGCCCTTGTAGGAACTGGGCGGGAATTCGGCAGGCTGTTGTTCGCGGATCTGGGCCTGACCTGCACCGATCCCGATGGAGCCTACTATCACTGCAATCGCTACTAATCTGGTTAACTTCATCTCGTGCCCCCACACAATATGTATTGCCGACCACGATGCTACACCGCGCAACTTCTGTCCAGCGCCGCCCGCAACTATCTTGACCCTTTGGGCGATTGTTCCGCCTATTTCGTGCCGAACATCCGATCGCCCGCATCTCCGAGGCCGGGCACGATATACCCGACATCGTTTAACGCCTCGTCAACGGCCGCCGTGACAATCGGCACATCCGGATGCGCCTCTTTCATACGCGCAACCCCCTCTGGTGCCGCCAACAGGCACAGGAACCGGATATTGGTCGCCCCGGCCTCTTTGAGCAGATCAATGGCCGCAACGGATGAATTTCCCGTCGCCAGCATCGGATCAACCGCAATCACCAGCCGGTCCTCCAACCCTTCGGGCACCTTGAAATAATACTGTACCGGCTGCAGCGTCTCTTCATCCCGGTAAAGCCCGACAAAACCGACCCGCGCCGAGGGGATCAACTCCAGCACACCATCAAGCAATCCGTTGCCCGCCCGCAGGATCGAAATCAGCGCCAGCTTCTTGCCATCCAGCGTTGGTGCATCCATTTGCTGCATCGGGGTCTCGATGCTTTTGGTCGTCATCGGCAATCCGCGCGTGACCTCATAGGCCAAAAGCTGGCTGATCTCGCGCAGCAATTGCCGGAACACTGCCGTGGGCGTCTGTTTGTCGCGCATGATGGTCAGCTTGTGCTGCACCAGCGGGTGATCGACCACCGTAAGATGGTTGTTTGTCTGTGTCATATGTATCCCCCTCTTGATCCGTTATTGGCCCATGCAGCCGCCCGGCACAAGCGCCACGCGGGTCTCTTTTTGGCTAAAACGCCATGCAGGACAGGGACCGGCCCCGGTCCCGGCGCATCATGCCCGCACCACGCCCAAATAACGCGCCACCAATCCCGCCACATCGACAAGACGCATCAACCCAAGCTGTGCCGAACCCTGCCCCGCAACCAGCACCGGCACCCGTTCGCGGGTATGGTCCGTCCCGACCCAAGTCGGGTCATTGCCATGATCCGCCGTCAACACCATCATGTCCCCGTCCCGCATCAAACCCATCACCCTGCCGATTTCCGCATCAAACCATTCCAGCGCGCGGGCATAGCCCGACACGTCCCGGCGGTGCCCGTAAAGACTGTCGAACTCGACAAAATTCGCAAATGTCAGCGACCCGTCCTCGGCCTGATCAACCAGATCGGCGAGGTGGCCCATCAGCGTCACATCATCCCCCTTGCGCAGCTCGTCAATGCCCTGCATCGAAAAGATGTCGCCGATCTTGCCCACCGCATAAACCCGGCGGCCGGCGTCCTGCACCCAGTTGGTCAGCACCGGTCCGGGCGGCGTGATCGCGTAATCCCGCCTGTTGGTTGTGCGGATGAAACCGGCGCCTGCATCCCCCGCAAAAGGACGGGCAATCACCCGGCCGACTTTCATCTCATGCAACCGGGGGGCCACGGCGCGGCACAGGTCCAACAACCGATCCAGTCCAAAATGTTCCTCGTGGGCGGCAATCTGAATCACCGAATCCGCTGAGGTGTAACAGATCGGCCATCTGCTCTCGATGTGGCGTGCGCCCAGTTCCGAGATGATTGCGGTGCCAGAGGCATGGCAATCGCCAAGGATGCCGTCTGTCCCCGCCTTTTCCGCAATATAGGCACTCAACGCCGCCGGAAAGGCCGGTAGCGTATCGGGGAAATAATGCCAGTCCCAGGGCACCGGCAAACCCGCCAGCTCCCAATGTCCCGAAGGCGTATCCTTGCCACGGGACACTTCCGTCGCGGCGCCCCATTGGCCCTCGGCGGTCCCGCTGATCTGCTGCCCGTTGGCCAGCGCCAGGGCGTCCCACAGCCCAAGCCGCCCAAGATTGGGCATCAACAGCGGGCCTGTTCGCCCCTCTTCCGCCTGCCCCGCCGCACAGGCCGCACGGATATGCCCCAGTGTATTTGCCCCGGTATCGGGGACATCACCGTTAAAGAACGTATCTGCATCAGGGGCGCCGCCGATGCCGACCGAATCCATCACCACCAGAAACGCCCGTCCCATCAGCCGACCCTTTCGATCACCAGGTCCGGCAGGTCCGGCGCAGCGGGTCCAATCGCCACCGCCGCCTTGACCGCAGCGGCAGCCCGATCCGCATGATCCGCCCGCGACGCATGAACAACCGCCAGCGGCTGACCCTTGGCAACCTGCGCGCCCAGACGGACCACCTCGGACAATCCTACGGCCGGGTTCAACCGGTCGCTCTCGACCATGCGCCCGCCGCCAAGCCCGACCACCGCAAGCCCCAGCGCCTCACCGTCAATCTCTGTGACAAATCCCGCGCGCGGCGCCGGTATCTCGCGGATCACATTCGCCTCCGGCAGGAACCTTTGCCAGGTCTCGACAAAACCAACCGGCCCGCCAAGGGCCGCCAACATCTGTCCGAACCGTTCCGCCGCCTGCCCGGACCGGATCGCGGTCACAATGGCATCTGCCCCGGCCTGAACATCCTGCGCCAACCCGCCATTGGCCAGCAACACACCACCAAGCGCGGCAGAGACGTCCACAATCGGCCCCCGGCCCTTGCCGGTCAGGATCTGCATCACCTCGGCCACTTCCAGCGCATTGCCAAGGCTCGGCACCAAAGGCTGACTCATGTCGCTGATGATCGCGGTGGTCCGGCATTTCGCCGCATTCGCCGTCTTGGTAAGCGCCTCCGCCAGCGCGCGCGCCTCATCAATGTCTTTCATGAACGCGCCACTGCCAACCTTGACATCCAGCACCAGCCCATCCAGCCCCGCCGCCAGTTTCTTTGACAGGATCGACGCCGTAATCAAATCCAGCGAATCCACGGTCGAGGACACATCGCGCACCGCGTAAAGCCGCTTGTCCGCCGGCGCTATATCCGCCGATGCGCCCACAATGGCGCAGCCGACCCGCCCGACGATCTCGCGCAACTGGCTCTCGCCAACCTGCGTGCTGACCCCCGGCACCGCCTCAAGCTTGTCCAGCGTCCCGCCGGTATGCCCCAACCCGCGGCCCGAAATCATCGGCACATAGGCGCCGCAGGCGGCAAGCGCAGGAGCAAGCACAAGCGACACGCAATCCCCCACGCCGCCGGTTGAATGCTTGTCCAGAACCGGACCATCCAGATCCCAGCGCAACACCCGGCCCGAATCGCGCATGGCCAGGGTCAGGGCGACCCGTCCCACGTCGCTCAATCCATTCAGACAAACCCCCATCGCAAAGGCCCCGGCCTGTGCATCGCTGACATTGCCATCGGCAAGCGCCTGGGCCATCCACGCCAATTCGTCCCGCGTAGGTGCATGCCGGTGCCGTAACTTGGCCAGGATCCCGCGTGCATTCATCCGCCTATCCTTTCATCGCTGCGGCACCAAAGGCACCGGGCAACAGGGCCGCGATCGTGGTCGCTTCCTCGGCCCCCCCCATGGTCGCCAGCGTTACCGCGACATCGCCGCTGCCAAATTCCGACAACTTCTGGCGGCACCCTCCGCAGGGGGCCACCGGCGTCGGGCTGTCCGCGATCACATAGGCCTCGCGCAGCGTCGTCTCGCCCGCCGCGACCATCGCCGCAATTGCGCCCGCCTCGGCACAGGTGCCTTCCGGGTAGGCTGCGTTTTCGACATTGCACCCGACATAGACGGTGCCCGAACCCGCGACAAAGGCCGCGCCAACCTTGAACCCGGAATAAGGTGCATAGGCATTTTCGCGCACATCAATGGCTGCCTGGCGTAAATCCATGATCTGATCTCCCTTTCCCCATCTATAGGAAACTCTGCGCCCGGTTGCGATGGGCAAAACACATCTGTGTTCCCCCGCAATGACGTTTCGCAATGCCAATCAACCCGGTGGAGCGGCCCCTGGTTTTTCCGCGGGCGGGGCCGTTCCGCTACCCCCTTTACCAGGGGGCAACGCAAATGCGATAGTAATGCAGAATATTATAGTTTAACGTTAAACTATACCTCAGAGAAAGTGAATCCCATGTCCGATACCCCGAACCTTCGACAGGCGGCCCTTGACTACCATGCCTACCCAAAACCGGGGAAACTTGAGATTCGCGCGACCAAACCTCTGGCGAACGGCCGTGATCTGGCGCGCGCCTATTCCCCCGGCGTGGCCGAAGCCTGCCTTGAGATCAAGGCCGACCCAGCAAGCGCCGCCACCTATACCGCACGTGGGAATCTGGTGGCCGTTGTCACCAACGGGACTGCGGTGCTTGGGCTTGGCAACATCGGGGCGCTGGCGTCAAAGCCGGTGATGGAGGGCAAGGCCGTGCTCTTCAAGAAATTCGCCAACATCGACTGTTTCGACATCGAACTGGATCAACCCGATCCCGAAAAGCTGGCCGACATCGTCTGTGCGCTCGAACCCTCCTTTGGGGCCATCAATCTCGAAGACATCAAGGCGCCCGATTGTTTTACCGTTGAACGACTTTGCCGCGAGCGGATGAACATTCCCGTGTTTCATGACGATCAGCACGGCACAGCCATTGTCGTGGGGGCTGCGGCCACCAACGCCCTGCATGTTGCCGGCAAGAAGTTCGAGGACATCAAGATCGTCTCGACGGGCGGCGGCGCGGCGGGCATTGCCTGTCTGAACATGCTGCTGAAACTGGGCGTCAAACGCGAAAACGTCTGGCTTTGCGACATTCACGGGCTGGTCTATGAGGGCCGCGAGGTCGACATGAACCCGATCAAATCCGAATATGCGCAAAAGTCCGATCTGCGCACATTGGACGATGTGATCCCTGACGCCGACATGTTCCTTGGCCTCTCCGGTCCGGGCGTGCTGAGCCCCGAAATGGTGGCCAGGATGACCCCCCGCCCGATCATCTTTGCCCTCGCCAACCCCACGCCTGAAATTTTGCCGGACCTTGCCCGTTCGGTCGCGCCCGATGCAATCATCGCCACAGGGCGCAGCGACTTTCCAAATCAGGTCAACAACGTGCTGTGTTTCCCCTTCATCTTCCGCGGCGCGCTTGATGTCGGGGCGACCGCCATCAACGACGAGATGCAGCTGGCCTGCATCGACGGCATTGCAGCCCTTGCACGCGCCACCACAAGCGCCGAGGCGGCGGCAGCCTATCAGGGCGAACAGCTGACCTTTGGTGCCGATTATCTGATCCCCAAACCCTTCGATCCACGGCTGATCGGCGTGGTGTCCTCAGCCGTGGCCAAGGCGGCGATGGAAACCGGCGTGGCCACCCGCCCGCTGGACGATCTTGAAGCCTACAAGGTGAAACTTGACGGCTCGGTCTTCAAATCCGCCCTCGTCATGCGGCCCGTGTTCGAGGCCGCGCGCATCTCGCCGCGCCGTCTGGTCTTTGCCGAGGGCGAAGACGAACGTGTGCTGCGCGCCGCCCAGGCGATCATGGAGGAAACGGTGGAAACCCCGATCCTCATTGGCCGCCCCGAAGTGATTGAGCGGCGCATCGAAAAGGCTGGCCTGACCCTGCGCATCGGTGACAATGTCGAACTGGTGAACCCTGAAAACGACCCGCGCTACCGCGACTATTGGGAAACCTATCATACGCTGATGGCCCGGCGCGGGGTGTCCCCCGACATCGCCCGCGCGATCATGCGCACCAACACCACCGCCATTGGCGCCGTCATGGTGCACCGGGGTGAAGCCGACAGCCTGATCTGTGGCACCTTTGGTGAATTCCGCTGGCACCTGAATTATGTCGAACAGGTGCTGGGCCGCGAGGGGCTGCGCCCGGACGGCGCCCTGTCGATGATGATTCTCGAAGACGGGCCACTTTTTATTGCCGACACCCAGGTCCATCTCCATCCCAACCCCGAACAGATTGCCGACATCGCGCGCGGGGCTGCACGCCACGTGCGCCGCTTTGGCATCGAACCCAAGATTGCCTTCTGCTCGCAATCCCAGTTCGGCAATCAGGGTGATGGCTCCGGCGGGCGGCTGCGCGCTGCAATCGGACTGCTGGACGCCGAGAATGCCGATTTCTGTTACGAGGGTGAAATGAACATCGACACCGCGCTTGACCCCGAATTGCGCGCGCGCCAACTGCCCTGCAATCGCATGGAGGGGTCCGCGAACGTGCTGGTGTTTGCCCATGCGGATGCCGCATCCGGCGTGCGCAATATCCTCAAGATGAAAGGCGGCGGGCTCGAGGTCGGCCCGATCCTTATGGGCATGGGCAACCGTGCGCATATCGTGTCCCCCTCGATCACCGCGCGCGGACTGCTGAACGTGGGGGCCATCGCCGGCACGCCGGTGGCACATTACGGATAGGGCCACGGGGCAAGGCCAGACACCCGAAGCCGCAGCACCGCCCGGTGCCAGCGGTTCTGTAAAAAGGTGTAAATTTGTTTGCAAATTACCATGCAGACCCGTCCCGGCACTTGCCCAGACCCGTTCTGCTGCGTAACCCACATGTAAAGTGGAGGAGAACGATATGGGCTACGCAGAAACATACGCGCGCTGGCAAAACGACCCCGAGGCATTCTGGCTGGAACAGTCAAAAGCCATTGACTGGGATGTTGCACCAACAAAGGCGCTATTTGACAAGGGCGACCACCTCTATGAATGGTTCGCCGATGCACGTGTCAACGGCTGCTACAACGCGGTCGACCGCCACGTCGAAAATGGCCGTGCCGATCAGGTGGCCATCATCCACGACAGCCCGATCACCGGCACAAAATCCAAGATCACCTATGCCGAATTGCAAGAACGTGTGGCCTCCCTTGCGGGGCTGCTTGCCGCACAGGGCGTCACCAGGGGCGACCGCGTCATCATCTACATGCCGATGGTGCCCGAGGCGCTGGAGGCGATGCTGGCCTGCGCACGCATCGGCGCGGTACATTCCGTGGTCTTTGGCGGATTTGCCGCACATGAACTGGCGGTGCGCATCAACGATTGCACACCCAAGGCGATCCTCGCCGCCTCCTGCGGGTTGGAGCCGGGCCGCATCGTTGAATACAAACCCCTGCTTGACGGTGCCATCGCCGAGGCCGATCATACGCCGGATGTCTGCATCATCCTGCAACGCGAACAGCATACCTGCGATCTGATCCCCGGCCGCGATCTGGACTGGTACAGCGCCCAGGAAGGCGTCGATCCCGCGCCCTGCGTTCCCGTCGACGGAAACCACCCCGCCTATATTCTCTACACCTCTGGCACCACGGGTGCGCCCAAAGGTGTCGTGCGCCACACCGCCGGCCATCTGGTCGCGCTGAACTGGACGATGAAAAACATCTACAACGTAGACCCCGGCGACGTGTTCTGGGCCGCCTCCGATGTGGGTTGGGTCGTAGGCCACTCCTATATCTGCTACGGGCCGCTGATCCACGGCAACACCACCGTCGTGTTTGAGGGCAAGCCAATCGGCACACCGGATGCGGGCACCTTCTGGCGCATCATCGAAGAACACAACGTCCGCAGCTTTTTCACCGCCCCAACCGCCATCCGCGCCGTCAAACGCGAAGACCCCAAAGGCGAGTACCGCCAGAAATACGACCTTACCTGCCTGCGCGCGCTTTATCTGGCGGGCGAACGCGCGGATCCCGATACCATCGAATGGGCGCAGGACATCCTGAACGTGCCGGTCTATGATCACTGGTGGCAGACCGAAACCGGCTACACCATCGCGGGCAACCCTGCGGGGCTCGAAGCCCTGCCGGTCAAGATCGGGTCCCCCACCGTGCCGATGCCCGGCTATCAGATCGAAATCCTGGACGAGGCAGGGCATCCGCAAAAACCCGGCGAACTGGGTGCCATTGCCATCAAACTGCCCCTGCCTCCCGGCACGTTGCCGACACTCTGGAATGCCGAGGACCGGTTCAAGAAATCGTACCTCAATACCTTCCCCGGCTATTACGAAACCGGCGATGCGGGCATGATGGACGCGGATGGATACCTCTATATCATGGCGCGGACCGATGACGTGATCAACGTCGCCGGTCACCGCCTGTCCACCGGTGCAATGGAAGAAGTGCTTGCCGGTCACCCGGATGTAGCCGAATGCGCCGTTGTCGGGGTCAGCGATCAACTCAAGGGCCAGTCGCCGGTGGGTTTTGTCTGCCTGTCCAAGGGGGTGAACAGACCGCATGGCGAAATCACCGCCGAATGCGTCAAACGCATCCGCGACCAGATCGGCCCGGTGGCGGCCTTCAAACAGGCCGTCGTGGTCGACCGCCTGCCCAAGACCCGGTCAGGCAAGATCCTGCGCGCCACGATGGTCAAGATCGCGGATAATCAGGACTTCAAGATGCCCGCGACCATCGACGATCCGGCGATTTTGGACGAAATCAAGACGGCCCTGCAAGGCATCGGCTACGCCAAGGGGTAAGGCACTGTGGCCTGAGAGGGTTTCGGATTTTCTCGGCAATGATCCGGCCATACAATCACCGGGTTGCTACAAACCCACCGGGCGATGGGTAGCGCCTGCGCCTGGGTGGGCGCTGCCAACATCCAGAGCGAAATCGGTTCAATCTGTAACCAAGGGTATCACTTAACGCGTTGAAATCTTTGATTTCAGGCAGCGTTAAGTGAGTCAGATTTTCCGATTTCTGCTCTATTCGTGGCCATTTATGGACGCCATGCAGATCGTCATACCAAAGACAGAACCTGCATCAGCCCAAGCGCCTGCCCGGCGGCAACACGGTGCCTTGTTCCGGGCAAGTGGGACTATCAAAGGATCGCCCCCGACAACGTCACAGACGCCCTGAGATCCCCTCATGCCGGCACAAAAAACCGTGGCTTGACCAGCCAGACCGCAATCGCCCCGGCCCCTGCAAGTGACAGCGCCAGCACAAACAGCCATCCGAAAAACGGGATCAGGCCAATCACCGCCACCACCACGGCACCCACCGCTGCGGCAATCGCCCGCGCGGCGATGCTGCCGGGTTCAGGTCGCCCGGCAAGCATGGTAAGCCACACGCCCAAGGCATAGGCCCCGACCACATAGCCTGCAAAGGCGCTGGCAATCGCTGTCACAACGGTCAGGGGGGCCAGCACCAGACCCACCAATGTCATCATCAACAGCACCGTCGATCCGATCAGCACAGATACCGCAAGGAACCCCATCAGCAGGTTGCGGAAAGGCCGGTCCAGAATGTTCCGCCGCAGATCCGCCAGCCGGTTCGGGGCCAACGCGGCCACCAGGGCCGCCAACGCGGTGATCAGCACCACACCCTTCACGAACTGCCATATCGCCTGTTGCCAGCTCCAGACCTGAAGCGCCTCAGCCGCGTCAGACCATTCCTCGATCGCCCGCCGTTCCACACGCTCCTCCGGCACCACCGCGGCCGGAATTTCCAACCTGTCGTCCTTGTCTTCGTAAAGGGTCAGAGTGCCTTCGATCTTTGCACCGTCGTCAAAATCAACTTCACGGGCGGTCAGGCTGACATCGCCCGCGATCACCGCGCCAATCTCCACCTCATCCCCGGCAATCAGGGCATATCCAGCCACCGGGCCGGTAATCTCGATGGTACTGCCCGTAACCCGCAGATCGCCTCCCACGTCATCCAATCTGACCTGATAGCCTGTCACCGTCGCATCCCCCGCGACGGGCCCGTTCAACGTCACCTCCATGCCCATCACATAGGCATCCCCACCAATCGCCTCTGCCACGGAAATCTTGCGCCCCGCCAGATGCGCAGAACCGCCAATCGCGCTTTCGACCCGGACGGTATCACCGGCCATGAAAAGATCATCCACACCATCGACATCAAGAACCGCCGTGGGACCGGCGCGAAAACTGTCACCTCCAAAATCGAAATAGCTTGCCTTGTCCTGCGCGACAGCAGCGCCCACGGCAAAGACAAACATCAATGTAGCAATTAGAAACCTGTACATCACATATCCCCCCTGAATTGGCTTCAATCCGGCAATCCTAGAGCCTTGACCACGGATGTGTTTGACCAAAATCAAGACCACGGGACCACCCCCCTGCCCGCCTCTCCGATGCCCGTGGCCACCGGGATCCGTGAATTTGCCGTGAAGGCGGTTGAAAAAGGTGTCGGACCCATCACAATGCCACTACATTGAACGCTGAACTGCAACCTCAGGAGGCGCTGCATGGCCGCCCCGACCCTCGAAAACTTTGAAATGACCGCAGCCCTTGCGGACCTGACCAATTGGCTGATCCAGCAGGGGTTGGAAAACACCCCAACCGAGGTCTGGCTTGAGGAATGCTGCGTGCGCCTGGTCGCGGCGGGCATCCCGGTGCAGCGCGTGAACCTGACAGTCCGCGCTCACCACCCCGAAATCGGCACCGTCGCGTTCCGCTGGCACCGTGACGACGGCAATGCGCGCCAGGATTTCCAACGCGCGACCGAGGCGCCAGAGGACTATATCCGCAGCCCGCTCTATCATCTGGTCACCCACCCCATACCCGAACTGCGCCAACGGCTGGACGATCCAGACCCAGAGCTTGATTTCCCCATTTTTGACGAGCTGCGCGCCCGTGGTGCCACGGACTATTACGCAACCAAACGGTTGTTCCTGCGTCAGGACCACACCACCCCGACGGACCCGCTGAAGGCCGAAGAGGGCATGATCATTTCGCTGACCACCGACACGCCGGGTGGATTTTCGAACGCGCAACTCGATGGATTGCGCAACCTGCTTGCACCGCTGTGCCTGACCCTGAAATGCGGGGCGAACCGCCTGATGGCCCAGGACATCACCGCCGCCTATCTGGGGGCCGATGCCAGCCGCCGGGTGCTGTCGGGCGACCTGACCCGTGGCTCGTGTGAAACCATCTCGGCTGTCATCTGGTACTTTGACCTGCAAGGTTTCACAAAATTGTCCGAAACCCTGTCCGGCCCGTCGATCATCGAGATGTTGAACGACTATTTCGCCGTAGCCGTCGAAGTCGTCGAACGAAACGGCGGCAATGTGCTCAAATTCATGGGGGACGGGATGCTGGCCATCTTCGATCTGAACGAGATCCCCGATGCCCGCGCCGTCGCAGTGTCGGCGGCCGTGGAACTGCGCGAGATGTTTTCCGAGATGAACAAGCGCCGCGCGGAACAAGACCTGACCGCGACGGGTTTCACCCTTGCCCTGCACGCAGGCGACATCCTTTACGGAAATATCGGGGGCAAGACCCGGCTGGATTTCACCGTCATTGGGCCGGCGGTGAACACCACCGCACGTATCCTGGGCATGTCCGGTAATGTCGACCAAACCATCGTGATTTCATCACGCGTCGCAGCGCCGCTGCTGGCAGAGCGTTCCGATCTGGTTTCGCTGGGCCAATATCGCCTGCGCGGCGTGACGGATCGACAGGAACTCTTTACCCTCGACTGACCCCGTCCCGGCCCTGTGCCGGGGCCTCCCGGTTGGTGCGTGTCTGATCCTCTCGGAAGCGACATTGGTATCCCCGCCAGCGCCGAACAAAGGCTGCTTTGGCAGCCGCCGGGCGGCGGCGCACCCTCACGTAAACTGCTCAGAAATCAGCCGCTCTTCCAACCCATGTCCCGGATCAAACAGGATCGCATGGGCCACGGATGGCTCCGACATGATCTCCACCGTGACCACATCCCGGTAACTGGTTCCGTCCGCATCCGCCATCACCGGGCGCTTTTCGACTTCCAGCACGTCAAACCGCACCCTGGCTGACTTGGGCAACAAGGCCCCGCGCCACCGGCGGGGCCTGAACGCCGCCATCGCTGTCAATGCCAGCACGTCCGCCCCAATCGGCAAAATCGGACCATGCGCGGAATAGTTGTAGGCGGTCGATCCCGCGGGTGTCGCCACCAACGCCCCGTCACAGACCAGCTCCTGCATCCGCAACCGTCCATCCACGGTGATCTGCAACTTCGCCGCCTGTGGTCCTGCGCGCAACAGCGATACCTCGTTGATGGCAAGCGCCTCCGAAATGCTGCCGTCCACATGGGTCGCCCGCATCACCAACGGATTGATCACCTCCCGCTCCGCCGCCTGCAACCGCTCGATCAAATCGGATTCGCCATAGGCATTCATCAAAAATCCGATCGTGCCCCGGTTCATCCCATAGACCGGCGCCGCGAGATCCTGAGTGCCGTGCAGGGTATGCAACATGAACCCGTCCCCGCCCAGCGCCACGATGACATCAGCCTCCTGAGGCGGCACATCCCCATAACGCCCGATCAGGGCCGCGCGCGCCGTCTGGGCGACGGGCGCCCTGCTGGCAGTGAATGCGATTTTCAGGCTCATGGCACGTGTTTCCGATCCGGCGCAATTTCCATCAAACCAATCACATTATGCCGATGCCCACCAGCGCTGCCGCACATTACTTTGCGAGCGTCGCTTTCACGCCTTCCCGGCCGGTGGTGTTTCCGATACGAAACCGCAAAACCATGCCCGGATAGGAATCGCACCATGACCGACTTTTTCACTGCCCGACTTGCCGACACCGACCCTGACATTCAGGCATCCATCACCGGCGAGCTGGGCCGCCAGCGCAACGAGATCGAGCTGATCGCCTCTGAAAACATCGTCTCTGCGGCTGTGCTCGAGGCGCAGGGCTCGGTGATGACCAACAAATACGCCGAAGGCTATCCGGGCCGGCGCTACTATGGCGGCTGCGAATGGGTCGATGTGGCCGAGAACCTCGCCATCGAACGGGCCTGCAAACTTTTCGACTGCGGGTTTGCCAACGTCCAGCCCAACTCAGGCTCTCAGGCCAACCAGGGTGTGTTTCAGGCGCTGTTGCAGCCCGGCGATACCATCCTTGGCATGTCCCTGGACGCGGGCGGCCACCTGACCCACGGGGCCAAGCCAAACCAGTCCGGCAAATGGTTCAACGCCATTCAATACGGTGTGCGCAAGCAAGACAACCTGCTGGACTACGATCAGGTGCAGGAACTGGCCACCGAACATCAGCCCAAGATGATCATCGCCGGCGGCTCCGCCATCCCGCGCCAAATCGACTTTGCCCGCATGCGCGAGATTGCCGATTCAGTGGGGGCTTACCTGCACGTGGACATGGCCCATTTCGCCGGGCTCGTGGCCGCAGGCGAACACCCCTCGCCTTTCCCCCACGCCCATGTGGCGACCACGACCACGCATAAAACCCTGCGCGGCCCACGGGGCGGCATGATCCTGACCAATGACGAGGCGCTGGCCAAGAAATTCAACTCCGCCATCTTCCCCGGCATTCAGGGCGGGCCGTTGATGCACGTGATCGCGGCCAAGGCCGTCGCCTTTGGCGAGGCGCTGCGCCCGGACTTCAAGGGCTATATCAAACAGGTCGTGACCAACGCTCAGGCCCTGTCGGACCAGCTGATCAAGGGCGGGCTGGACACCGTGACGCACGGGACCGACACCCATGTCGTGCTGGTTGATCTGCGCCCCAAAGGGGTCAAGGGCAACGCCACTGAAAAGGCCCTTGGCCGCGCTCATATCACCTGCAACAAGAACGGCGTCCCGTTTGATCCCGAAAAGCCCACGATCACGTCCGGCATCCGCCTCGGCTCGCCTGCGGGCACCACACGCGGATTTGGCGAGGCCGAATTCCGCCAGATCGCCGATTGGATCATCGAAGTCGTGGACGGCCTTGCCGCCAACGGCGAAGAGGGCAACGCCGCCGTTGAGGCCAAGGTAAAAGCGGAAGTGGAAGCCATGTGCGCCCGCTTCCCGATGTACCCACACCTGTAAGGGACAAGGGCCAAGGCGCCCGCGGCCTTCCCGGAAACTGCCTGTACCGACGCACCGCACATACCCCCGTGCGTCGGGCAGTGCCTGCCCGGCGGCAGCATAAATGTCGTCTCCGACAAAGCCAGAAGCACTCTGACCACACCCCCCCCCCGACCGCGATGCGCAACGCTTGCGAGTGAAATGATCGAATGGACAAAAACCACCAGCTTCGCGGTTTGAATTTTCCGAATGTTCCGCACTCCATCAAATGAAATACTGTACAGCGTCGGCGCTCAGCCCCCAAAGTGACCTGGATCAACGCCGCCCCCGTTTTGCCATGCTACCCTTGGCTGCGGTGCCGATACCGTCAGTTTCAGGAGCCCAGGATGTCCAGGATTAGCCTAATCTGCCTTTTGGCAGCCGCCCCTCTCGTTGCCTCAGCCAGCGGTCATACCCCCCAAGAGACGATCTCGTGTCAGGGAGCGGACGACACCACGGTTGTGCTTGAGCTGTGGAAACCCTCACAATTCGGCGTCACAATCCATTGTCTCAACGCAAGTTTTGCGCCTGAGATGACGGCCTGCGCACCTCAGGGGGGCTGGGGTTTGGGCAGTGATGCCAACATGACCGAATTGGTGAATGTGACAAACGATTGGAATACCGCCCACATGCACGGGGCCGGAAAGGTGATAGCCTCGGCGGGAAAACGCGGGGTCCATTTCACCGCCCATGTCGGCAAGGGGATCAGCAGCAACCTGATGTACGACTGGAAGTTCGCCTATGACAGGCGCGCAGGCCGGGCGACATGGTACGGCAGTGACGGAACCAGGGTGGCCTACACCTGTGAAGCATCGGGCTGAGGGCGGTGGCTGATCTTTTGAGGCAGGGCTGACCAAATCGGTTCACCCCGTTGCCCCCGGCCTGCATTCCTGCCCTTGACCGCCGCGATCCTCTCACTTCGCCTGCATGTCCTGCACAATTTTCAACACCCGGCGGCGCGGCAACAGCGGGATCAGCCAATTCACCATGAACCCCAGCGCCCGTTCGTTGACCGTCACCAGATCACCGCGCATCATCGCGTCATAGCCATGCTTGGCCACCGATGCCGCGGTCTTTCCCCCGCCAGCAGTCAGCTTGGTGCCCGCCAGATCGGCGCGTGCGGCAAACTCCGTCTCGACATACCCCGGTGCCAACACCGTCGATGTCACCCCATCCTTGCGCAACTCCTGATCCAACGCTTCAGAAAAGGATTTCACAAACGCCTTGGTGGCAAAATACACCGCCTGATTTGGCCCCGGCATGAAACCGGCCGTTGATCCGACATGCAATATCTTGCCGCCGCCCTGTGCCACCATATCATTGGCCACCAGATGGGTCAGCGCAACCAAAGCGCCGATATTGAGGTCGATCATTCCCAATTCATCCGCCAGCGCACGGTCGATATGACGCCCCCGGCCGCCAAACCCGGCATTATTTATCAGAACATCCACCTGCAACCCCGCCGCCTTGACCTGATCATATAGCGCCTGCGCCCCGCCCGGCGCGCCAAGATCAAGCGCAAAGACATGCGCCTTGACCCCGTGCTTGCTCTCCAGCTCGGCCTTGAGATCGTTCAATGTCTCCTTGCGCCGCGCGGTAAGGATGACATCCCCGCCCTTTGAGGCGTGATAGCGCGCAAATTCCAGACCAATGCCGGAGGATGCGCCGGTGACAAGTGCGGTATTACTCATGAGATGCCCTTTCATGGATATGTCAACAACTGTTGACTTACAGATAGGGTCCAAACCACGCCATGTCAACGCTTGTTGACAAGACATCTCCAACCCCTATCCTTGCCCCATGACACAACCCGCCGCCAAACCCATGACAACACGGGAAAAACTACTGCATCACGCCCGTCGACTGCTCTGGGCGCGGGGATATTCCAACGTCTCCGTCCGCCAGATCGCCGCCGCCGCCGGGGTCGATGTCGCCCTGATCTCGCGGTACTACGGCAGCAAGCTGGGCCTGTTTGAGGTCACGCTGGAAAATGCCTTTGATGACCCCTCG
The DNA here is from genome assembly GCA_963976125.1 of uncultured Sulfitobacter sp. Taxonomy (GTDB): domain Bacteria; phylum Pseudomonadota; class Alphaproteobacteria; order Rhodobacterales; family Rhodobacteraceae; genus Sulfitobacter. The sequence continues at coordinate 2,978 of CAXBKL010000031.1, read as the reverse complement.
GCCCACGCCAACACCCCCGAACAGGTGATGGACATGATGACCCACCTCTTTGTCCACACGCCGCGCTGCGGCGACATGCCGTCCATTGTCCAGATGATCCTGACCAATGCGCAAGACGACGACGTGGGGGAAATGGTCCGTGGGCTGACCCACCGCCATTTTCACGCACCACTCCTGCGCATCCTTGGCTCACCCCAAAGAACCGCCCTTTTCATGTCCGTCCTGATGGGCATCAGCGTCGTCGAGAAAACCATTCGCCTGCCCGGCTACCCCGCCCCCCATTCATCCGACTATGCCGCGATGCTGCGTCACATGATGCAGGCCGCTCTCTCATACAAAGGACCAGAAAAATGATCATCCACCGCGCGGGGTCGCGCCCCTCGACCACACCAAACCCGGATTACTTCACCGGCACCGTCCGCATGGACCCGCTGATCAACGCGCCGCACCCTGCGCGCCTGAACGCGCTTTCGGTCACATTCGAGCCGGGCGCGCGCACAGCCTGGCACACCCATCCGCTTGGTCAAACCCTGATCGTGACCGCTGGCGCAGGCCTTGCGCAAAAGGACGGCGGCCCGGTCAGGACACTGCTGCCCGGTGATGTGATCTGGTTCGAGCCGGGTGAAAAACACTGGCATGGTGCCGGACCTGAAACCGCCATGACCCATATTGCCCTGCAGGAAACGCTTGACGGCTCCGCCGCCGACTGGCTCGAAAAAGTCACCGACGCGGACTATGCCGCCCCTCAGACATAACCCCGCCACCACAGGAAAAAGATAAAGGCGGTCAGAACGATCAGGACATAAAAAGCCACCAATGCAGCCATGTTCAGCAACCGGTCCCGCCGCTGCCCCTCGACATCCAGCGCACCAACATAGGCCGTGACCTCGCCAAGCCCCTTCATCAACGGCTTTGCATCCACCTGCACCGCAAGCTTGGGATGGGTGGCCAGCGCTTGCGCCTCGACCACTGCCGCGACCTGTCGCCGGTGCCGGGCCGGCAGCCGCCGCCCGGTTTTTCTAAGCGCCTGCGCCAGATCACGGCTCTTGAACCTGAACGTCTGTTCAAGCAAGTCCTGCAGCGCGTCCGCCTGTGCGTAAAGGGTCCGGGAATCCTTCATGCCGACCTTCTATAACACTTTCCCAAAAACCTGTATCCCTTACCTCTACCCGCAGCCTGACGCCGCCTGAAATCATATTTTTCAACGCGTTAAGGGGATGCGACCTCGGCCCTTCTTTTTCGGGAAATCCCCCGATCCCACTGGTACAGCGCCTGCAATCCCGGTACCATTGCCCCATGCTCAGCTTTTCCGAATTCGGCTCTCCAAACTCCCAGACACCACCCCTGCTGATCGTGCATGGCCTCTATGGCTCGGGCCGTAACTGGGGCGTAATCGCCAAACGCATGGCCGATACCCGTCACGTCATTACCGTCGACATGCGCAATCACGGCCACAGCCCGCGCCAGCCCACCAACAGCTATCCCGACATGGCGGGCGATCTGGCCGGAGTGATCCGCAATATCGGCGGGCCGATGGACCTGTGCGGCCACTCGATGGGCGGCAAGGCGGCGATGGCGCTGGCCCTTGCCCAGCCGGACCTGATCCGCCGCCTGATCGTCGCTGACATCGCACCTGTGGCCTATGGCCATACCCAGGCCATGTTCATCGACGCCATGCGCAACGTCGACCTGACCCGCGTTTCGCGCCGCTCTGACGCCTCCGAACAACTGGCGGCTGCCGGGGTCGATCCCGCCCTGCAGAGCTTTTTCACCCAATCGCTGGACGTACCCAACAAACGCTGGCTGCTGAACCTCGACGTTCTCGAAGCGGAGATGCCAAATATCATCGGCTGGCCCGACGGCCTGACCGGCCCCTTCGATGGCCCGACGCTGTTTCTGTCAGGCGGTGCATCGGACTACGTCACCGCCGATCACCGGCCCCGGATCAAATCCCTTTTCCCTGCCGCCCGCTTTGCAAAAATCCCAGGTGCGGGCCACTGGCTGCACGCCGAAAAGCCGCGCGACTTCGAAGCGGCCCTGCGGGTCTTTCTCGACGCCTGAGAACCAGACCCCGACCCCCGCACTTTTTGCCAAAAAATGCCGCCGGGTTCAGGGCAGAGCCCCAATCCACACTTGCGCCTAGGCACCCCATCCCTATAACGCGGATAATTTGCATATTACCGGGGGCCAAACGATGCCAAAGCGTACCGACATCCAGTCGATCATGATCATTGGTGCAGGCCCCATCGTGATCGGACAGGCCTGCGAATTCGACTATTCCGGCGCACAGGCCTGCAAGGCCCTGAAGGAAGAAGGCTACCGCGTCATTCTGGTAAACTCCAACCCCGCGACGATCATGACCGATCCGGGGCTGGCCGATGCCACCTATATCGAACCCATCACCCCTGAAATCGTCGCCAAGATCATCGAAAAGGAACGCCCCGACGCGCTCCTGCCGACCATGGGCGGACAGACCGGGCTGAACACCTCGCTTGCGCTCGAGGAGATGGGCGTGCTGGACAGGTTCAACGTCGAAATGATCGGGGCCAAGCGCGAAGCCATCGAGATGGCCGAGGACCGCAAACTGTTCCGCGAAGCGATGGACCGTCTGGGCATCGAAAACCCCAAGGCAACCATCTGCACCGCCCCCCTTGACGCAAACGGCAAAAAAGACCTCGCGGCAGGCGTCCAACTGGCCTTGCAGGATCTCGAAGAGATCGGCCTCCCGGCCATCATCCGCCCGGCCTTCACCATGGGCGGTACCGGCGGCGGCGTGGCCTACAACCGCGAGGATTACGAACACTTCTGCCGCTCCGGCATGGATGCCTCTCCGGTCGGTCAGATCCTGATCGACGAATCGCTGCTGGGCTGGAAAGAATTTGAGATGGAAGTCGTGCGTGACACCGCCGACAATGCGATCATCGTCTGTTCCATCGAAAACGTCGACCCGATGGGCGTGCACACGGGCGATTCGATCA
>CAXBKL010000030.1:0-33051 GCA_963976125.1 uncultured Sulfitobacter sp. | reverse complement strand
GGCATCGACACCATTGTGGCGGCGGATGACACGGCCAAGTTCAAGTACTTCAAAATGAACTGAACCAACAAAGGGCGGTCGCCTCGGCGCACCGCCCTTCTTGGTCGATCCTTCATCTTTCCAAGTAAACTCTGCGGGGGTCCGGGGGTGCAAAACCCCCGGGTTTCCGATCCTGAGACCCCCATGCCTGTCCACCACTTCCGCCCAAGCGACCAAATTCACCGGGGCCGAAAATGACGATCCGGAACGATAATCCCCGCGCATTTCAACATCGTCAGCCTTAGCGCTGGAATCCGTTTTCCGACTGATTCAATTCCGCTTCGAACCTGATTTGTATCTCGCGCAATTCCTCAATCGCCCTGCGAATATCGGAACTGTCGAAGATATTGACCTCAACCCGGTCGCCCATGTGTGACAACTGCCGGTGCGATGTGGGATCTTTTGATGGCACATAGCCCAACAGATCATAATACTGCACCGGCCTTGAAAAGCCGCGTGGCAAAAACTCACCTTTTTCTGCGGCTTCTACATGGGTTTCCACCAATGAATAGGTGTTCTGATCCAACAGGATACCCTTGGGTTCAGCCAGACCTTGAAGCCGGGCCGCAAGATTTACCGGGCTGCCCAGAACCGTATAATCGAGCCGTTGGTCGGACCCGAAATTGCCAACCGTACAATACCCTGTTGCGATACCCATCCTGACCTTGATCCCGTTGGAAACGCCGTTCTTTTTCCAATATCCCTGCAGGGCCTTGATACGTTCCTGCATCCGAAAGGCCATTTCGACACAGGCTAGCGCGTCCTGAACGTCCCCGCGGGAATCGGGATCACCAAAGAATACCAGCACCGCATCCCCGATGAACTTGTCGATGGTGCCGCCACACTCAAGCGCGATGTTGGTCATTTCCGACAGGTAGGAATTGATAACAACAGCAAGGCGTTCCGGCTCCATCACGTCGCTCAGATCGGTAAACTGAACAATGTCCGAGAAAAAGATCGTCAGGTTCTTTCTGGCGTGGGTATGCGATGTGTCCTCGGTTTCGGCAAAGATGGTGCGGTAGATCTGCGGCGACAGGTATTTCGCCAACCTGTTGGCAAGCTGTTCCAACTGCTGGCTTTTCGCCTCGATCAACTCCCGGTCGCGTATTTTCTGTTCCAGCAGGTCTTCGCGCTCGCGGCGCAACGCCCATTCCGCCGTCCGGTCAACAAACTGGCCCTGCACCCCGTTCAGATAGGAAAAATCGCTGTCCTGGGTATAGGTGGACAGAAGAGAATAGATGCGCTCCTCGCCTTCCATCGAAACCCGTATTTCGGGCAAAAGCACACTGCCATTGGTTTTGAGTTCTGACGAAAAGTGATCTATCTGAGCGCCCGGCAAACCCAGCTGCTCAAGCATGTCCAGCATGGATACGTTGACGACATTTCCCAGAATGGGAAAGAATTTTCGGAAATTCTCGTTGGTCCGTTGGATTTCGAGGTTCTGATTGGCGAAATAGGCGGCCGTGATCGCGTTCTTGAAATTAAAGAAGCTGAGGTCAAGAATGGATTTCTGGTTAAAAAACTGCTCGGCATTCATGAGGGATACCCTTTCTTGTCGAACCTGTCGGACAAAGTCATCTGATGACGCCTTTCTTGCGCCAGTTTCCCTGTGGCGGCCCCCCATGTCGTGACGCAATAGGGTACACAATATGTCAGGATCACCTTGACAAGAGGCGGAAACTGCCCGGCAAGAAGGGTGTCGCCGTGATTGATGACTGTAAGCGCGGTCCCGACTATCAGCGCTGTCAAGACCGCCTTGCGCGGCGTGCCGTCGCCAAAGAGCAGCGTCGAAACTTTGATTTTCTGAAAGGGAGGCGCGGCTGCCATGGGGTTCGACCTATTGTTAGGGTGGTTCTTTGTAGCAGGAATAGCAGCTTTTTTACGATTCAGGGGAGTGGAATTCGATTTGATGCCTGTGCGCACAGAGAACACCCGTTCATCCATCGAGGCAAGGCTTGCGGCGCGATCAACTTTGCGTGTTATCCGCCAATGTCCGCTTGGCCGATCTTGCTGACCGCGTACGGCACAGGAATTGCCTCGCTTCAAGGGCATCTCCCAATCGACCCCTTGACCGCGCCCCTCACAGGCTATCATCTGTTCAGATGCTGGCCTATATCATTCAACGTGTCGCCCAATCCGCCCTTGTCCTGCTGATTGTGGGGCTTGTGGCGTTTTCCATGTTCCGCTTTGTCGGGGATCCCATCGACAATATGCTGGGGCAGGAACGTACCCAGGCCGATATTGAACGGCTGCGCACACAGCTGGGATTGGATCAGCCGTTTCCGGTGCAATATGTAAAATTCCTTGGCGGCGCGGTTCAGGGCAACTTTGGCGTCAGCTACCGTCAGGGGCGTCCGGTGTCCGATATTTTGATGGAGCGCGCCCCCGCGACGCTGGAACTGGCCGCCGTTTCCGGTTTTCTGGCCATTGCTATCGGCATTGCGCTGGGCGTCTTTACCGCCATCAGGCGCGATGGGTTTACCGCCAACGCCATCATGTCGCTGTCCCTGATCGGGGTGTCTCTGCCCACCTTCCTGATTGGTATTCTGCTGATCTATCTGTTCTCGGTCGAATTGGGCTGGCTGCCCAGTTTCGGAAGGGGGGATACCGTCCGAATTGGCAGTTGGACCACCGGATTCCTGACCGAATCTGGACTTAAGGCGTTGATCTTGCCGTCCATCACGCTTGGCTTGTACCAAATGACGCTGATCATGCGGCTTGTTCGCTCCGAGATGCTTGAGGTGCTCCGGCAGGACTACATCCGTTTTGCACGTGCCCGTGGCCTGCGCGACAGGGCGGTGAATTTCCGTCATGCGTTGAAAAACACGCTGGTGCCGGTGATCACGGTCACGGGCCTGCAATTGGGGTCCATCATCGCCTTTGCGATCATCACTGAAACGGTGTTTCAGTGGCCGGGCGTCGGGTTGTTGTTCATCAACGCAATTCAGTTTGTCGATATTCCGGTGATGGCGGCCTATCTGATGCTGATTTCCGTGATGTTCGTTGGCATCAATCTGATCGTTGACCTCTTGTATTTCTCCATTGACCCGCGTTTGCGCGCAGACCGGACAAAGGCGCATTGATATGACGGACGCCCCCCTGCCCATCAAAGACCCATCACGCCTGTCGCTCTGGTGGCAGTCCGACTTCATGTACACGTTCAAACGTTCGCCTGTTGCGGTGGTGTCCTTTGCGGTTGTCACGCTGATGGTCATGGCCGCGATCTTTGCGCCGCTGATCGCGCCCTACAATCCGTTTGATCCCGCGTCACTGAACCTGATGAACGGATTTTCCGCGCCGATGGAACCCAATGCCTTTACCGGGGAAACCTTTTGGCTGGGTACCGACGATCAGGGCCGCGATGTGTTTTCCACGATCCTTTATGGCATGCGCATATCCCTGTTCGTGGGCGCGGCGGCGGTGTTGTTTGCAATGGTGCTGGGGATTACGCTGGGCCTGTTGGCGGGATATGTCGGCGGCTGGACGGAAACGGTCATCATGCGCGTGGCCGATGTGCAATTGACCTTCCCGGCGATTCTTGTCGCTATGCTGATCTTTGGCGTGGCCAAGGGGATTACCCCGGTCGAATACCGTGACCAGATGGCGATTTGGGTGCTTATCATTGCGATTGGTCTGTCCGATTGGGTGCAATTCGCCCGCGTCGTGCGCGGGGCGACCCTGGTCGAGAAGAACAAGGAATACGTGCAGGCGGCGCGCCTGATCGGCCGCACAAGCCCGGCGATCATGATCAAGCATATCCTGCCCAACGTGCTGTCGCCGGTTTTGGTGATTGCAACGATTTCGCTGGCGCTGGCCATTATCGCCGAGGCGACGCTGTCGTTCCTTGGTGTGGGTGCGCCACCGACACAGCCGTCACTGGGTACGCTGATCCGTATCGGTCAGGGCTTCCTGTTCTCCGGTGAATGGTGGATCCTGCTGTTCCCTGCGGTGACGCTGCTGGCGCTGGCGCTGTCGGTGAACCTGCTGGGCGACTGGCTGCGCGATGCGCTTAACCCGAGGCTGCGGTGATGAACTTCTCTCCTGTAGTGTCAGGTGCGTCGGCACCATGCCCGAATTTTCTCTGGGGAGGGTATTCTGCGCAACATACCTCACCCATGCTGAACCGGCCATTCTCATCAAGATCGAACCACCAGGCTGATGGGCTCTCCCGAGGTCGGGCATGGTGCTGCTACTTCAAGAAGCCGAATATCCAAATATGACCCATCCCATCCTCTCCATCCGTGACCTGACCGTCGAAATCCCCACCCGCCACGGCGTTCTGAAACCCGTGGACGGTGTGTCCTACGACATCGCGCCGGGTGAAATCCTTGGCGTGGTCGGTGAGTCAGGGGCAGGCAAATCCATGGCCGGGAATGCGGTCATTGGCCTGCTCAGCCCGCCTGCGCGAATCTCCAGGGGTGAGATTCACGTGAACGGTGCGCGCATTGACCACCTCAAGGGTGACGCGATGCGCCGCCTGCGGGGCAAAGAAATCGGGATGGTGTTTCAGGATCCTCTGACTTCGTTGAATCCGCTATTGCGCATTGGCGATCAGTTGACCGAAACGATCCTTGCGCATCTGGACGTCACCAAGGCGCAAGCGGCTGAACGCGCCATTGCAGCCCTGGATGAGGTCGGTATTCCCGGCGCGCGTGAACGGATCAATTCTTACCCCCATGAATTTTCCGGCGGCATGCGGCAGCGTGTTGTGATCGCGTTGGCGCTTTGCGCCGAACCGTCGTTGATCATCGCGGATGAGCCGACCACCGCGCTTGATGTATCCGTTCAGGCGCAGATCATCGCGCTATTGAAACAGCTTTGCCGCGACCGGGGCACGGCGGTGATGCTGATCACCCATGACATGGGTGTCATCGCCGAAGCCGCCGACCGGGTGGCGGTGATGTATGCGGGCAAGCTGGTGGAACTTGGTCCGGTGCGCGATGTGCTGACCACGCCGCGACATCCCTATACTGATGGTCTGATGGGATCGACGCCGCTGGCCTCGCGGGGCAAGGCCCGGCTCCATCAGATCCCCGGTGCCATGCCGCGTCTGGACAGCCTGCCATCGGGCTGTGCATTTCATCCGCGGTGTCCCTATGCCACCGCCAGATGCAAGGCCGACCCGGCCCCAACCCTCTCTGATGGTGGAGGGGCTGCTGCGTGCTTCTTTCCTCTGCCCCATGCGACAAAGGTTGCCTGATGGTTCTTGTTTCTGTTGAACACCTGACCCGCATTTTCGATGTCTCGAAACCCTGGCTGAACCGCTTGGTTGAGCGGCGCAAAAAGGCGTTCCTGACCGCCGTGAGCGACGTGTCCTTTGAGATCGAGGAAAAGACCGTCTATGCGCTGGTTGGCGAATCCGGTTCTGGAAAATCTACCGTTGGCAAGATGCTGGTGGGGTTGCTGTCGCCTTCCGAAGGATCGGTGAAAATCCGCGACGTGGATCTGGCGCGCGAAACGGATGCAGGCAAGGTCGATGCCGTTCGCGCCGATATTCAGATGATCTTTCAGGATCCTTTTGCCTCGCTCAATCCGCGCTGGCGGGTGCGCGATATTATCGTTGAACCGGTTGCCGCACGTGGCGGACAAACCGAAGGGTTGGCGGAAAAGCTGCTGGAACAGGTGGGCCTGTCCGCCCGTGACGCAGGCAAGTTCCCGCATGAATTTTCGGGGGGCCAGCGCCAGCGTATTTGCATTGCACGGGCGCTTGCGTCAGAGCCTAAACTGATCGTTTGTGACGAACCGACCTCTGCGCTTGATGTTTCCGTTCAGGCGCAGGTTCTGAACCTGATGAGCGACCTCAAGGATGATCTGGGGCTGACCTATTTGTTCATCAGTCATGATCTGACTGTGGTGCAGCATATTTCGGACCGGGTTGGGGTGCTGTATCTGGGTCGTCTGGTGGAAGAAGCAGACCCCGACGCGCTCTTTGATGATCCCAAACATCCCTATACCCAGATGCTGCTGGCCGCGGCACCGCAACTGGGCAGTTTCGGGCGCGAAGTGCCACCGCCCAAGGGTGAAATCCCTGATCCGATCAACCCGCCAAGCGGCTGTGCCTATCACCCGCGCTGTCCGCTGGTCGGGGATATTTGCAAGGTTGAGCGTCCGCAGATGCGGATGCTGCGCGGTGCCAAGGTCGCTTGCCATATGGCGCGGTAGAATGGCAAATGCCGTGCCTTAAAGATCAAACCGTTTGCTGATCCGACCGACGATTTCGCCGCTTGCCAGCGCGACATTTGCATGGCGCGCGTAGTCCTCGAAGCCCCGGCTTTGATAATAGGCCAGCCCGCCGTCGTTATCCGTTCGGATGGTTGCGTTGATCCAGACATACCCAAGACGCACAGCCGCCGCCTTTGTCTGTTCAAACAGCTTTGATCCCACACCCAGCCCGGTCTGGCCAACCCGCACAAAGGTGGCAATGTCACAGGCGTTGTCCGGCAATTTCGAATGGGGCTCAATCGACTGAAAGCCCCACAGATTGCCGGTTTCATCTTCCGCCACCAGCCAAATCGCGCGACCGGGTGCCTGTTCGAACCAGCCAAGGATCGTGTCGCGGTCAATTTCAGCCGTGCGCGCGGTTGTGCCACCTTTGCGGATGATGGCATTGAGCAATTCCGCCATCGCGCGGGCGTCGAGCGCCCCGGCAGGACGTACGGTGATCATGTCATATCGTTCAACAAGGCTGCGTGGCGCGCGGTAAAGGCATTGCGCGTCTCAACCGGCGGACGCAGCACGATGGACAGGTCATTGACCAGTGCCGGATCTGGTTTGCCGAAGAATTTGTCTGCCTCCGCCGCGGAAAACCCTGCGATCTGAGTGGCCTCCATCCATGCGCTGACTTTATCCGCTCTTTTTATTTGTTTCTTGACCGAGACGGGGATTGCCGCAGGCAGACCAAACCGTAAATGCACTGCCGCGGTTAACCGTTCATCCAGCGCGCCATAGCCGGGGCCGACTGCCGCTTTTACGGGTGAAATCATGTCTCCGATTACATACTCCGGCGCGTCATGTAGCAAAGCGGCGAGCCGCCATCTCGGCGGCGCCTTTGGGTTGATCCGCCCGTAAATCATTTCCACCAAAAGAGAATGTTCCGCGACCGAATACGCAAAATCGCCGCGCGTCTGGCCATTCCAGCGCGCCACAAAGGCAAGGCCGTGGGCGATGTCCTCAATTTCGATGTCCACCGGAGTGGGGTCCAGCAGGTCAAGCCGCCGGCCTGAAAGCATGCGCTGCCATGCGCGGGGTTGTTTACCCATTTTTCGATTTCTCCATCCTGTTCAGGACTTACCAACCATGCGTGGTTTCTACCTGTTTCATCATGAAGAGGGCGACGATGAAACAGATAATTTTGCTGGTGATGCTGGGGGTGCCGCAAGTGGCGGCCCCCGTGCGGGGGTATGCGGACAGGGTGTGCATGCCCCTGGATGAGTTGAATGCGGCGCTTGTGGATTGGTACGGCGAAACCCTGGTGGGTGGGCCGGGTGAAAACAAAGAACGCTTGTGGATGTCAGCGGGGACCGGGACATGGACAACAGCCCTGATCGCGCCGGATGGCAACGCCTGTGTCACGGGGCAGGGGGAAGGGTGGACAGGGGCGCCCGTTTTGACAGCACTGCAGGAATGACGGCTCCCCGAAAACGGGAGGGCGGCACCCCGCCGATGCAGCGTCAACAGTCATTGAGAATGAACAGCAAAGATGCTACGCGGCGCTCAATTGGATTCATAGAGGTGCCCCAATGGCAAACGACTATATCGTCAAAGACATCAGCCTTGCCGCTTATGGCCGCAAGGAACTGGATATTGCGGAAACTGAAATGCCCGGCCTGATGGCGCTGCGGGAAGAATATGGCGACAGCAAACCACTCAAGGGGTCGCGCATTGTCGGGTCACTGCATATGACCATTCAGACGGCCTGTCTGATTGAAACGCTTGTGGCACTGGGTGCCGACGTGCGCTGGGCCTCGTGCAACATTTTCTCGACCCAGGACCACGCGGCGGCGGTTATTGCCGAAGCAGGCGTGCCGGTATTCGCGATCAAGGGTCAGACCCTGACCGAGCATTGGGACTACCTCGATAAGTCCTTCATGTTTGACGAAGGCCCGAACCTGATCCTTGACGACGGTGGCGATGCAACGCTCTACATCCTTCTGGGTGCGCGTGTCGAGAATGGCGAAGAAGAGCTGATCTCCATCCCAAAGTCCGAAGAAGAAGAAGCGATTTTTGCCCAGATCAAGAAGCGGATGGCGGCCAGTCCCGGTTGGTTCACCAAGATGCGGACGCAAATTCAGGGTGTTTCCGAAGAAACCACCACAGGTGTGCACCGTCTGTATGAGCTGAAAAAGCAGGACCAACTGCCGTTCCCTGCAATCAACGTGAACGATTCCGTGACCAAGTCGAAGTTCGACAACAAATATGGCTGCAAGGAATCGCTTGTTGACGGTATCCGCCGTGCCACCGACACCATGATGGCTGGCAAGGTTGCTGTGGTCATGGGCTACGGTGATGTTGGCAAAGGATCGGCCGCGTCCTTGGCAGGTGCAGGCGCACGTGTGAAAGTGACCGAAGTCGACCCGATCTGTGCGTTGCAGGCGGCGATGGATGGTTTCGAAGTGGTTCTGCTGGAAGATGTGGTTGCCACGGCTGACATCTTTATCACCACCACCGGCAACAAGGACGTGATCCGCATCGAGCATATGCGCGAGATGAAGGACATGGCGATTGTTGGCAATATCGGCCACTTCGACAACGAAATTCAGGTAGCCGCGCTCAAGAACCACAAGTGGACCAACATCAAGGAACAGGTGGATATGATCGAGATGCCAAATGGCAACCGGTTAATCCTGCTGTCCGAAGGGCGTTTGTTGAATCTTGGCAATGCCACGGGCCATCCATCCTTTGTGATGTCCGCCTCCTTCACCAATCAGGTGTTGGCACAGATGGAGCTTTGGACCAAGGGGGATGAGTATGAAAACGACGTCTATATCCTGCCCAAGCATCTGGATGAAAAAGTCGCGCGCCTGCATCTGGACCGGATCGGCGTAAGATTGACCAAGATGGACCCCGAACAGGCGGCCTATATCGGTGTCAGCCCGGACGGCCCGTTCAAGCCGGAGCATTACCGCTACTAAGGGGCTTGCATAAACAAACCGACGCCGTCGAGGTTCCCCCTCGGCGGCGTTTTCTATTCCGATAACAGGAATGGCCCTGCCAAAGCACAGGCGCGCCGCTTGCGGCATAGGGGAAAAGGCATCAGAAAAATCCCTTTTGCCAACTTGAAATTGTCACTAGGGTTGGCTTCAAGGTCAGAAACGGCTGGCCAATATCCAAAGGTGGGAGATTTATAATGGGCAAACGGGACGAGTGGATCGCAAAGTACGCGGACGATCTGAAGAACAAATGCGGCATGGAGCCTGACATGGACCTTTTGAAAAAGGTGACCATTGGGTGTGGCCCGGCGATCTACAACGCAGATGCGCAAACCGTTGCCGCCAGTCAGGCAAGCGAGCTGGAGACGGTCAAGAACAACTTTCTCATCAAGAAACTGGGCCTGCCGGATGGCGACAACCTGATGGAAGGTATCCAGAAGGCGATGGAAACCTACGGTATGTCAGAGCGGAACAAATACCGCGCCGTTGTCTATTATATGCTGACAAAGCATTTCGGCAAAGAAGCTGTTTACGGCTAAGCCGCCCAAATGACCCCAAAACGCCCGTCCATTTTGGCGGGCGTTTTTCATTTGAATTACCTTTGATATATCAATCACTTGGTTAGGCAAGCCAAGTTTGATATGACAGATGCAAGGCCAGTACGGCCAGAACAATTTCAATACGTGTGTGGTGGTATGGAGCACACGGGGTGAGAAGGGTTCTGGCACAACTGCCAGAGCCCTTTTTCAATTCAAAATCCTTCTCGGAACACCTGATCCGGGTTTCCCGTAAGCGATTTATGACATCAAGGCCAGCACCGCGCCCATGATGGCGCAGCCAAAGGTGGCATAGCCGCCATCAATCACGGTCAGTTTGAAAGGTCGGCGGCCATAGCTGTTGTTTATCATGATCCACGGGCTGATAAAGAAAAGCCCGATGCCAAGGCCGGATTTCAACCCTTCGCCCAATGTATCAATCCCCGACAGGGCAAAACTGTGCCGCATCATCCCCGCCACCAGCAGCATCGCAATCCCTGCGATGACAAATGGCGTCACCGAGGCGTCAACAGGTATCCCCCTGTCGTCGACCTCGATGCCCGACGCCTCGACCCAAGGTTTTTGCAGGGCCATGTACCAGACCGCCCCAAAGGCAAATCCCGCCAACGCGGCTAGGATTACCGCCAGAATACCCATATTAACCTCCAAGATGATCTATCGGAGGATTATGCGCCCAAATAGCAGGCATTTCTATGGTTTCGTCTGCCCAAGATCACAAATGATCTGCCATTCCGCATCGGTGACCGATTGTACCGACAGACGGGAGTTCCTGACCAGCACCATTTCAGAAAGCCGTTCATCCGCCTTGATCTGATCCAGGGAAACGGGACGTACAAATGGCTTGACCGCCTTGATGTCCACGCAGTCCCAACGGTCATCATCCGTGGTGCTGTCCGGGTGGGTCTCCGCAATCACCTCTACAATGCCGACAACGGATTTCTCTTTCATTGAATGATAAAAGAACCCCAGATCCCCCAGCTTCATCTCGCGCATGAAGTTACGGGCCTGGTAGTTGCGGACACCGTCCCATTCTTCGCCTATGTCACCCTTGGCGACCTGATCCGTCCAGCCCCAGGTATTTGGTTCGGATTTGAACAGCCAATACGCCATCAGCCGATCACCCGGTTCCAGTGGGTCAGGGTCACGCTTTGGAACAGACCGGCCTGCGCATAGGGATCGTTATCGGCCCAATTCTGTGCGGTAGTCATGTCCGGAACGTCGAGGATTATCAATGATCCGACCATTGCGCCGTCCGCATTTAGCAACGGCCCCGCCTGCGCAACCAAATCGGTCGACTTCAGGTATGCCAGATGCGCGGGGCGGTTTTCCTGCCGGACGTTCAATGCGTCGGGTTTGTCTTGGGCGACAAGGGCAACAAACATGTCATTCTTCCTTCAAAGGGCGGTTAAGCAGGGTGGTTATGGCCGTTTGCACATCTAACGTGTTGTCGAGCAATGCAGCAACAGCCGCGGTAATGGGCAGGTCCAGATCGGCCCTCAACGCCAGTTCATGCACGGCGCGGGCCGTGGCGGCACCTTCGACGGTGGTGGTTGGATCAAATGCCACCCCCTGTCCCAGCGACAGGCCAAGGCGGTAATTGCGAGATTGGGCCGACGTACATGTCAGGGTCAGATCGCCAAATCCCGACAGACCCGACAAGGTGGTCGGGTCGGCCCTGAGATATGTCGCCAGTCTTTGCATCTCTGCGTAGCCACGGGTCATTAGTGCCGCGCGGGCGCTTTCGCCCAAACTGGCCCCCATGACCGCACCGCAGGCGATGGCGATGACATTTTTCAGGGCGCCCCCCAATTCCGCGCCGGTGGTATCGGTGGTCCGGTAAAGCCGCAGGTTCGGGGTTGTCAGCGCCCGCTGCAATGCGATTCCGATCCCGTGATCGGCACAGGCCAGCGTCAGAGCCGTCGGCAGGCCACGTGCGATGTCGTTGGCAAAACTCGGGCCGGTCAGGATAGCGGCGGTTGCCGATGGGATGACCGACCGAATGACGGAAACCGGCCCAAGGCCGCTTTGCAATTCGATCCCCTTGCAACAGGCGACGATCCGCTTGCGTTGAAACAGTGTCGGATGATCTTCAAGTGCCCCGCGCAGTTTCTGCATTGGAACCGCAAGCAGAAGAATGTCGGCATCTGTCGCCCGTGTAATGTCACCTGTGATCCGCAAATTGTCCGGCAACGGATGCCCCGGCAACCGCGCTGTGTTTTCGCGGCGCTCTTGCATGTCGCCCGGACCGCGCGCCCACAAGGTAACCGGGCCATTTCCGGCCAGTGAAATGGCCAGCGCCGTGCCGAACGCACCGGCACCCAGGATCGAAATGCTCATGCTTTTGCGCCCTTCCTTCCACTGCCCAACATGGACGGTTGGGAAAGATCAAGCGGCCATCGCGGGCGCGCGGAAAGTGTCATGTCATCAGGTGCGCGCAGGTGGCATTGTTCGGCTGCGGCATAGGCGATCATCGCGGCATTGTCGGTACACAGCGCCAGCGGTGGCGCAACAAAGGCGGCGTCAAATGTTGACGAAACAGTCTCTAACGCTGCTCGAATGGACTGATTTGCTGCAACACCACCGGCAACACAAAGGGTTCTCTGGCAACCGGGCGGGTAGTGGTCGAATGCCCTGCGGGTCTTTTCCGTCAGCACATCGACGACCGCCGCCTGAAATCCTGCTGCGATGTCGGCCTGATCTTGCCTGAGCAACCCGCCATTCTGTTCAACCAGCGCATCGCGCTTTCGCAATACTGCGGTCTTCAGCCCGGAAAAGGACATGTCACATCCGGTCCGATCAAGGAGCGGGCGCGGAAAGGCAAATCGTGACGAAACGCCCTTATCAGAGACTGTTTCGATTGCAGGGCCGCCGGGTTGTGGCAGGCCGATCAGACGGGCGATCTTGTCAAATGCTTCGCCCGGCGCGTCGTCTATGGTGCCACCAAGGCGCTTGAATTGGTCCGGGCCGTGAACCATCAGAAACTGGCAATGCCCCCCGGAAACCAGCAACATCAGATAGGGATACGGCACATTATCCGTCAGTCGTGGCGTCAGGGCATGACCGGCCAGGTGATTGATGCCATACAGCGGCTTGCCAGATGCAAGTGCCAGACCTTTGGCGCACATCACGCCCGATACGACACCGCCGATCAGGCCCGGACCGGCCGTCACCGCGATGGCATCCACATCTGTGAGGCTCAGATCCGCTTTGGACAGAGCCTGTTCAACGCATAAATCCAGCTTTTCTGCATGTGCCCGCGCCGCGATTTCAGGGACAACGCCGCCAAATTTTGCATGCAGATCGTTTTGGCCAACAACAATGGAGGACAACACCTGTGCACCTGCGTTGCCCACACGCACGATGGCGGCGGCGGTATCGTCGCAGCTGCTTTCCAATCCCAGAATGGTCATCGGCTTGGGCACGGGCACTTTCCGTTGCATGGCGGTCCTGACGCAGGTAACACCGACCAGCATGGCAAACAATGCTGAGACTGTCCCGAATCCCCCCGCGCTGCTGCTGACCCGGCCACGTGAAAGGGCTTTGCATTTCCTGAACTCTCTGGATCAGGCAGCCTTGTCGGGTGTGCAGGTTGTGATTTCCCCTCTGATCGACATTGTTCCGCTGACTCAACTGCCGCGACTTGGTGACGCGGCGGGGGTGATCTTTACCTCTGTTCACGGGGTGGCTTTTGCGCCACCCGGCAGCGGGCTGCCGACCTATTGTGTCGGTGAGCGTACCGCACAGGCGGCTCGGCAAGCGGGGTGGGACGTGCAGATGACCGCGCAGACCGCCGACGATCTGGTGGCGCTGGTGTCAGCGGCAGCGCCGCCGCTGGTGCATTTTGCGGGCCGACATCGCCGGGGCGACGTCGCCAAACGTTTGAATTCAATGGGCATACCGACGCGGATTGAGGTTGTGTATGACCAACGGCTTCGGGATTTATCTGGGCCGGCAAAGCGTCTTCTGGTGTCATCGAAACGGGTAATTGTCCCGTTGTTTTCACCGCGTACGGCGGCACAGTTTATGTCACAATCCAAGGGAGCAACGAGGGTCGAGATTGTCGCGATAAGCACTGCCGTCGCTAAGGTGGTGCCGGAGGAGTTTCGCGGTCAAGTCCATGTCGCGCAGGCACCGACGGGTCTTGAAATGAGGCGCTGCGTTGAATTACGGCTGCGAGATACCAGCTTAGCTTGAAGCCCGTCACCGTTGACGGGTAAGATTGAGTGAATGATCTGACCCATGTGTCAGAATCGGAAGAGGAAATGGCGTGGCGAAAGCGGAAAAACCAGAATCAGGCAACAAGACAGCATCGCAAACGTCAAACGGTACACCGGAGAAGCCAGCACAGGCAGTATCATCGTCGGCGCAATCCCGCGCATCGACCAAAAAGGCCGCTGCAAAGCCGAAGGCGGCAGATAAGTCCCCTGCTAAGGCGTCTTCTGCGTCTGCGGCCGCCCGGACTGCGTCAAAGGCGGCATCAAAGCCCGCAGTTCCAGACCCGGCATCGCAGACTTCAAATGCCGCGTTACCAAAGCCGGTCCAGCCCGCTGCGGCGGCAAAACCAGAGACAGCCGGCAAGCCATCGACGGCACCTGAGCAGGCGGCAACGGATGCAAAGAAGCCAGAGAAGCCCACAGATCAGCCGACAGCCACGCCTGGCGCACCGCCGGTGGCGCTAAGACGGATGTTCTGGCCGCTTGTGCTAGGTGGTGTCGCGGCCGGAGTGATTGGATTTGCTGTGTCCCAAGTCAACCTGTTCGGTTTGCAGGGCGATACCGATGACCTGCGCGCCACGCTGGCACGGCAACAGGCCGCAATAGAAGCGCTTGAGGCTTCAGAGCCGGTGGCCGCACCACAGGTGGACCCTTCTTTGCTGAACAAGGTGGAGACCGACCTTGCGGCGTTGGCCGGTGACGTATCTGGTCTGGCCCAAACCGTGGAACAGCTTGGAAACCGGATTGCAACGATTGAAGCCCGTCCGGTTGTCGATGGCGCTGATCCCGATGCGGCAGCGGCGTATGCGGCGGAATTGGCCGATCTGAAATCCTCGGTCGAGGCGCAAAGGTCAGAGATGGAATCGCTGCTTTCCAACGCCAAAAGCGTTGAAGAGGCGACTGCCGATGCGGCGCGTGTGGCCGCCGGGCAAAGCGCGTTGGCGCGGATCAGTGCCGCGATCAGCAATGGCAGCAGTTTTGCCGGTGAAATCGACGCGTTGATGGCGGCGGGCATTGCGGATGTGCCGGATGTGCTGACAGCATCTGCCATCAACGGGATTGCAACGCTTGCCAATCTCCAAGCCCGCTTTCCAGATGTGGCGCGTGCGGTGCTTGCCGATGCGCGGGCCGCCGGGTCCGACGGGTCCGAATCCGGTTTGGGTGGATTTTTGCGACGACAATTGGGCGCGCGGTCCGTCACGCCGCGCGAAGGCAGCGATCCCGACGCAATACTGTCCCGCGCCGATGCCGCCGTCAGGAACGGCAGGCTGGACAACGCATTGCAGGAAATGAACGCATTGCCACAAGACACCCTGGAGGCGGCCCGGATCTGGATGTCAGATGCAGGCAGCCATGTTGCGGCACAAACCGCCGTTCAATCCCTGTCCCGCCGTCTGGCGACAAACTGAGGAATTCGAACTTATGCTTTGGTCATTGATCAAGATTATCCTGTTTGTTGCCGGTGTTGCCGCAATAGCCTGGGGTGCGGGGTATCTGCTTGAAAGCGAAGGCGGAGTTCAACTGACCCTGTTGGGGCAGGAATACACCTTCGGCCCCTTCCAGTCCGTCATCGCAGGTGTTGTCTTGCTGATTTTGGTCTGGGCGCTGCTCAAGGTTCTGTCGCTTTTGGTTGCGACCTGGAAGTTCCTGAATGGGGATGAAACCGCCTTGTCGCGCCACTTTGACCGCAACCGCGAACGCAAGGGTTTTGATGCCCTTTCCGAAGGGTTGATGGCGCTTGCGAGTGGCGAAGGAAAGGTCGCGCTGGCCAAGGCGCAAAAGGCCGGAAAATATCTGGATAAACCCGCATTGACCAACCTGCTGACCGCACAGGCAGCCGAGATGGCCGGGGACAGGCGCAAAGCCGAAGAAACCTATCGCAAGCTGGTCGAAGACGAACAGACCCGATTTGTCGGTGTGCGGGGCATCATGAAGCAAAAGCTTGCTGATGGGGACACGGAAACCGCGCTCAAGCTGGCCGAGAAGGCCTTTGCGCTCAAACCCAAACATGCCGAAACCGGTGATGTGCTGTTGCAATTGCAGGCCGAGAAGGAAGATTGGTCCGGTGCGCGCCACACCCTGAGCGCAAAGCTGAAGAACGGCCAGTTGCCGCGTGACGTGCACAAACGCCGGGACGCGGTTCTGGCGCTGTCCGAGGCGCGGGATGTGTTCGATCACGGCCAGAGCATCGAAGCCCGCGAGGCGGCAATTGAGGCCAACCGACTGTCTCCTGATCTGATCCCGGCCGCGGTCATGGCGGCGCAGGGTTATATCGAGCAGAACAGACCACGTTATGCAGCCCGCGTTCTGACCAAAGCATGGAGCGTGCATCCGCATCCTGACCTGGCAGCGGCCTTTGCTGCAATTGCCCCGGACGAAAAACCTGCCGACCGCATCAAGCGATTCAAGGCGCTGACCAAATCCATGCCGGATCACCCGGAGACCCGGATGTTGAACGCCGAGCTGTTTATCGCGGACGAGGATTTCCCGGCGGCGCGTCGGGCGCTGAGCGATCTGGTTGAAACCGATCCGACCGCACGGTCCGTGACATTGATGGCCGCGGTTGAGCGGGGCGAAGGCGCGTCGGATGTTGTGGTCAAGGGGTGGCTGGCGCGGGCGTTGGCCGTGTCGCGGGGTCCGCAATGGATCTGCGACAAGTGTCACCACATCCATGCGGAATGGAAGCCGATCTGTGAAAACTGCAAGAGCTTCGATACGCTGGCCTGGACGCGGCCACCGACATCAGAGGTGGCAATGCCCGGCGGCGTTGCGATGTTGCCGTTGATTGTGGGGTCCAGCAAGGAAAATCCGGGGGAGCATCCCCACCACGACACTGAGATGAAAGACTTCATCGCAGATGCCGAGTTGATTGACTATGGATCAAAGCCGTCGGACGAGGAGGCGGAAAAGGCCAACAAATAGGCCCTGACGCCTGATGGCGCGGCACATGAGGCGGGCACGGTTCATAGAGCCCGCCAGCATCGCAGAAACAACCCAAGTCTGTCAGAGTGGGGCCGATACCCCGCGCCATCGGGGATCGCAGGTCAATCTTTGCGATCTTTTTTATTGGCCTGACCGGAGACAGTAACCAAAACATGTTTTCCGCCAAGCCGCTTCTGTTTGATTGCCCGTCTTCTCATGCAATCATGTTTGCGCTGTCCTAGAATAGGGCAAAGAGTGTTACCAGAACCCGGCCTCTATTTGCCCTTCCACACCGGATCACGCTTCTCGGAAAAAGCGCGGGCGCCCTCAAGCTGATCTTCGGAGGCATACAGGGTATCGACCGAGCGCAATTGCCGTTTGGTGATGCGGTTCATGGCATCCTGAAATTTGGAATCTTCGGCATCGCGCACGATTTCCTTGATCGCCGCGTAGACCAGCGGCGGGCCGGAGGCCAACAGGCGCGCCAATTCCCAGGCACGGTCCATGAGCTGATCACCGGGTACGATTTCGTTGACCAGACCCCAACCCCTGGCCTCATCCACGTCGAACCAGCGGCCGGTCAGCAGCAGTTCCATGGCAATGTGGTATGGAATGCGTTTTGGCAGTTTTACACTTGCCGCATCTGCCACAGTACCTGACCGGATTTCCGGCAGGGCAAAGGTTGCGTGATCCGCCGCGAGGATCATGTCAGCCGACAGCGCCAGTTCCAGCCCGCCACCGCAGGCAATACCGTTCACCGCCGCGATGATCGGTTTGTTCATGTCGCGCAGTTCCTGAATGCCACCAAAGCCGCCAACTCCATAATCGCCATCCACCGCATCCCCTTCGGAGGCAGCCTTGAGATCCCAGCCGGGGCAGAAAAATTTGGTGCCGCCCCCGGTGATGATCGCAACGCGCAGATCAGGATCATCGCGGAATTCGGCAAAGGCGTCGCCCATGATGACGGAAGTTTTCAGATCAATCGCATTGGCCTTGGGGCGGTCCAGCGTGACTTCGAAAATGGCGTCTTCACGGCGGGTCTTGATCGGACTGTCGGTCATGATGTCTCCTTTTGCGCGCGGCGCAGCAGGGCGTCGGCGGCGATGGCGTCGGTTGTGGTGCAGATCAGGGGGTTTACCTCGATCTCGTGCAGGGTGTCTGCGTGGGCGATGGTATAGTCCTGCAGCGCGCGGATGGCACGCAGGATGGCGCCGATGTCGGCGCTGCTGGCACCGCGATAGCCCTGCAACAGGGGCGCAATGCGCAGGCTGTTCAGCGCATCCCTGATCCGGGCATCGGATGCCGGGATCAGAAGCGAAGCGCTGTCTTGCATCAGTTCGGTCAGGATGCCGCCCGCACCAAGCGTCAGGACAAAGCCATGGGCAGGGTCGCGCACGATCCCGATCAGGAGCTCGGCAACAGATCCAGTAATCATTTCCTCGATCAAGAAGGTCTGCGCGCTCATCGCCGTCGCTGCCGCGCGCGTCTCTTCGCAGGTGGCAAGGTTCAGTCTCACGGCACCGCTTTCAGTCTTGTGGGCAATGCCTTCGCCCTTGAGAACCTGAGGAAATCCGATCCGTGCCGATATGGCGGCAACGTCTGAAAGGGCGGTACAGCGTTCTGATCTTGGGGTGCGCAGCCCAAAGCGGGCAAGCTCGGCCTTGGCCGCCGCTTCGGGGATCAGAGTTGGAGCGGTTTCAGGTCCGGGCAGCAGGATCGGATCGGATGGTTCAACACGGCGGTCAACAACGGCAGCGGCGCAAGCGGCAATGGCTTCGGTCAGGCCAGAGAAGGGCGTGACACCCGCCCTGGCAAAGTGGTCGGCCACGGCTTCGGGCATCAGTTCCGGCAACGTGGCGGCAATGCCGTATCTTCCCCCAGTTTCGCGGGCGGCTGCGATGGTTGCCTCGATCACGCAATCCCAATCAGACGGATCGCACAGGTCGCCGCGCGGGAAATCGACAATCAGGATCGTCAGTGCGATTCCTGGGTCCGCCATGGCGGCAAAGGCGCGGGTCATGGCGGGCACGTCGCGCCAGATATAGGTATGATAATCCAGCGGATTGGCCAGTGCGACGCGCGGGCCAAGGGCGACGCGCAGGTCGGTTTGCTGGCGGGCATTGAGCGGCGGGAAGGTCACGTCGTGATGGAGCGCCGTGTCTGCGGCAAGGCTTGCCTCGCCTCCTGAACAGGAGATCGTGGCGATGGTGTTCTGAGGCAGGGGACCAGCAATATGCAATAGCTTCAGCGTTTCAAGAAAAGTGGGGATGTCAGGCACCCGCGCGACGCCAAGCCGATCAAGCAGGGCCGCGGCACCGGCATCTTCGCCTGCCAGTGACGCGGTATGGGAAACCATCGCTGCGCGGGCCTGGTCGGAGCGGCCCACCTTGATCGCGACGACGGGTTTGCCAAGGGCATGCGCACGGCCTGCAAGTGCCTCAAAGCGGCGCAGATCGCCGATGCCTTCGATGTGCAGGCCAAGGGCAGTGACACGCGGGTCGTCCAGCAGGGCAAGCCCGATGTCGGACACGCCGCGCTGCGCCTGATTGCCTGCGGTGGCGATATAGGCAATGGGCAGGCCGCGTTGCTGCATCGTGAGGTTTATCGCGATGTTGGAGCTTTGCGTGACGATGGCGACACCCTTGTCGACGCGCCTGCCGCCGTGTTGGTCCGGCCACAAGAGTGCGCCGTCCAGATAGTTGATGAAGCCATAGCAGTTGGGGCCGAGGATCGGCATATCGCCAGCGGCAGCCAGCAAGGCAGCATGCAGGTCGGCCCCGCCGGCGTCCTCTGCCTGGGCTTCAAGAAATCCGGACGCAAAACAGACGGCCCCGCCCGCGCCCCTCTCGGCGAGCGTTTGGACGATACCAATCGTAGCCTCGCGGTTTACGCCGACAAAGGTGGCATCGGGTGCATCGGGTAACGCCGCGATCTCAGGGAATGCGGGCAGGCCGCCAATCTCATCCGCGCGTGGGTGAACCGGCCATATGTCACCGCCAAATCCCATCTTTTGACATTGCAGCACGACCTGTTTGCACCATGCGCCACCGCCAACCACGGCGATGCTGCGCGGTTGGAACAGAGTTGAGAGGGCGTGGGTGGTTTTCATGTCGCTCCGAAAGAGATTTGGGCCTCCGGCGGGGATATTTGAGGCAAAAAGAAGTTAGCGTAAGGTTTGGTTAACCTTACTCTGCGAACCTGAGAGTACGGCACAGGCGGGGACGCCGATGGCCGTGCAAGAAGAAGGCCAAAGGTCTTTTTTTGGAGGGAGGTTCCGCTGTGGGCTTCCCTCCTTCTTTTTGCCTCAAATATCCCCGCCGGAGGCATAAAAGTTCTCATGCGCCTAGCGGACGCAGCAAATCGCGCGAGATGATATGGCGCTGGATTTCCGATGTGCCGTCCCAGATCCGCTCAACCCGCGCATCGCGCCAGAACCGTTCGATGGGAAAATCGTCCATCAACCCCATGCCACCGAAGATCTGCAATGTGGTATCCGTGACCCGCGCAAGAGTTTCCGAAGCATAGACTTTGGCCGACGCGATTTCCCGGTTCGCAGGCAACCCCTGATCCAGACGCCATGCGGCTGCCAGCGTCAGCCAGTCGGCAGCGTCAATCTCGGTGATCATATCTGCAATCTGGAACCCGACACCCTGGTATTTTCCAATCTGCTGACCGAATTGCTTGCGCTCTGCGGCATAGTTCAGCGCATAGTTGAAACAGCGCCGCGCCCGGCCCACGCTGAATGCAGCAACCGTGATGCGCGTTGCATAGAGCCACTCGTTCATCACCGCAAATCCACCATCGACCTCGCCCAGAACCTGCGCGTCGGGCAGGCGGCAGTCGTTGAAATCGAGGATGCAATTCTTGTAACCTTTATGGCTGACAGAATTGTAGCCGTCCCGCACCTCGAAACCGGGTGTGCCGCGATCCACAAGGAATGTGGTGATACGTTTTTTGGGGCCCTTGGAGGTGTCATCAACCCCTGTGGCGATGAAAACGATGAAGAAATCCGCATGATCGGCACCCGAGATGAAGTGTTTGGACCCGTTTACCACCCAATCACCGCCATCGCGCACCGCAGAGCAGGCCATGCCGCGCACGTCCGATCCTGCCCCCGGTTCGGTCATCGCCAGCGCATCCATCCGCTCACCGCGCACGGCGGGCAGCAGATAGCGTTCGCGTTGTTCGTCGTTGCAGGCCATCAGAATGTTCTGGGGGCGGCCAAAAAAATGCGTCAGCGCCATCGAGCCACGCCCCAATTCGCGTTCAACCAGTGTGAAATCAACGTGGCTCAGGCCCGCGCCGCCAACCTCTTCCGGGAAGTTACAGGCGTAAAAACCGAGATCGAGGGTCTTTTGCTTGATGGCCTCGCCAAGGCCCGGCGGTACCTCGCCGGTGCGCTCCACTTCGGCTTCGTAGGGATAGATCTCGTTCTCGACAAAGCTGCGCACGGTCGAGACGATCATTTCCTGTTCTTCTGAGAGGCCAAAGTGCATGGCGGTATTCCTTTGAGCTGATTTGGGCCAGATTATGCAGATCGTAACGGATTGCCATGGCAAAAACCGCGAATTGCATTCTATTTGCGACCAATTCCCACTTCGTTTCACCCATCAACCCGGATGCGATTTTGGTGTTGTTAATCATCTGTTTACCCCTTCCGGGGCACATAGGGGTGCCGGAAAGACGTGATGGGGCAGCGAAATGGCCAGCGAGATGATCCGTTCGTTCAAGACACCGTTCAGCCGTCCGCAGCTGGGTGCCTATCACCGAGGGGTGATGCAATACCGATACCGCGATGTTCTGTGCCACAAGTCGCCGATTGATCTGGCGCTGTATCTGCATCTGATTAACGCGGTCAAGCCGGGCAGCTTTATCGAGATTGGGACGAAATCGGGCGGTTCTGCGATGATGTTCCGGGACATCGCGCGGATGTATGAAACCGACATGCAGGTGGTGAGCATAGACCGGCAACCACCTTTGACCGATGCGCATTTGGACGGCATCAGGTTTGTGCGTGGCAACGTGATGGCAGTGGAGCAGGTCTTTGCCGACAACGGGCTCTTTGATCTGCCGCGTCCCTGGATCCTGTCCGAGGATAGCGCACATTCCTACGACGCCTGCCTGATCGTCTTGCAGTTTGCCGCGTGCCATCTGCGTGCCGGCGAATATTTGATCATGGAAGATGGCGTTTTGGCGGAACTGGGCCTCGCAGACCGGTTTGACGGCGGCCCAAGCAGGGCGCTTGAGACGTTTCTGACCGATCAGCCCGGAGCGTTTGAGATCGACACAACCTATTGCGACATGTTTGGCCAGAACGCGACGACAAATCCTAACGGCTATCTGCGAAAGCTGTAACATGATGATGTTGAATAATATTTCGGAAATGCCGGAGGACATCAGGCTCATTATCTGGGATCTGGATGAAACCTTTTGGGACGGCACCCTGACGGAAGGGGGCATCACCTACCGGGAGGACCATCATCGGTTGGTCATTGATCTGGCCGGGCGCGGGATCATGTCGGCGATCTGTTCCAAGAATGACCACGCTGGTGTGGAAACGGTTCTGCGTGACAGGGGCCTTTGGGGCCAGTTTATTTTTCCCAGTATTGACTGGTCGCCCAAGGGGCCGCGCATCGGCGCGATGCTGGATCAGATCGGGCTGCGGCCGGCCTCGGTTCTGTTTATCGACGACAATCCGATGAACCTTGCGCAGGCCGCACAAGCAAATGACGAGCTGAACGTGGCGTTGCCCGAGATCATCGTGTCGATCCGCGCGGTGGTCGGGTCGCTGGGCAAGGCGGATCCGGGAATGACGCGGCTGGCGCAATACAAGATCAAGGAACGCAAGACGCAGGCGGGTGCGGTCACTGGCGGCGATCCGCGGGCTTTCCTGCGCGCGTCAAACGTCGAGGTCAGTTTTGACTATGACGTTGAACCACATCTGGATCGGGTGATTGAATTGGTCAACCGCACCAATCAGCTCAACTTTACCAAGCAACGGGTGACGGATGCGATGGCGTTGCGCCAGATGCTGCGCCACAATACCAGCGATGCGGGGTTGATC
This sequence comes from uncultured Sulfitobacter sp., assembly GCA_963976125.1. Lineage (GTDB taxonomy): Bacteria > Pseudomonadota > Alphaproteobacteria > Rhodobacterales > Rhodobacteraceae > Sulfitobacter. The sequence continues at coordinate 10,106 of CAXBKL010000030.1, read as the reverse complement.
CGGGTGCGGGATCGGTATGGCGACTATGGTTTTGTCGGGTTTTATCTGACCAGACGGGTGCATAACCAACGTCATCTGGTGCATTTCTGTTTTTCCTGCCGCACCCTGAACATGTTTATCGAACATTGGGTCTATGCGTTTCTGGGGCGTCCGGTGCTGCGGGTGCAGGGCGAGGTCTTGTCAGATCCGGTGGATGATCCTGTACATGTCGACTGGATTACCGCGCGACATGTGCATGACGTGGACCCATCGGCGCAGGAGGACGCGCCGTTCGATACCATTGTGGCCAGGGGGGGATGTGATCTTGCCAGTGTGATGCATTACCTTGCGTTGTATACGGGCCATCAGGTCGAGGAATACAATGAACCCAGAAACAATCAGATCCTGCGCCGCGATCATTCTGCGTTTTTGCTGCCTGCGGTGCAGGGCGGGCTCACCAAACCGCTGCTGAGTGCCGCCGAAACCCTCGGCTATGGCCCTTCGGATTTTGAAACGGCGGTCTTTGACCCTCGTGCGGGACGGACACTTTTTCTTTTCAGTTTTTGGGCGGATGCGGATATTCCGCTATACCGGCATCGGGCAACAGGGTTGAAGGTGCCATATTGGTTGGTTGGGGCGCAGAATCACGACCTTGTCGCGCGGGCGGATTTGCGCGGTTCCCTGCCATCGAACGCGGTTCAGGCTGCGCGGCTGCGGACCCTTTGTGCCGACTTTGATCATGACGGGGTATTGACCACCCAAGAGATGATCCTGCGGTATGGTGCGTTTCTGGATACCTTGCCGCAGGGGGCAGAGGTGGTGCTGATGCTGGCCAATGAAAAAGGCCCAAGGCAGTATGGCGATCCGACACACCCCGGACACCCGGATCACGTGCGCCTGAACCAGGCGCTTGTGCAGGTTGCTACGGGGCGGCGGAATGTGATGGTTCTGGATCCTGCTGCACATATCAACGGGCGCGACGATCTGATTGATCTGAACCATTTTCGGCGGGATGTTTATCACCGGATGGCACAGGCCATCGTTGCATATTTTGCCGCACCGTCCCTGGCCCCTACAGGATGAGCATGACATGGCCCTACCCCAAGCTGTTCCTGAGCATCGGCGCGATGAAGGCGGGCACCACCTGGCTTTATGCGGTCTTGGGCCGTCATCCTGCCCTGCATTTTGCGATGGAAAAGGAAATTCACTATTTCCATCATCGCTACGTTGATCGGACAACGCTTAGCGAGGCATATCGTCTGCAGGAGGCCCGGAACCGCTATCTTTTGCGGTTTGACCCGAGAAAGGCGAATATTGATGCGGTACGCAACAATCTCCACTGGATCAGCAATTACCTGAGCCGTCCTGTCGACGATCATTGGTACCGCAATCTGTTTCCATTGCGCGATCACGAGGCATATGCCTGCGATTTTTCAAATCTGAATGCGATGTTGCCGGTCGAGGCATGGCACCAGGTTGCCGAAAAGTCAGAAACCCTGCGGGTGCTCTATACCATGCGCGACCCGATCAAGCGGTTGTGGAGTCATGCAAAATTCCATTTACAGGTCGCCGGGCAACTCGATTGTCTGAACACCTGGGGGCCAGAGGAATTCGATGAATTTGTGCGCCAGCCGCACATCTGGGCCAATGCCGAATATGGGCAGGTTTTGCGCAATCTGCGTCAGGGGGTGCCGCGGGACATGTACAGGGTGATGTTCTACGAAGACCTGCATGCGGATCAGCGTGGCATGCTGGCCGGGATCGAGGCATTTCTCGGCATCTCCGCGTTCGACTATCCGCAGGGGTTGCTGGACCGCCGGTTCACAGAAAGCGTGAAACACCCGATGCCCGATTTCTTTCCGGCGCTGTTTCATGGGGATGTCGCCCGGATCAGGTCAGAGGTTGAAGCCGAAGGTTTTGCGCTGCCGCCGTCATGGGGCTAGGCCCGACGGCGCGTGTTGCATCGAAGTGGGCCAGCACCTCTGCGGTGGCGCGGGGCACATCCGTCACAACATAGTCCTTGTTGCGGTCATTATGCACAGGCAGGCCGCGCACCTCGGTATCCTGCACAATGTCCGGCGTGATGCCAGCGGGCGCGATAGAGCCCTCCACCATTTGCGCCGCCCACCGCAGCGCCGCAGGGGAGAGGCTGGTACGATTGCCATGGATGATGCCGGGGATCGGATAAAACCAAGCCGGTTTGTGCTGCATCGTGCCGGCATGTGAAACGTAGAACGCACAGCGAGAAACCTCGGCCAGTGCCGTGCGCAGCGGCGATCCGGTAACGTTGGTGATATTGGCCATGGGCAGGCGGGACATGATCCGCGCAGCGATTGCGTCGGCTTGGGCGATGCGCGCGGAGAATTTGGGGCGAAGCGCGTCGTAGGGGACGCCAGCAAGGTCCATCGGGCGGGAAAACCCATCCAACACGAACGTCGTGTTCCGGTCACGGGTGTAAAACGCCCGGATGACCGCGCAGAGGAACGCGTCCTGATTTTCCAAGGTTCGGCCGCTGTCCCGGATCGTGAGCCAGATCCTCGGAGAGTCTTCCGGAGGAGCCTGAGCGGGCAGGGTCAGCATACGATGGACCGTGGCCAGGGCGGTTGAACCGCACAAAATGCTGCCCGGCATGACAACGGGTGCTACGGACCAGCCGCGCGCTGCGGCGCGGTTGGTCAGCCCGATGATGGCTATGTTCCGGGTTGCGCAGGTCGTCCTCAGGACGCCCAGCGGATCATGGGAAAGATGGCATTCCACGTCTGGCGCGTGGTCCAGGAGCGCCAGCAAGGCCGGGTATTCATTCCAGATGCAATGGGCAAAATTTGCATCTCCGATATGGAGTTGCGGTCGGCGGCTTGGATCGACCGGAATGCAACGGGGATCATGCAACAAACGACGGGCCTGTTGTGTCAGATCAGCAGGCTGGCGCTTGCCAATCCGGTACTGGCCGTCGGCGGTTGCGATGCTCAGGAGGGGATAGCCGTCTTGCAAGGAGCCAGCGGTCAGGACAAAGGGCGCAGTTCCGCCAAACAGATAATGCACTCCCGCGCCGGGCATCAGGTAATGTGCACAGGGTTGAACGACCTTGCCGGACGCCGGTGACACGCAAGAGAAACTGCCAGATGCCGACAAGGAAAGCTGATAGCTGCGCAAGGCCCGATTGGCCGTGAACCTGTTGAGCGAGTTGATGCAGGCCATCGTGGCTTGCAAATGGGGAAGCCTTCCTCCGGTCATGCGGCTGCGAGTTGTGTGCGAAGGTGATCGACCAGAGCCAGATCATTCCGGTTGACCCGTGCCAGAAGGTCAAGAAGGTCGCCGGGCACTTGCGATTTGGGGCGCGTCGCCGTGTTTGCGCGCACCGGTGTGACGTTGAAGTCTGGAAATGTCTTTTGAAGCCGCCGGGCCAGCAGGGCAATGGCAGAATCGAAATCCGAAACAAGGCCAACAACCCCGGCCCTGCGCAGTTTCTCCAACGCTTGCCGGGCACGGTCTGTTTCGGTGGCCCTTCCCGGCATCATTCCAGCCAATCGGGCGGTCTGAAAATTGCGGCACTGCCTGTCACCGGGTGTTGCTAGCCGCGCAGTGACATAGCCGCTCAGGTCATGCTGCCTGGCAAGCCGCGCACCTCTGGTCTCTGCCTTTTGCCGACGTTCGAAATGATAGGCTGAAACGATCCGTTCAATCGGATCGCGCAGGAGCATGAAGGGTACAACCCGGACGCCTTTGATCTGTGGCATCGGTCCCAGCATCGTGTGGGAGGAAAACGCGGATAACTCCGGGGTGTCCGAGATCCAGTCCCGAACCAATGTGGTGTTGTTGCCGCCCCGGCCCGGAAATTCCCGATTGCCCCAGCCATTCTGAAAGTTTGATTGCAGCAAGTGGTCGACCGAGGTGCCCGCGTTCTTGAACAGATGGTAGTGCAGGATCACGGTGCGCATCAGGGACGCGACCCGAACATATCTGCCGCTTCGAAGGCCTGCCGCATCCGTGCACGGCCCCGTTCAAAGGAATAGGCATTGCGCATGTAGGCGCGCGCGTTTTTGGACATCTCAAGCCAGAGATCGTCGTCGGCATTGAGCAGGGCAATTGCGTCGACCCAATCCTTTGGCTGTTCAACGATCATGCAGTCGTGTCCGTCGCGCAGTCCAATGCCTTCGGCGGCGATCGGGCTGATGACACAGGGAACACCGCGCGCCAATGCGCCCAAAACCTTGCCTTTTATCCCCGCGCCCGACAACAGCGGCGCAACAAATATCCGGTGCGCGTCATAGGCATCAGCGGCATTTTCGACAAAGCCGTGGGGGTGCACCCTGTCGGATTTCAGCGCCTTGATCTCTGCTCCCATGCCGGAGCCGTAGATCGTAAAAGGGCTATCGGCCCCGCTGGCGGCCAGCCGTGGCATCACATTGCGCACAAACCAATTGATCCCTTCGGCATTGGGATGGTGGCGAAAACTGCCCAGAAAGGACAGGCCACGACGTGATTTCAAGGATGGAATCCGGTCCGGCACGTCCACGACCCAGGGACATTTGACAACCGTTGCCTCGCCATCGGTATAGGCATGGATCACGGAGTGTTCGACATCAGTATAGGACAGAACCACATCCGCTGCGCGGATCACATCCAGCTCTTCGGCACGGGTCTGCCGGGCGCGGTCAAGTTTTTCGGGATCACCTTCGGATTTGGCGGCGCGCAGTTCGCGCAGGAAATGCAGGTCGGCGTTGTTGAAGAGGATCTTTGCCTTGGGGGCCTGCGTGCGGATTTGCTGCAACACGGCCTGTGCGACGTAGAAACGGGTGATGTAGAAGGCATCAAATTCAGGTGCGTGTTTGTTCAGGAACTCGGTGACGTTCATATAGAATGGGGCATAAATCACCTCGACCCCGGATTTTTGCAGGTCTTCGGTGTAGCGGCCCAGATGCGCCATGTTCGTCGATACGAATGTGACCTTGTAGCCAAGCGATTGCACCAGCTGCATTTCCTGCAACGCCGCATAGGATCCGGCGTCCTTGTCTGCGCGGGGTGGGGCATAATCGATAAACAGAACCCGGCCGACGAGTCCACGGTCCTTTTCAAGATCGGGATTTTGGCCCTCTGGTCCGTGGCTGGCAAAGGCGTTTGCCCAGCGCCGTTTGAACTTCGGGCGATTGATTTCCTGATATTTCTTGAAACCGGACGTCACATCTGTGCCCGAGGTCATGCCTTCAAAATGATAGACGATGGAGGACGGGATAAACCATGTTGTGTACCCGGCGTCCCGCACCTTGAAGGCCAGATCGGTATCTTCAAAATACATTGGCTCCAGCGCGGTCGAAAGCCCGCCCAGTTTGCGCCAGAGTTTTGCGGGCATCAACAGCGCCGCACCGGACAGATAGTCGGCCTGCCGCGCATAGCAGAAACGCGGCTCGTTCGGGTTTTGACGATTGCCATAGTTCCACGGATTCCCGGACCCCCAGACGATGCCACCGGCATCTTGCAAATCGCCGTCCGGATAAAGAAGTTTGGACCCGACAAGCCCCACGTTCTGAAACCGGTCAAAAGCCGCGATCAGTTCATCAAGCCACCCTGTTGTCACCTCCACATCGTTGTTGAGCAGTGCGATGTACGTCCCGCGCGCCGCGTCGGCCCCGGTGTTGCAGGCGCGCACAAACCGCTGGGGGTTCTGGTTGTGGATCACGGTAATGCCCTTCACCAGGTCTTCGAGGGTCGACGTCGCGTCGCAAGAGGCGTCATCAACCACGATGATCTCAAAACTGGCGTCATTGTGCGCAAGCAACAGGGAACACAGGGCAAGATAGGTTAACTCGATCTTGTCATGCGCGGGGATGATCACTGAGACATCAGGGTTCTTGACCTGCGGAAATTCCAGCGGGGCAAGAGAGACATTTTCATGGCCCCCCTCAACGGTTTTCAATGCATGCAGAAGCTGTTGGAAATTGGTCTCCGGACCAGCATGGGCAAGCACGGCCTTGAGATTGGCGTAACGCAACGGTGTCTGGGCAAAAAGTGTTGTCGGAAAAGGTGCCGCGGATTCCCGCTGCATCACATCTGCGGGCGTGATGATCGCAGGCATCAGTTGATGCTGTTCAAACAGTGTGACAGAGCCGGATTTGTCTTTCAGGCTCAGATGCCGGACATGGCCGTTCAGATAGCGATTGGGCAAGCGGATGATCGTGTCGTCGCGGTTGATCCTGATCTGTTCAACATGGGTGCCGTCGATGCACAGAACCAGCTCCATTTCCCGCGCAGATGAACAGACAAGCGTATGCCCATAGTTCTCGCGCACATGAAACTCCGGCTTGCCCATCGGTAAAAGCGGCAGGGTTCTGGCTCCGAGCTTTATGGAAATCCCCTGACCCGGTATCAGTGCCGATGGCAGGGGTGCCTGTATCCACTGGCCGGGTTTTGACGGCGCGTTACCATAGAGCCATTCGGGTTCAAGAATGGTATCGCTGTGGTCATTGGTGTTTACCTGCGCGACCCGCATATCGGCAAGAAAAAGGAACGGCTCGACGCCCTTGTCATCGCTTTTGTGGCCTGCGTATTCAACGCTCAGGTCAATTTCACAGCCCGCAAAATGGGCCGGTATCGGGTGCCGGATATGTGCATATCCGCCGCGCTGCGTGCCGCCGGGACAGTTGGTGTCAAACGGGAACCTGATCTGTTCTTCGTCAAGCGATACTGGGTCGCGCAGTGTCACGTTCAACGTCGCGTTGGCCCGATGGGCGCCAAGATAGGCCTCGAAATACATGTCGTTCTCGACCTCGGGCACAAGGATCGGGATGTTCAGGAACACTTCACACGGCGCGTCGTAGCGGTGGATCATCAACTGAACCGTCTGGGCGTCTTCCAGAGTCCAGTCCGGCAAGTGATTGACCCAGCATGCATAAATTTCGCCCGGTGTGTTCTCGGCAGGCCGGGAGGCGGAGCGTCTTGCCACATCCTGTGCGTCAAAGGGATGATCGTGGGCAGCCTTGAACCTGTCCGCCGGGTTCTGATCGCATGCCTCGAACGGGGCGAGGGCGCTGCCCTGACGGATTTCCATGGGGCAAAGCGTTGATACGTCCCTGACATTACCAAACAGGGTGCCGTCTATCATCATCAGACAGCGCAGATCGGGAAAGGCGTCGAGGGACATGGCAGGTACCTTGGAAAGCGTTGGTCGCACATTCTTTACGAAGGTAAATACCGCATAGATTGAGTTAAATTTGCGTTAATGCAGGTTAAGAAAAAGCTACTTGTCCAAAATGTCCCGGTGATAACGGTTCAGGAGGAACAATCCCGCCACCAGTGTCATCGCCGCAACCGCAAAGGGGTAGGCAACGGAAGTATAGGTCGGCTCATAAAACGGATAATAGCCGTCCCGCATGATACCGACCACATGCACGATGGGATTGTACCAAAGGATGTCCCGATACGGCTGTGGCACTGCTTCAAAGATGAAGAAGATGGCAGACACCAGAAACAGTGGGCGGTTCAGCACCGCCCATGCGGTTTGCCAGACGGGATAGGCGAGCGTGAGAAAGCTGTTCAGTGTGCCAATGCCAGCGGCAAGGGCAAGCGTGGTCAGATAGGCCAGCCCGATCTTGGTGAAATTCAGTGTTGTCGTCGGCTCCAGCGCAATCAGGATAAAGCCGAGAACGATGCAATGGACCACCAGTTGGGTTAGCAAATTCAGCGTCAGCCGCGCCAGCAGGGCATCCAGATAGGTCACCCTGGGATAGGCCAGCAAAGCGCGGCTGAACTGCATCGTCTGGGCCAGTTTGGACGAGATGTCTGTGTACATCAGCAATGGCAAAATGCCGGCAGCGTAGAACAATGCAAAACTGGTCCCCAGAGGGGGCGAGCGGAACCCGACAGAAAAGATCAGCGTCAACAGGGTGATCCCCGCGGCAGGTTCGAGAATGGCCCAGATGTAACCGCCGGGCGAACGGCCGTAGGTGGTTGTGATCTCGCGCAGGATCAGCGCGCCGATGGCCCGGAAGGTCGCAAGGGGCATACGCTGCGGTGTCAGGATGGGTTGGGTCTGCATAACAGGACACGACCTTGCGAGGGACAAGTTGACTATTCAAGTGCAATCATAAGTGGCATAGTGATTCACGTATACACCTAAAAGAAGCAGTTTATGGCGGATGGCAGAACGGATCAGAATGCGGCGCAGGTGCAGGAACCTCTGGCCTTCAAACCTGCGCCAGACATTCCGCAGTTCGACGTAAGGCCGCCGGCGCGCCCCGCCCGGACCCGTCGGCGGCACGCCTTCCTGTTGCTGTCGTTCATCTGGATCGTGGTTGCCCCGGCATTGGCGGCCAGCATCTATTTGTGGAGCAGGGCCGCAGACCAATATGCATCCCGTGTCGGGTTCTCTGTGCGAACCGAAGAAAAGGCATCAGCAATTGAACTGCTCGGCGGAATAACTGAATTGTCGGGATCAAGCTCCTCTGACACCGATATTCTGTTTGCCTATCTGTCCAGCCAGGAATTGGTTGCAAAGGTTGATGCGCGGGTCGATCTGCGGGCGATCTGGTCGCGGGTACCGGACGGTCAGGATCCGATATTTGCGTTTGACACAAGCGGGACGATTGAGGATTTGCTGAAACATTGGGATCGCAAGATCAATATCGTTTATGACAGCGGGACCGGATTGATTGATCTGGAAATTCGCGCATTTGATCCGCAGGATGCGTTGACCGTTGCACAGGCGGTACTGGATGAATGTACCGCGATGATAAACAGCCTGTCGCGGATTGCCCAACAGGATGCGATCCGGTTCACTCAGGAAGAGCTCGAAAAGGCGGTTGAGCGGCTCAAAGTCGCGCGGCGTGCCCTGACCCAGTTTCGCAACCGGACGCAAATCGTTGATCCCAGCATTGATACGCAAAACCAAATGGGGCTGTTGGTGACCTTGCAACAGCAGTTGGCGGACGCATTGATCGAATCCGACCTGTTGGTGGATACCACCCGCGCCAACGATCCCCGCATCACACAGGCAAATCGCCGGATAGAGGTCATCAACGCACGTATTGCGTCCGAACGGCGCAAGCTGGGGTTGGGCGAAGAGGGCGAAAGCAGCAATGCCTTCGCCACCCTTGTTGGGCAATACGAGGGATTGATCGTGGATCGGGAGTTTGCCGAACTGGCCTACACCACGGCGCTTGCGGCGCATGATTCCGCGCTCGCCGAGGTCCGCAAACAAAGCCGTTACCTGGCCGCGCATGTCAAACCGACGCTGGCCGAGAGGGCCGAGTACCCCGAAAGGATCAAGATCCTGTCCCTGCTGACGCTCTTTGGATTCTTTTCCTGGGCAATCCTTTGCCTGGTTTATTACAGCTTCCGCGACCGCAGGTGAGACATGATCCGGCTTGATCGTTTGACAAAGAGCTTTCCAGTGCGTGGCAAGAAGCAGTTTATTGTCAAAGACCTGACCGCGACATTTCCAACGGGCGAGAGCGTCGCGCTGTTGGGGCGAAACGGTGCGGGAAAGAGCACTCTGCTCAAATTGATTGCCGGGACCATCCGCCCAACAGCGGGGCGGGTTCTGTCAACGGGCAGTGTGTCCTACCCGGTAGGTTTTGCCGGATCGTTCCATCCCGATCTGACCGGGGTTCAAAATACCCGGTTTGTGGCGCGCCTGTATGGGGCCGACAGCGATGAGCTGGTTGCATTTGTCGAGGATTTTGCCGAACTGGGCGCGCATTTCCGCATGCCATTCCGGTCCTATTCGGCCGGGATGAAATCGCGGCTGTCATTCGGGGTATCGATGGGGATACCCTTTGACACCTATCTGGTGGATGAGGTCACATCCGTTGGGGATGGCGCATTCCGGCACAAAAGCGTTCAGGTGTTTGACAAACGCAAGGAGAACGCAGGCGCAATTGTCGTCACCCATTCACCGCCAATGGTGCGTCGCCTTTGCACGATGGCGGCGGTGCTGGAACGTGGGCGGCTGCATTTCCATGACGATATTGAAAAAGCTCTGGCGCACCATGCGCATAATCTCACTCTGCCGCCAGATCGCTAGGCCTCAGGGTCTGGGCCACGATCGCGCGCGCGGCCGGGGTGAATTGTGTCGGCGACCAGTGCGCGGCCCAGATCGCGCGAATATCCCGGCGCGCCCCTGCGCCTCCGGC
>CAXBKL010000029.1:0-33501 GCA_963976125.1 uncultured Sulfitobacter sp. | reverse complement strand
AGACGGTGGCCCAATTCTGGCCTTGGCCAGACAGGCCATGCCGCCCCTCGCTCAATTGCCGATCAGTGGGCCAGAAGGACCGGAATTTCCGTTTGCTCGATCATCGAGCGGGTTGTTCCGCCAAAGACAACCTGAATCATCCGGGCGTGTCCGTAGGCTCCCATTACGATCAGATCGGCCCCGAATTCGCGGGCGCGGTCCTGTATGCAGCGATCAACGCCCAGACCGCCACTGGGAAACTGGGACACCGTCACAGAACACCCATGGTGGCTCAACCAGGCGGCGACGTCTGTACCGGGATCCTGGCCATCGTTCTCGTCGGTCATGATCGGGTCGATGCAGCCGATCAGGACGTCTTGAGCCTCTTTGAGATAAGGCAGCGCTGTGTGCACGGCGCTTGATGCCGCGGCACTGCTGTCCCAGGCGACAAAGACGCGGGTAACCGGCTGCGACAACGCGCCATTCAACCGCAGCCCGATCGGGGCGTTATACAATACGCCATATGCGGCCTCACGCAGCATTTCAGGCGTTTCGCGCAGGTTTGCCGCGATGAATGCTTCATCACTTACCCGAGCGGCAGTTGCCACATAATTCTTGATGTCAACGGTGGCGCACATCACCGATTGAACATGCCCTGATGCGCCGCTGCGCGCCAGCAGCGCCTCCACCTCATTGACTCGCACGTCCTGATCCTGCCGGGCCAGGGCGACCAGTTCGCTCCAGTTGTCGGGGATGTTCATACCTCCATATGGTGGCACACCATAGGCATAGATCGGCAACGCTGGGGCCGCCCCAAGGACCAGACATGCAAGATGGTGCTGCCCCTTCGCCGCCGCATTTGCAGCTTCGGAAATCTGCTCTTCAGGCGTTTCCGTGTTCATAACAAAAAGGATCGTGCGGCGGTCCATATCAATCTCCGTTCAAAATGTACGACCTGAAATTCAGCCGTGTCGGTTGGCGCGATCCTGACAGGGTCGGTGCATGTCGAACTGACAAAGATCAAAGGCGGCGTCATGTTCCCATGGCATTCTCAGATGGCGCAAGATGGTCGGATGAGCGGTATATGGAATTCAAGGACTACTACAAGATACTGGGTGTCGCCCGTGACGCGAGCGCGGATGAGATCAAAAAGGCGTTTCGCAAGAGCGCCCGGAAATACCATCCGGACGTCAACGCGCAAGCGGGGGCAGAGGTCAAATTCAAGGAGGTCAACGAAGCCTACGAGGTTCTCAAAGACCCCGAAAGGCGCGCCGCCTATGATCAGCTGGGACAGGACCCGCCGCCAGGTCAGGGAGGTTACCAACCGCCGCCCGGATGGGATGGCGGATTTGAATTCTCCTCAGGTGGTCCGCAGGGCGATGAGCCATTCAGCGACTTCTTTGAAACCTTGTTCCGCCGTGGCGCCGGTCCAACAGGGGCGAGAGGCGCAAGCCGGGGCGCGGACACCCACGGACGGATCGAGATCGCAATCGAGGACGCCTTTCGGGGCGCAGACCGCAAGCTGAGCCTGCGAACACCCGTTGCAAACCCCGACGGGAGTGTCACTCTTCAGGATCGGACGATTTCAGTGCGGGTGCCAAAAGGCATTGTGGAAGGGCAGCATATCCGGCTGGCTGGACAGGGCGGGTCCGCCTTTGGTACCGGCACGCCCGGCGATCTGTTTTTGGAGGTCGCTTTTGCGCCCCACCCGATCTATCGACCCGATGGCAGAAACCTTTATGTGGATTTGCCAGTGGCCCCCTGGGAAGCGGCCTTGGGCGGGCATGTCATCATGCCGACACCGGGCGGAAAAGTTGACTTGCGTATACCCAGGAACGCGCGCAGCGGGCAGAAACTACGCCTGAAGGGCAAGGGTCTGCCCGGCGCGCCGGCCGGGAACATCTATGCGACGCTGAAGATCGTTAACCCGGAAGCCTCAACCGATCAGGCACGGGCGTTCTTTGAAGAGATGGCAGAGAAGATGCCATTTGATCCGCGCGCACATTTAGGAGGGTAGCGCCATGAAAAAAGCCATCATGAAAAGCGATGTTGTCGATGCACTTTCGCTACAGGATCTGTGTCGATTTTGTCAGGCCGAAGAAGCATGGGTGGTTGAATTGGTGGAACACGGGGTTCTGGAACCCAAGGGCAGCGGCACCGGGAACTGGCGGTTTGTTGGCACCAACATCGTCCGCGCCAAGAAGGCACGGCGGCTGAACAGAGACCTTGGCATCAATACTGCGGGGGTGGCACTTGTTCTTGATCTGTTGGAACAACGGGATGCGGTTTTACGCAGGCTGGCGCAATACGAGGCGCTTTAACGAAACCGTCGCGGCCCTTGCAGCAGCAGCGGGTGGGTTGACGCCGTGGCGCGGCTACTTCTTGAGGCGGTTTCTGGATTTTCGATAAAGTCTCCTGTTGAGGTCGACAAACTCCGCAATCCACCGCCCCAGAATACCTTGGTCGTGGCGCACTAGATAGCCATAGCCGGTCAGGCTGGCGACGAGCCCGCCCAGGGCATTGACGATCAGATCACCCATGGTGTCGTTCAGTCCCGATTTTTGCATGTTCAGGCCAAAGGTCTGATCCATGAAAAATTCAAAGACTTCCCATATCGCGCCCATGGTCATGGCGACGCAAAAGGTAATAAACGCGATGGCGGACGGCGGAGCGGCAAATTTGTCGCCCTCAAACAGCATGAACATGAACAGAAAACCCGTCAGCCCAAATCCGATTGCAGAAGACCCGTGCAGCGCCAGATCCCACCACCACAAGCGTTCATAAAAACCCAGTGCTTCGCCCAGAAAGATGGATCCAAAGAAAAACAGCGTCGTGGCAAAAAGGAATGGCACCGGAAGGGTCAATGACCACCGCGCCGCCAGCAACGGTGGCAAGAGCGACAGGACAAGGGTTGAAAAGCTGACAAAGGCAAGGGCCCAACGCCCCAGACCCAGTGAAACAACAGCAGCAATGAGTAGAAGTGTCCAGATCGCAAGGATGGGCTTGCCGCTGTTTTTGATGAAATCTTTCACCCTCCGCACTCTCCGATATTAAAACTCAGCCGATCCGTGCCTATATAGGTATCATGGCAAACCGACACATCCGTATTGCAAGTTATAACATTCGCAAGGCGCGCGGGCTTGACCAAAAACGCCGCCCCGAACGCACACTTGCTGTCATCAACGCCTTGCAGGCGGACATCGTGCTGCTTCAGGAAGCGGACAAGCGGATGGGCCAGCGCCATCCAGCTATCCCGCGCGACATGATCGCGGCGGAAACAGATTTTCATCTGGTCGATGTTTGCGCAAATGGGATCAGCCTTGGCTGGCATGGGAACGCCATTCTGGTGCGGGATCCGCAGCAGGTCGCGGCGGTGACACGTCTGGATGTTCCCGGACTTGAGCCGCGCGGCGCGGTACGGATGGATCTGGACGTTGCGGGCGGGATAACGGTGGTTGCCACGCATCTGGGGTTGCGACGCCGGGACAGGCAGGCGCAACTAACGACGCTGGCAAATGTCACCAAAGACAGCTCCCGTGTCGTTATTGCCGGGGACTTCAACGAATGGTCGGCGCAAAAGGGGCTTGATCCGTTGCAAGGGCGGTTCGACATCCACACCCCCGGCCATAGCTTTCACGCGCGCCGTCCCATTGCCGCCCTTGATCGTTTCGCGCTGACCAGGGATCTTGAGCTGCGCGATGCTGGGGTTGCACAGGGAGTTTTGGCACGACGGGCGTCCGACCATTTGCCAATCTGGTCAGATGTCGAACCGGCGGCTCTTACGCGCTGAACACCACCGGCAGGTTCGCATCCCGCAGCAAGGCATGGGTCGCAGAACCAATGACAAGATCGTAGGCCATCGAGTGGCCAAATGCGCCCACGACAATGACGTCTGCGCCTTTTTCAAACGCGGCCCTGTTCAATGTCTCTGCGACGCTGGCCCCGGATGGATCGCGATGTTCCAGAGTTGGTTTCAGCCCATGTCGCGCAAACATTTCGGTGATGTCAATTCCCTCGGAATCGCCCAGACTGTCTTCTGACTTGGCACTCACCCTGAGGATGGTCAGCTCTGTTTCTGGTCCCGCAAGAGCCAGAAGATCATGTGCCGCGCGCGTGGCCTCACGCGTGCCGCTCCAGCCGAGCAAGATGTTGTCGCCAATGACGGGTCCGTCATAGCCCAGCGGCACAATGACAACCGGCCGACCGCTCTCGCGAATGACCTGCGTCTGGGCATGCCGCTGGTCATAGCGATCCACGTCTTTGTCTTCATGGGCCATAATCACCAGATCGGCGGCACGCGCGCTTTCTATCATGCGTTCATTTGCGGAAACCGCCTCGGCGCGCACCAATCGGTATTCACTCTGAAAGTCCTCGTTTTCGGTGAGTCTGTCAAACACCGCTTCGATGGCGTCAGCTTCTTCTTTCTGGCTTTGATTGAACGATGCAAACGCAGGTTCGGGGATGTGCATCGCGATGCCGGGATATACCAGCAGCGCCTCAGCGGTATGCAGCCCGACAAGGTGCGCATTATGTCTGCGCGCCAGCGGAACGGCCACCTTCAACAACGTCTCGGCATGTTCAGATGATGTCAGGCAGACAAGAATGGTTTTAGGGGACATGTTGCTGATCCTTTGCACAATAGAGAGGGGCAGGGCTCCGACGTGCCCGGCCAAGTTCAGGTCTTCTTGATGTTGATCTTCTGGATACCAGATTTCGCTGTGGCGGGCTTGGCGATTTCCAGTTTCAGGATGCCATCTGCAAAATCGGCGCTGACCGCTCCGTCTTCGGGGGTGAACCCAAGGGGGATTTGACGTCGGAAGCTGCCGTACTGACGCTCGATCCTGTGGTAATTGTCCTCCGATTCCTCGTGATCGGCGCTCTTTTCACCTTTCAGAACCAGCACGTCACCGAGAATGGAGGCGTCCAGATCCTCTTCCCTGACGCCCGGCACCTCTGCACTGATCTTTACCGCATCATCGGTTTCGACAATATCCATCGCCGGAAACACCGGTTCCGAAAACAGGGCCGGCTCACCGTTTTGCGGCAGCTTCCAGCCTGTACGGAACTGATCAAGCAGCCGGTTCATTTCCTGCTGAAACGTCGGGAAGAAGGCTGCGGGCGTTTCATCTGCACGCCGTTCGGGGAGGGTTTTGTTTGACATTGCGGCTCTCCTTTTGCCTGGCCCGCGCGATGCCCGCGCTGTTGATGTCATACCAAATCAGGTGGTAAACCAATTGATCCGGATCAATCTGGCGCGCAAGCCCTTGGCTACAATCATGACAGAGTGTTGATATTGGATAGGAGGGCCTCATGCATTTTCGATTGATCATGTTTTTTGTTGCCACTCTATTAGGTCTTGTCGGTACCGCCATTCCAGACACCGTTTCCCTCGATCATGGCGGCGACACCTTCATTTCGGGTTCGGTGGTGCGCGAGGATGTGGGGCCGGGCGGAGATACTTTCATGGCTGCCCGAACCGCCGTTGCCCAGGGGGCGTCACAGGGTGATCTGCATGTCGTCGGCTTTGATGTCTCAATCACTGCAGATGGGCAGGAAGACCTTTACGCGCTTGGCAATTCGGTTGTGGTCAAGGGCAAGGTCGCCAAGGACATGACCGTTATGGGGATGTCAGTGCGCACGGAAAAAACCGCTGTCACGGCCGGAAATGTGCGGCTCTTTGGCAATACGCTTACCATCGACGGCCCGGTATCGGGCGCTTTGATCGCGACGGCACAGGATGTCATTCTGAACGCCCCGATTGGCGGGGACGTGCGGCTTTCGGCCAAGACAATTTCCTTTGGACCGGACGCTGTGATTGGTGGCACGCTGACGTATGTTTCCAAAGAGAAAATGACTGTCCCCGAGCGCGTTGCACCACCAGCGCGGGTCGTATTTGAAAAGCACTCAGGCTCGACCGCATGGGAGGGACTCGAACAGTTCCGGCAGGACATGCCGGTCCTGCCAACCTTCGCATCGCTCCTCTCTGGGTTTCTGATCTCGCTGCTGTTTTTTGTCGTGCTGGGCGCATTGATGCTGGGCCTTATGCCGAAACGACTTGAAACGCTCCGCCAAATCATTGTCTGCACCCCCGGACAGTCCCTTCTACTTGGGGTCATCGGGTTGTCGGTGCTCTTTGGTCTGGTGCCGATCACCGGGCTAACGATTGTGGGGCTTCCGTTTGTTCCCATTGTGATGCTGGCCATCATCGTTGCCTGGACCCTGGGTTATGGGCTGGCTGCCTATAGTGTCGCAATGCGGGTCTGGTCCGGGTTGGGCGGTGACGAGGCACCCAGTACTATCGCCCGCCTGTCGATATTTGCCGCAGCGATCATCTGCATCGCCTTGCTGAATTTCATTCCGTTTGTGGGTTGGGTCGTGAATTACACCCTTGTCCTGCTTGGCATCGGGGCCATAACCAACCGCTTGCTTCAGTCCGTAATCGCCAGCCCCGGTATTGCGTTTGATGTCGATATGAAACCGATCAGGAACGATCATAACCAAGGAGCTAGATCATGACCGCGCAGGGTTTGGAAGTTATCGACCATACCGTTCACATGACCCATGAATGGATCAATGAACTTGCGGGGCGCCTCGACTGGCGCTCAAAGCGCAGCACTTTGCGCCTGCTCCGGGCAACCTTGCAACAGGTGCGCGATCACCTTTTGCCGGATGAGTTGGCGCAGTTTTCAGCACAGCTGCCCCTGCTGATCCGTGGCATGTTCTTTGAAGGGTGGGTTCCGAAAAGAACACCATTGAAGGAGCGGCGGGCAGAGGAATTTGTCGAAGCCATCGAGACCAGACTGGGAGACGCGCAGGAGTACCGGGGTCCGCAGGACATCCGCTGCGTCTTTGATCTGTTGAATGCCCGTCTGAGCATCGGAGAGATCGAAGATGTCCGCGCCAGCCTCCCGGAGGCCATCCGTGCATTGTGGACTGCGCCCTGATCTCTCGCCCAATCCTGGGGCAGAAAACGACCGGGATGGTGCCCTATTCCCGGTCGCCCAGCGACAAACCAAGCAAGGCCGTCGGGCGTAGCACACTCACCGAATGGATGTTCTCTATCGCAATGATCCTGGCTTTGCGCAGTTGTGTGAGCGTCCGGCTGACGGTTTCCGTTGTCAGGCCAAGAAAGTCGGCAATGTCGGCGCGGCTCATGGGCAGTTGGATGTGTTTGTGCCCATCACGGTCCTGACCAACGCGCTGGGTCAGAACACACAGGAAGGACGCCACCTTTTCGGCGGCCGATTTCCGCCCCAGCATCATGAAGTGATCCTGCATCGCACCAATTTCGCGCAGTGCCGCCTGCAACAGATCCTGATGCAGCTTTGGATCGCCTGCGCCATCTTCGAGAACGGACCTGCGGTAGGGTTGCAGCCGGGCATCAACAAGCACATCACAGTCTGTATGATGCAGCCCGTTTGAGGGAAACCCGACAATATCGCCGGGATACCCAAACGCGATGACCTGTCGGCGCCCGTCTTCCAACAATCGGGTCAATCGCAAGACGCCGTCCACACCTGATAGAGCCACTCGACCTCATCGCCTTCGAAAAACAGGTAAGACCCTGCCTTGAGCCGCGTTTCGGCGGATCTTGCGGAGTTGCATTCAGGTGAAAGAACAGGTGCAGCCACTGTCAGCTCGTTTGGATTTGTTACATACATCGTCAAAGCCCCCAAAAACCGAGTCGGGCCAATTTGGACATGCAATGTAATCCTTGTTGTTCTACCCGGAAGGGAAATTGTATCAAAGTGTATGAGCTACTTACCGCAAGTGTACCTGACGGCCATATGTAGGAAACCACGATCCGCTGGGCAGGTTGAAAGGCGCAAAGCATGACCGACCAGACAATCCTTGTCGTTGAAGACGACGCAAAGGTCCGGGATCTTCTGCGTAATGTTCTGGAAGGAGAGGGATATGCGGTCTGCGAAGCAAAGACCGCCGCCGAGGTTCTGGACACCTTACGTTCCCATTCTATCAGCCTGATTACGCTGGACATTCATCTGGGGTCCGAGAACGGTCTGGACATTGCCAAGAAGCTGCGCGCCATATCGAGCGTTCCGATCATCATGGTGACTGGCAAGGATGACGTGATCGACCGGGTTGTCGGGCTGGAACTGGGGGCAGATGACTACATTACCAAACCATTTCACGTCCGGGAGGTCATAGCGCGTATCAAAAGCGTGTTACGCAGATCGACGGGTCTGGAGGCCGGATCAGACCGGGCCGGGAATTCCGCATCCGAAAAAGCGGAAGCTGAAAAAAGTGTGCACTATGTGTTCGATGGTCTGATTGCGGTGCCTGATCGACTGGAGCTGGTGGACAGGCAGGGCCAGGATTGCGGGTTGACAGGGGGCGATTTCAGATTGCTTTCGGTATTTCTCGAACGGCCCAAAAGAGTATTGTCACGCGATCAGTTGATGGATTTCACCGGAGGACAGGGGTGGAGCCCGCTTGACCGCACGATTGACAATCAGATCGCTCGGCTGCGCAAAAAGATCGAGCGCGATCCATCCCAGCCAAAACTCATCAAGACAGTGCGCGGCGTCGGTTACACCTTTGCCAGTGATGTGCAGGTCGTTCAGGCATCTGACTCCGACGCCAACAAGGATTGAAGCCTTTTTGCCAGATCGGACTGTCGGTAGGGTTTGTGCAATATGTCATATGCTTGGCCGCGTGCGATGGCCTGGGTCACAACGTCGCTGGCATAACCCGAGGTTAGCAAAACCTTGAGCCGGGGGAAGTCCACGCTGGCCTTGGCCGCAAGATCATAGCCATTCAAGTCACCCGGCATCACCAGATCTGAAAACAGAATGTCAACATGTACCCCGTCTTGCAGCATCTGATAGGCAACATCGCCGCTTTCCGCTTCCTGGGTTCTGAAACCCAGATCCTGAAGGCGGGCAATCGACAGGGCCCGCACCTTGGGGTTGTCTTCGACAACCAACACCGTCTCGCCATTGCCGATGCGCTGTCCTTTGGCCGTCTGCGTTTCATTTGCCTGTATCGCCGTATCGGTTTGTCCAGACATAAGAGCCGGAAAATAGAGACCAAAGCTCGTTCCGTGATCCACTTCGCTGTAAAGTGTGATGTGCCCTCCTGACTGGCGGACAAAACCGTACACCATGGCAAGGCCAAGCCCGGTGCCGTTGCTGTCTTGCTTGGTGGTGAAAAACGGCTCAAACGCACGCTTCTGCGCGTCTTCGCTCATGCCTGATCCATCATCACTGATCGACAAACGGACATAGTCGCCCGGCTCCATGTCCGTTTCCTGTGCCATATAGGCATCGTCGATCTTGATGTTGGCGATGGATACCAGAATCTCCCCCCGTTCGCCCATCGCATCGCGCGCGTTCAACGCCAGATTCATCAAGGCAGATTGCAACTGCACCGGGTCAATCATGACCTGGTGCACGGAGGCGGCAAAATCGGTCTTGATACGGTAGGCAGCCCCCAGCGTCCGTTTCAGGATCGCCAGGGTGTCGTCGCACAGGTCGCGCAGATCGGCACGAACCGGCTTGAGATTGGATTTTCGGGCAAACACCATCAAACGCGATGTTAATTCAGCCCCCAGTTCGGCGGACTCAAGCGCGTCTTTGATCAAGACGCCTTGCGCATCACTTGCGCCGCGCATTTCCAGCAGTTCCAGATTGCCGATGACAACTGTCAGCAGGTTGTTGAAATCATGGGCGATGCCGCCGGTCATCTGCCCGATCGCGTCCAGCCGCTGCGACCGCGCCAGTGCCGCCTGGGTCAGGGTCCGGGTTGTCAGGTCATGAAGGATACCGATGAATATGGGCTGTGCGTCGACGACCGCCTTTCCCACCGACAGATGCAGCGGAAAAACCGTCGTGTCTTTGCGCAGACCTTCGACATCCCGGCCGCGCCCAATGATCTGGGAATGGCCCGTTTCCAGATGATGCGCAATGTATCCGTCATGTACCTCGGCGACGGGCTGCGGCATCAGCATGTTGATGCTTTGCCCGATCAGTTCGTCAGGATCGTATTGGAACATGCGACAGGCGGCGGGATTGGTTTGAACCATGATACCGTCACTGTCGGCAACGATGATTGCATCCACCGCCGCCTTCAGGGTCGCACGCAGGATTGCGCTGTCTTGGGATGTGTCGGACATGCTGGTCCACCTTTGTTTTGGGCAGCCTGCCAAATGCCTGGCCACGGGCGCAAGCCCCGATTGATATTCCTCAACGCGGCGGCGGGACAATCTGTAATGTCTGGTTTCGGCGGGGTTCAGGGCGCTGTCATAGAATGCGCCCAAATTGGGTATATCCGATGCCGGGCGAAAAAGGGGTTTTGCACGTGTTCAGACAAATCATCGTGGGCCTGGACGGCTCTGAAAAATCGAAAAAGGCGGCACATATCGCGTGTGATCTGGCCAAACACTATGCCGGGACCATCACGTTGATGCATGTCCCCCACGCCGAGACTGCGGAATATCTATTTGCGTCAGATGCCGAATATGACGGTGCAAACCCAAACCCGACGTTTGAAGAGATCGAAGAAGCCGGGCAGAGGGTTATCGACGCGGGTCTCCAAATTGCCGACAACATGGGCTGCACATCCGTGAATACGCACATGCCACATGGGGATCCCGCGACTGAGATCCTTGCTTATGCCGATAAGATTGAAGCCGATCTTATCGTGACCGGGCGGCGGGGCCTTGGAGGTATCTCAAGCCTGGTTCTGGGAAGCACAACCCAGCGGATCAATCATATGGCAAAATGTGGCTGCCTTTCGGTGATGTAGCAGGCCGCGCGTCCGCTGCCGTTTTTTGGTCCGTCAGGGCGTATCAGGGGTCATCAGATAGCCTGTCAGATCGGCCAGCGTGACCACACCGACAAGCTCGTGCCCGTCGCGTGTGACCAGAAATTTCCGATGTCCGGTTCGGGTGATCCGCGACATCAGATCTGCGATGGGCATCTCTGGCGTGATCATCATCTTGGGATCAAGGCCCGCAAAAATGTCCCCGACCCGTGTCGCGGCCCAATTGTCCCGCTCGATACCGGAAAGAAGCTCGCGGTCCATGTGGCCCAGCAAAACGCCATTTTCGACCACTGGCACAAAACTGAGACCCTGGCCGAACATGATCCTGTCCACAAAATCCGAAAGGGCCAGATCTGGGCTTACTGTAACGGGCGGGGACATCATCGCCGCGCTTACCGGTTCGTTTCCGTGGGCGCTGCGCCCCAGTTGATCCTGATAGCTTGCGCGGGCCGCGACAAGAACGAAACTGCCTATCAGGATTTGCCACAGCCCTGCAACAACCGCTCCCTGAAAAAGCGCGGCAAGGCCAATCCCCATCAACGCATATCCCACGATTGTACCGGATTTTGACGCGGATTCCGTTGCTTTCAGGATATTGCCGGTGCGGTGCCAGATAACGGCGCGCAGGATGCGACCGCCGTCCAATGGGAATGCAGGAACAAGATTGAACAGGGCAAGCACCAGATTGATCGTACTCAGATAGGACAACACTTCGGTCAGCGCAGGTGCCGAGAACAATGCGTCCGCGACCCCTGCCAAGACCCCGAACCACAGAGCCAGGAACAGGCTCATCAACGGGCCTGCGATGGCCACCCAGAACTCCACCGAGGCCGATTGCGGCTCACTTTCCAACTCGGCTACACCGCCAAAAAGGAACAGGGTAATCCCCTTGATCTGAACGCCAAAATGACGCGCAACAACCGAATGCGCCAATTCGTGCAGGAGCAGGGAAGCAAAAAAGGTCATCATGGCAATGAACGCCATCGCCACGTAGGTCACAAAGAACTGGTCGGGCAACACTGTTGGGAAAAACCGTGCCAGGCTCCAGGTAATCAGCGCCGCGATCACAAGCCAGCTTGGGTCCAGCTTGATGTCAAAACCGTTGATGGTGAAGATACGTATGGCTTTTGAGAACATGTGCGGCCTCGTCTTTGCCCTGATCCTAACGGGCTTCGGACGGGTGCCATTGATCTTGCTCAAATGCGCTACCCAAATCGAAACAGCGCACCAACCCCATAGGCGATCAGTGCAGCCGTCGCCCCGATGGCCAGTGTTTCGGCACCCGACCACCACCACTTGGCCAAGGACCAATAGCTTTTGCCTGTTCCGATCAGGAAAAAGGTCAGCAGGGTCGCATAGATCGAAATCTGAAAGGCCGGTTCCAGACCAAGGACAAAGGGCATCAACGGAATTGCTCCAGCGATCAGAAAGGCCGCAAAAGTCGCAAGGGCCGCCTTGAGGGGATTGGGCGCATCCAGCGTCAGCCCGTATTCATCGGTCAGCATCAGAGCGATCCAGTTGGCCTTGTTTGCAGAGATTTCCTTGGTCGCCTGTTCCAGCACCTCGCCGCTCAATCCACGCCGTCCCAGGATCTGTCTAAGCTCCTCCAACTCACCGCTGCGATGGTCAACAATATGCGCCTCTTCGATCTTCTCGATGCGTTTTCGGTCGTCCAATTCGGCCTTGGTCCCCGAATAATTGCTGGCCGCCATCGAAAACCCGTCCGCCAGAATGTTTGCGACACCAAGGATGACGACGATCTTGTGCGGCAAACCTGCCCCCGCAACACCGGCCACGATGGCAAAGGTGGTGATCGTGCCATCAATCGCACCATAGATCATGTCCTTGAGATGGCTGTTTCTCTGGCCATTCCTAAGGCGTTCGGAAATGTCATCGGGGTGATGGCTGTGTTCTTTTGACATGGCGCGATTCTTTCATGGTGCAGGGCCGCTGTCCTTGCGCAAAATCAAAGACCGGCCACCTCATGTGCAAAATACAATCGGTGGCTTTGCCGTCGGGCATCGCGGTCGGGGGCAGTATCCCGTTCCTCGGCGGCACCATGTGATGAGTGAGCAAGGTTCTATCCGCAAGCGTAGAGAACCTTTTTCCTGCGCTCAGGCATCAGAAAGGGGCGAAATCGACAGGGCCGATAACCAAAAGACCCAGGCAGCAACCGCAGCCGATGCACCCGAAGGCCCGGCATATCTGGCTCGGGGCGGTCGCGCCCTGACCCCTGCGTGACCTGAATACTCCGGGCGAGCCGCTTTCGGGTGAGGGGGGCAGGGGGCCTCTACGGACATACCTCTATCCGCCAGTCGGTCTTACAATTGCGACCGTTCAATCAATGTTGCGCCACTTTCGATGGCGTCGTTGGGATGGGTGACGACCAGTTCCCCGGTGGTCAACCCTGACTGGACTTCGACCATCTGCGCATTGCGGTGGCCCAGTTTGACCTCGCGCAATTCCGCGTATCCTTCGTTGGCAACAAATACCGCCCAGTTGGCGTTCTTGCGGAAAACCGCACTCAGCGGGACTTGCATCACGTCATCGGCGCGCCATTCGACAATCTTCAGAAAAACCGAAAAACCGTCACCCAGACCGGGCCGTTCATCGGGCGGGCTGATCAGGGTGAAATAGGCATCGACGCGCTGTTCCTCGATGCCCAATGCCGAAACCTTGGTGCGGGCCGTGGGGTCGATCCGGTCAAGCCTGGCTTGTAATATGCCGCTTCCGCCCCACCGTTCTACATAGGCCAATGCCCCATTCTGAAGACGAACCGCATCATTGGACAGGACGTCGGCCACAAGTTCCAGATCATTTGGATCCCCGATGCTGACCAGCGGCGCGCCAATGGCGATCGGACGTTCACTGATGGTCGAAACAGACAACACAACACCATCTGCCGGCGACAGCACTTCAACACAACAACTTGTCGTGGGTGTTGCGGTCTCGCCGGGTTCGAGCAAACTGGCGCGGGCACGGTCAATGGACCCTTGTGCCATATCAATGCGCGCCTGTGCCGCTTCCACCGCCGATCGGGCAACGGCAAGCCGTTGGGTGTCATCTTCCAGCCGGGTCACGGAGACCACGCCCTTGTTGACCAGCGCCGTGGTGCGCTCAAGCTGCGATTGCGCAAAAGAAAGCGTTTCCTGCATTTGTTTGAGATCGGCCTCCGAAACGTTGCGCGCGGCAAGGGCTTCTTGCAATGCCGCTTCGGCCTGAAGCCGGGCGCGCGCGTCCAGCAGGCTCGCAGAGATCGGCTGCACAACAGCGACAACCGACTGCCCTGCCTTTACGCTGTCGCCAACCTCAACCGGTGATCGCAGCGCGGTCCCGGCGATCGGTGAGGCGACCTCAAAAAGGTTTCTTACCTGTGTTGTGCCGTCCGCGTTGACCGTGATTTCTAGCGGGCCACGGGTTACATCGGCAAGATCGACCGATATGGGGTCTTCGCGGAAACTGACATAGGAGAGACTTGCAACCAGCGCGATACCTATGCCGGCAAGAACCATTGTGCGTTTTGAATAGGCCATTGCCTCACTCCCTTGTTTTCATGACAGCAACCAGATTGAGACGATCCAGCCGCCGCCGCACAAGCATCGCTGATGCAAAGGCGGCGCTCAGGACTATGAGACTTGCAACAGCGAAGGTTGCAGGTTTCAGCACAAGCGGAATCGCATAAAGGTCACTGGTAAATGCGCTGCTCATCGCCTGGGCAATCCAGGCCCCCGCGACCCATCCGATCGGTTGAGCGATCAGCGCGATCAACATCAATTCCCCTACCAAAATGTAGGATACTTCACCCTTGCCGAATCCCAATATACGCAGGCTGGCAAGTTCGCGCGCCCGCTCGGACAGCTGAATGCGCGCAGCATTGTAGGTTACGCCAACAGTGATCAAAATCGCGATTGCGATGTATATCGTGTTCATCACAACGATGTTTTCTTCAATCGTTTCCTGAAAAGAACGGCGGTTCACGTTCATTTCGATAATGCCGGTCAACAGGGGAATGTCCTTGATGGCCTGATGCAGGGCGTCGATCTGAAGCGTATCCAGCGTGACATTGGCCGTTGAAAGGCGCGGGGCCTGTCGAAACAGCTGGTTGATGTATTCAAAATCCATATAGGCCCCAAGCCCCAAATGCTGTTCGGCCAGATCAGTAACCTTCACCTCGAAGGTTTCCCGTCGCCCGGTCAGAAATTCCACCTGCACGGTTTCACCGGGCTGAACATCAAGCCGGGCAGCCAGCCGTTCGGAAAGCAGGATACCGCCCGGCGGGACGGTCAGCGGCTTCTGGTTTACGTCAAGCGCACGGCTCAGATCGGTTCCGGGCCTGCGTGCTTCAATCGCAACACGTTTTGAGCGGTGTCCGCTGCGCAGGATCGCCGCATGAAACTGCTGGCTTTCTGCTTGTAAGACGCCGGGCAGATTGCGGATGTCTTCAAGTGCGGTTTCGGGGATGTCATCAGCAAACAACAGCATCGCGTCCTGACGGTTGGATTGAAAGAATGCCAGATCGACAATTTCGTCCAGTGAATCGTTGATGAACAATGAGGCAATGACCGACGCCACGGCCATGCCAAGCCCCACTGATGTCAGCAAGCTGCGCAACGGCCATCGCAGCAGGCTGCGCAATATCATGATCGTGGGTTGCGTCAGCCGCAGGCGCATCATCACATCATCGACAAAGGACCGCCTGAAACGGGGCGGTGCGGGGGGTTGCATGGCAATAGCCGGGGCAAGGCGCGCGGCCTGAAGTGCCGAATGTGCGGCCCCCAGGCTGGTTGTCGCCAGCCCTGCCAGCCCGGCCACCGCATAGACCCAGTAAGAGACGTTGAAGATAACATATGGGAAATTGAAAAATTCTGCATATTGCGATGCCGTGCTCCGGGCAAGCCAGGTACCTGCGCCCCAGCCCAGCAACACGCCAACCAATGCGATCAACCCGGCAAGCATCAGGTAGTGCAGGCATATTTCGAAATTCGAATACCCGATGGCCTTGAGCAATCCGATCTCGCTGCGTTCAAGCGCGATGATGCGGCCCATCACCATGCTGACCAGAAAGCCGGAAATGGCAAAGAAGATCGGAGGCAAAACCGCCGCCATCCCCTTGAGCTGATTGAGTTCGGCATCAAGAAAGGCATCGGATTGATGCGTCTTGCGATCATAGGCACCCAGGCCACCGTAGTTTTCAAGCACATCGTCGATTGCATCAATGACCGGCTCGGTCGGCATCCCAACGGCGACGGAAACGGAGAGATCATTGAATGCGCCCGTCATGTCAAAGGCCGCCGCCGCTGTCCGTTCAGGCATCCATATGATGCCAAATGCGGTATCGTCCGGCATCATCGCGCCTGGCCCGATGGTATAGACAAACTCCGGTGACAAGGCCGTCCCGACAATTGTCAGCGTGCGTTTCTGACCCTTCAGGTTGGCGTCGAAGGTATCGCCAAGGGCAAAACCGTTTGCCTCGGCAAAAGGAGCGTTCACGACAACTTCGGACGGGGTGCCGGGATCGGGAAACCGACCTTGCACCAGCATCGGCACATTCAGGACCGGATCGTCTGTTTCGGGATAGGACAGGATTTGACCAACTGCGGTGCGCGTCCGCCCCGGTATGTCCAGAATGGCATCTCCGGTGATGCGGGCCTCGTGGCTCAGAACACCGTCGATTTGCGAAATTTCTGGCAGGACGGACAAAGGTGCCCGCGTCGCATGGGCAAAGACGTCTGCAAATCTATTGCGTTCGTAATATGCAGCCCGTGTTTCAGACAGTGAATCGTAAAGCCCGACCGCCGTCAGCAGAATCGCCACCCCGCAGGCCAGAACCATTGCAATCGCCAGCGCCTGCATCCAAAGGCGTTTGAAGTCACGCAGGAGTTTCCGGTCAATCGCCTGCATTAAGGGTCACCACACGATCTGGGAGGGGGAAAGCCGTTCGTCATTCACGCGGGTTTCGCTGATCTTGCCGTCCTGAAAGAAAAACACCCGGTGGGCCATGCGCTGAATGTCGGCATTGTGCGTGATGACGACCGTGGTGGTGCCAAAACGATCGTTGATGTCGCGCAGAACCTCAAGCACCTGCACGCCCGTCGAACTGTCCAAAGCGCCTGTTGGTTCATCGCAGAGCAGAATTTGGGGCCGCTTTGCAATGGCACGGGCGATGGCGACGCGCTGCTGCTCGCCCCCGGACATTTCGGATGGGAAGTGATCCATTCTCTTGCCCAGACCAACCAACTCAAGAGCTTCGGCCGCGGGCATCGGATCGGGTGCCACATCGGTGACAAGTTGCACATTTTCCCGTGCGGTCAAGCTGGGCACCAGATTGTAGAACTGGAACACAAACCCGACATGATCGCGGCGGTACTTGGTCAGCCCGCGATCGGACATGTTGGTCAGTTCAGTGTCTTCAAACCAGACCCGCCCATCGGTGGCATGATCCAGACCACCGAGAATATTCAACAGGGTCGATTTCCCACTGCCGGAGGGCCCAAGCAAGACGGTGAGCTCACCCTTGTAGAGCTCAAGGTCGACCCCGTCCAAGGCGTAGACCTTGACGTCACCCGTGTCATAGACCTTGGTCACACCTTGGGTTTTGAAAACGACTTCTGACAACATCATCTCCTTGCCCGATGAGATATACCGAAATGCCGGGCTCTGGCATTGATCCATCTCAATCTGATGAGGCGCGGTGCGTCCGCTCAGAACTCAGCCGGTCAATATCCGGGCTGCCTGCAAGTCAGCCAGAAATCGTCCGACAATTTCCTCTTCCCTATCGGTGCCTTCAAAACCGTTTGGCAGCGTAGCCGTCGCCGCAAAAGGCCGGCCCAGGTCCGCCTCTCCAACGGAATACGCTTTTTGGGCCGGAGATTGTCCACCAGAGGTCACGAACAGCGCCACATCCGGTGGCAGTTGGGCCTTGTCGCTCAGGATGGCCCGAAGAGGGGCGGCAGGATACGATGTCCAGACCGGTCCACACAGGATAATCCGGTCAAATGCCTGCAAGTCCGAAAACGATTGCGGTGCAGGAGACCATTTTTGCCGCAGGCTGTCGAAGCCTGCGCGGAGATACCAGATCACCGGGGTGGCGTAGGCCGGTGCGTTCACTTCCATCAATGTGCCTTGCAGGTCACTCGCAAGCCGCGTCGCAAGGCGTTTTGAATGGCCCGAACGCGAATAGTATAGGATAGCAGTCTTACCGCTCATGGGATGTCTCCAACCAGAGTGGCAGATTTGTGCCTGAAAGGGCTTCGGGGGCGTTGATATATGTCAAGAGAATGCCTTCAATCCACCGATAGGTAATTCGTGAATAGGAACCGACCGATGCTCAACACACCATCCTGGCGAGACAAATTTCCCGGCCTTGCAGGGTTATCCGACACGGTATCAACACTGCTCGACAAGCGCGCGCGCCCTGCCCGATTGCAGCAGGGAACGGTGATCTTTGGCCCCGGCAATCCGGCAGAAAATTTGTTGTTGCTGGTGTCCGGGACAGTAAGGGTTCAACAATTGTCCGATGCTGGCAGGGAAATTGTCCTGTACCGTGTACACGCAGGAGAAAGCTGTGTTTTGACCACGGCGTGCCTTCTCGCCTTCGAGGATTATTCCGCCGAAGGCATCGCCGAAACGGACGTGGAAGCCGTCCTGATCCCCCGCGATACCTTTGACGAACTGATGTCGGTGTCCAAGGCGTTCAGGGCCTTCGTTTTTGAAGCCTATTCCAAGCGGATCACCGATCTGTTCATGGTCATCGAGGAAATCGCCTTCAAGCGGATGGATATTCGCGTCGCCCAGAAGTTGCTGGAACTGAAAGACGCCACAAGCGTTTTGCGCCTGACCCATCAACAGCTTGCGATTGAACTTGGCACCGCCCGCGAGGTGATCTCGCGGCAACTCAAGGAATTCGAACGCCGCGGATGGCTGAGCCTGAGCCGTGGAGAAATCGAGTTGCATGATGCGGATGCGATCGGACGGCTTGCCCATTCACCGTGAAAGCCTGGGCATGTGACATTGTCACTGACCCAACACGACACCATGGCGCATATCGGATAGACTCACTATTTGGAGGATATGGACATGACAGCGAATTTGGGGAATACCGACCGCGTCTTGCGGGTCATCCTGGGCCTTGTGCTCATTTTTGCACCGCTCCTTAATATGCCGGCCATATGGTCATCTGCCGCGTTTTCATATGGCAGCATGATCATCGGACTGGTTTTGGTCGCAACGGCTCTATTCCGGTTTTGCCCGCTCTACCGGATATTGGGCGTATCAACATGCAGGCTTTGACACATGATAACTGAATTCACACCCATCGCATCAACTGTTGGCGGCATCCTGATCGGCCTTGCCACGGTCTTCCTGATGCTCCTTCGGGGCCGGATCATGGGGGCAACCGGCATCCTGGCCGGCGCAATGCTGCCCGCCAGCCGCTATGACTGGATCTGGCGCGCATTGGTCCTTGCCGGGATGTTCACCGGCCCTTGGGTGTATTTCGCGCTGTTTGGAGAATTGCCGGATATTGATGTCCCCGTTTCAACAGTCATGTTGATTGTTGGTGGTTTCATCGTTGGGATCGGGGTCACCGTTGGAAGTGGCTGCACCTCTGGTCACGGGGTATGCGGGATGGCCCGGCTGTCGCCACGGTCGTTTGTCGCGACGGGGGTCTTTATGCTGACAACGGGGCTGACGGTCTACGTCGTCCGGCACATGATGGGGGTGTAAGCCATGCGTAATATTCTGACTTTTCTTGTCGGCGGCCTTTTTGGCGTCGGTATTTCCATGTCCGGGATGGCCAATCCGGCCAAGGTCATCAACTTTTTCGACATCGCCGGAACCTGGGATCCAAGCCTTGCCTTTGTCATGGGCGGTGCCGTCATCGTTGCCTTTGTGGGCTACAGGCTGGTGCTGCGTCGGCCGGCGCCGGTTTATGACCCCAACTTCGACATTCCCCAGAACCGCAAACTTGACGCCCGGCTGCTGATCGGCTCAGGCATATTCGGGATTGGCTGGGGTATGGCGGGCTTCTGTCCCGGTGGGGCGCTTCCCGCCTTGGGAACATTGAACGTCGATGTAATTGTCTTCATGGCCGCACTCATTGCCGGAATGTTGGCCACGCGGGTTGTTATGGAACGGATGGCGGCCCAGAAGGCGGCGTCAAAGCCGGCGCAATAAGGGTCCAGAATAGAAATCAGCGTCATGTACTCTGCCCTTTTTATCGGGTCGGCGATGATGGTCGTCTCGCTTGCGGTTGCAATTGTTCTCTTTGGCATCGCGGCGCGGGTGTTGCGTTGGTTGAACGACACAAATGCATTCGGGTACAGCCACTTGCCACTGGTTTTTGACCTGGCGGTGGCTGCCTTGTGGATCCTGATCGTGCTGGCAAGCGCGGTTTGGGGCTGGGCCGCGCTGTATATTGCGCTGGGATTATTCGACGCCCTGGAGCCTGCTCTGTATTTTTCAATCGCGTCTTTCACGACGGTTGGCTACGGGGATGTTGTCCTGGAACCAGGCTGGCGGCTGCTCGCGGGGATGACCGCGACGCATGGATTGCTGAATTTTGGTCTGTTCACGGCATTTCTGGTTGAAGTTTTCAATCTGCAATCGCGGGGCCGCCGCACTTGATCTTGGTCAAATCGTTTTGACATCGGCCTGCTATCAATGACCTCACAAGCCATTTGAGGACAAGATATGCCTGACCTGACAGAATTTGCTGATCTTATTGCCGCCCGGTTGGAGGAACTGGGCGATCGTGTGCAGGAGATAGATCATGAACTTGGTGAACCGAAGTCAGCGGATCTGAACGAGCAGGCCATAGACATCGAAGATGATGAGGTTCTCGAAGGGCTTGGGGCGGTGGCACAAAAGGAAATATCGCTGCTCAGGCTGGCGTTGGGACGAATCCAGGACGGCACCTACGGCATTTGCCAAAAGTGCGATGAGCCGATTTCGGAGGAACGGCTGAAAGCGGTGCTGTATGCGCCCTTGTGCAAACGATGTGCGGCGGGCGGCTAGCATCCTTGGGGTAAATGTCCGAGGCACCGGGAAAAAGCCGGGCAAGAAGCGCTCGTCAGGTTATCCGGGCGGTGCCGCAAAACGGCTGGCCGGGCCTGCCATCAGTTCTGGATGCTTTCCAGATATTCCAAGAGCGCGGCAAGCTTGCGGGGCAGGGTGGTCGGCGCATCATCCTCTGGCTCTGCAACCCCATAGGCCAGACCATGTTTGCCAAATTCGGGCATCGCGGCATCCGGGTCATCCCGCCCCGCGTAACCCGCAATAATACGGACAAGATCCTGGCGTGGAAAAACGCCGTTGTTTTGACGCGACAGGTTCCGCAATCCGGGCGGTGCAACGCCCAAGCCAAGTGAGGCGGGGCCGGCCCCCACGCCTTCTGTGCCATGGCATTGCATGCACTGGCGGTCATAGACGGATTTTCCCGTCCCGGCCTGTGCGAAACCGACGCGGTGGTCACCCACGCACCCGGCAAGGCCGATCAACAACACGCCTTTCAGCGCGGTCTTTGTGATAGAATGGGACTTCACTGATCTGGCTTCCTGTTTTTGGGGCTGCATGAGTAATATGCGCAGGTTTGAATGTTGAATTGATCTTCATCAACAGCCTATTCTACTGAGCGGCCATTCTGGGGCGGCGGCGTTGCACAATATCACGGGGGAAATCGCAGTGTATCAAGACCGGCCATGTTGGTGCGTTGCCGCCGGATTTCGGAGCGAGCCTGTACCGAGTGGCCGCGCAGGGACAATGCGCATGCACCGCCGTGCGCGCGGCGTAGTGTTTGCGGATCAATGGCCCGGATGATCCCATCGCCGACAGGACAAGCAGTTGGGTTTGTGCTTGCTGAAGGGAAGGTGATCCTGACCGGCGCGTTGCGCATTGATACCGTCACGGACCTGACCGGCGCTTGGGATGCCGCGACACCATCAGGGCTGAGGGCGATTGACATTAGTGATGTCACGCAGGTGGATACCGCCGGCGCGTGGTTCCTGATTGATCAGCAGAGGCAAGCCGACCGGGGTGGCATCACGTTGAACATCATCGGCGCCAGCGAAGCGCAGGCGCAGTTGATCCAGACCGTCAGGGCCAATATGCCCACCGAAGATGCGTTGCAACACCCGCCGGTGTCGTTGTCGGACCGCCTGGAGGCGTTTGGTCGCAAGGTTGTTCGGGCAACAAAGGTCAGCGTTGAGTTGACGTCGTTCCTCGGACAGGTGATTGCTACAATGGCAGGCATTGTCATTCGTCCGCGCCGATTGCGGCTGACGTCGCTTGTCCATCACTGTCAGGATGTCGGGGTCAGTGCCATCCCGATCGTGGCTTTGATGGCGTTTCTGATCGGGGTTGTTCTGGCGTTTCAGGGGGCGGCGCAGTTGCGTCAGTTCGGCGCCGAGGTGTTTGTGGTGGACCTGATCGCCATTTCCATCCTGCGAGAGCTGGGGATATTGCTGACCGCCATCATTGTTGCGGGTCGGTCGGGCTCCGCGTTCACGGCGGCAATCGGGTCGATGAAGATGCGCGAGGAGATCGACGCCATGCGCACACTTGGGCTGGACCCTGTGACCATTCTGGTTGTGCCGCGCGTGCTGGCCCTGATTGTGATGCTGCCCGCACTGGGTTTTATCGCAAACATATCGGGGTTGGTTGGGGGGGCTTTGATGTCCTGGATCGAATTGGGGGTCTCCCCGGCGGTCTTTCAGACACGGCTGGTCAGCAATACCGATGTCTGGCATTTTAGCGTTGGCATGATAAAGGCACCGTTTTTTGCGCTGATCATCGGAATCATTGGATGTTACAAGGGCATGATCGTGGGTGGTAACGCTGAATCTCTTGGTCGCATGACATCGGCGTCTGTGGTGTTGTCCATTTTTCTGGTCATCGTTCTGGACGCGCTGTTTTCGATTTTTTTCGCCGTGGTGGGTGTCTGATGCCCGAAATCGGCGAAAACATCATTAAGGTCCGGGGCCTTGTCACGCGCTTTGGCTCGCATACGGTACATGACGGTCTTGATCTGGATGTGCGGCGCGGCGAAATCATCGGTGTTGTTGGTGGATCGGGAACCGGAAAATCCGTTCTTTTGCGGGCGATTGTCGGCCTGTTGAAGCCAAATGCCGGGCAGATTGAGGTGTTTGGCCAAAGCGTGCGCGACACCTCGGCCGAAGAATACCGGAAACTGCGACGCCGCTGGGGGGTGATGTTCCAGGACGGCGCGCTCTTTTCCTCGTTGACGGTGCGCCAGAATGTCGAAGCACCGATGCGCGAACAATTGGATTTGCCGCCGAGATTGCAGGAATTGCTGGCAGGCATCAAAGTGCGCATGGTCGGATTGCCTGATAACGCCATGACCAAGTACCCTTCGGAGTTGTCAGGAGGGATGCGCAAGCGCGCCGGTTTTGCCCGCGCAATTGCCCTTGATCCAGAGATCGTTTTTCTGGATGAACCCACTGCCGGGTTGGATCCGATTGGTGCGGCGGCCTTTGACATTCTGATAAAGCAACTACAGGCGGCGCTGGGGCTGACTGTGTTTTTTGTGACCCATGATCTGGACAGTCTGCACGCAAACTGCGACCGGATAGCAGTGCTCGCAGACAAGAAGGTTCTGGCGGTTGGGACGATGAACGAAATGCTTGAAGTCGATCACCCCTGGGTTCACGAATATTTTCATGGACCACGCGCCAGGGCCGCGATTGCCTCGGCTGAAACACAAGGCGCGCTTTGATGGAAACCCGCGCGAACTTTATCCTGATCGGCATCTTCACCCTGGGCGCGATTGTTGGAACCCTGGGGTTTTTTGTCTGGCTGGCCAGCGTCCAGATCAATCAGCAATACACAACCTACGGGATCCTCTTTGAAGATGTATCCGGCCTTGATCCATCGGGGGACGTTCTTTTTAACGGCATTTCCGTGGGCAGGGTCATCGGTTTGCGCATCGCCCAGGAAGACCCCTCGAAGGTGTTTACAACCATTGAAATCGATTCAGAAACGCCCGTGCGCTCGGATACGGTTGCGCAACTGCAATCGCAGGGTGTCACCGGTGTCGCCTATATTTCGCTGTCTGGCGGAACGCCGGGCGCGGCGCCGCTGATTGCCAATGAACAGGGGTGGCGGATCATCCCGTCGCGTCGCTCAACGGTGCAGACATTGGTTCAGGAAGGCCCTGACCTGTTGGTTGAGGCAACCCGCCTGCTCGAACAGTTTCAGATTCTGACCGGCCCGGAAAATCAGGCCTATGTGTCGAACATCTTGCGCAACCTGGACTCGTCGTCTGGCCGTCTGGATCAGGCGTTGACTGATTTTTCGGACATCACCCGCACAATCCGCGAGGCAACCGCCCAGATCACCCGATTCACGAACCGGTTGGATGATATTGCGGCGTCCGCGACCACAACGCTGGCACAGGCCGATGGCGCGCTCGCCGCCGCCAAGGGCGCGTTCCAGACCGCTGACATGACATTGGCAAATTCCGTCGACGCCATCGACAGCGCTCAGGGAACCTTTGACCAGGCACGGCAATTGCTGACCGCACAGATCCCGGACATTCTGGCGCAATTGTCGGATGCGGCCACGCTTACCAACGACGCGATTGCCGATCTGAAAGACCGCTCCGGCCGGGCGCTGAACGGGTTTACGCAAACCGCTGAGCTTTTGAATGCGCGTCTGGTTGAGCTTGAGCAAACGCTGAAAGGGGCCAATACTGCCTTTCTTGCGGTCACCGATGCATCCCAAAGTTTTGACCATCTGGTGGACGGCGACGGCACGCTTCTGGTCGCCGAAGCGCGGGATGTTCTTGCCGATGCCAAGGGGGCCATTGCAACGATCGAAGCCGTGGTCCTGACCGATGTCCCAGCCATCATGGCAGACATCCGCAGTGGTGTCGCAACAGCGGGGCAGGCGATAGAGGATGTGGCGTCTGACCTGACGGCGCTCAGCGGTCGGTTCGATCCGCTGGCCAGCGACGCCCAGCGGGCGATTGCCTCGGCAAATGCCATGTTTGAACAGGCGCAGGGGAGCCTGAACAGTCTCAACGGCACGCTGGAAAACGCCGACGCCGCGCTGGATGCTGCGCAAAAGGCATTCGATTCCGCGACCGGCGTGCTGGACACCGATTTTGGCCCGATGATCACGGACATACGCGCGGCGTCCGATCAGGTCACCCAGGCCATCGCGGATGTGACCAGGGACATGCCCGAAATCACCAGGGAGTTGCGCGGGCTGATCGCACGCAGTGATGCCGTGGCGCAGCAAATCCAGCAGGCTGTCACGCAAAGTACACCCGGTATAGATGAATTTGCCCGCAAGGGGCTGCCGGAAATCTCGCGGCTTGCCACGGAGGCGCGTGTACTGGTCAGGACACTTGGCGATCTGGTACGGCGGATCGAACGCAACCCGGCGCGCTTTCTGCTCGATGACCGCGTTCCCGAATACAGGAGATAACCAGATGCAAACGCCTATTCTGACACGTCGATTGGCCTTGCTCGGCGGGGCTTTCTCCTTGGGGGGGTGTAGTGCCATAACCTCTCTGAACAGCGCGTCAGATCCGCTTGAAATTTATGATCTGCGCCCCGCCACCGGGTCCACTTCGGGGCGGCGGACCTCGCGGACTTTGCTGATTGCGCGGCCCCAGGCGTCCGCCGCGCTTGCCACGGACCGGATCATGATAAGGACTGACCCGGTGTCCATCGCCTATCTGCCTGATGCAAGTTGGAGCGATGAATTGCCGCTGGTTTTTCAGTCACTGCTGGTGCGCAGCATCTCGCAAACCGGGCGCATCGGCTATGTCGGTCGCAGCGATGCAGGCCCGGTCCCCGACAAGGCGCTGTTGGTCCGGTTGGATGCCTTTGAGGTCAAGGCGATGGGCGAGAATGTGTTTGATGTTCAGGTGGAGGTCGACCTGACGATCCTTAATGACCGGGATCAGCGTGTCGTAGCATCCCGTGGCTTTGCGCAATCGGCACAGACATCGGATACCACGGCAAAATCGGTGGTGGGCGGCTTTCAGAAGGTACTGGATGATCTGTTGCCCGTCATGTCAGACTGGATCATTCAACGGATTTAGGGAGGGGTGACGATCCATACGCCGCCCCGGCGGGCGTGGCCTATCGCGGTCGGGCGGCTGCTCGGGCAAATCCGGCCTCGCAAAAATCCAATAGCGTTTGCACCAGATTGTCG
Source organism: uncultured Sulfitobacter sp. (assembly GCA_963976125.1). Lineage (GTDB taxonomy): Bacteria > Pseudomonadota > Alphaproteobacteria > Rhodobacterales > Rhodobacteraceae > Sulfitobacter. Next base: position 7,560 of record CAXBKL010000029.1, on the reverse strand, counting down.
TCGGATTGCGGCTGTGCCATTGCGTCAATTCTCCAGCGCGAGGCACACAGCGAGAGCATTGCCGACACCGTGAAAACGAAACCGGCACCAAGTTGCTGTCTGGAAACTGAAGGCAGGACCACGGCCAGTTCCTCCAGAAAGACTGCAACCGTCGGGTCAAAACACTTTTCGGTAATCTCATGCCATCGTGCATCGGCCGAAACATGCGCAATCAGCCGCCCATAGGCGCGCCAGGACGGATCGCCCTGCAAGACCCTTTCCAGAAAGGGTGTGATAAAACACGACAGCACATCGCGCAGGGACAAGGGGCCGTGGCGTTTACGCCGGATCAGGGCATCGGTACGCAGGATGGCCAGTTGTTCGGCCTTGCGGGCGACAACATGGAAAAAAAGTGCATCTTTTGTGCCGCCATGATGTTGCACCAATGCGACGTTCACCTGAGCACGATTGGCGATGTCGCGGATGGAGGCCCCATCGAATCCCCGTTCCGAAAAGACCGCCTCCGCCGCGTTCAGGATGCGGGATTTGGTCTCTAGGGATCGTTTGCTGGGCGCTCTTTGTCGTTGGTTTTCAAGAACTTTGCTGGCCATCTAAAGTTTCTCTTGCCTTATTTTGTACGTTTGTTCAATTTAATATGCACATACCTTGGGGTGCGAACAAGAGGACAGGCCGACAATGGGTAAAGAACGCAAGGCTGCGGTGCCGTCAGGTGCCACAGGCAAATTTGCATTGATCGGTGCAGGGCCTATGGGATTGGCGATGGCCAAGGTTCTGCGTGAACAGGGCATTCCGTTTCAGGGGTTTGAGCTGCATTCGGATGTCGGCGGCTTGTGGGACATCGAGGCGCCGCGGTCGACCATGTATCAGAGCGCGCATCTGATTTCCTCGAAAACAATGACCGAATTTTCGGATTTCCCGATGGGGGACAGTGTGGCGGAATACCCGTCCCATCGCGAAATGCGGACCTATTTCCGCGACTTCGCCCGGCACTTCGATCTTTACCGCGACTACCTGTTCAACTGCGAAGTCCTGGAGTGCGAGCCGCCAGGCGAGAACACGGAAGGTTGGCGCGTCACCTGGCGTGACAAGGACGCGGAGGAACACACTGCCAACTTTGATGGTGTGATGATTGCAAATGGCACCCTGTCGGAGCCGAATGTCCCCGAATTTGAGGGCCACTTTGACGGGGAGTTGATCCACGCGGCCCACTACCGTGATCCGCACCAGTTTGATGGCAAACGGGTGCTTGTTGTGGGGGCCGGAAATTCAGGCTGTGACATTGCCGTGGACGCGATCCACCACGGGCTGCGCTGTGACATGTCGATGCGGCGCGGATACTACTTTGTGCCAAAATATGTCTTTGGCAAGCCTGCTGATACATTGGGCGGTGCGATCAACCTGCCGATGTGGCTCAAGCGGCGCATTGATGGGTTCATTCTGAAATGGTTCGTCGGGGATCCGCAGAAATACGGCTTTCCCAAACCGGACTACGCGCTTTATGAAAGCCATCCGGTGGTCAACTCGCTGATTATATTTCATGCGGGTCATGGCGACCTGAAAGTACGGCCCGATATTGCGCGGCTGGAAGGCAGGACGGTTCATTTCACTGATGGCACCTCGGAAGAATATGACATGATCCTGACGGCGACGGGCTATCATCTGCATTATCCGTTCATCGACCGCAGCCTGCTGAACTGGCAAGGCAGCGCGCCGCACCTCTACCTCAATTGCATGCATCCCGACCGTGACGATCTGTTCGTTCTGGGGATGGTAGAGGCGACCGGTCTGGGCTGGCAGGGGCGCCATGAACAGGCCGAAATGGTGGCGCGATACCTCGCCGGCTTGCGCAGAGGATCAGCCGGCGCAAAAACCCTGCGTGTGGAAAAGGCGTCGGGTTTCAAACGCATGACAGGCGGAAATAAATACCTCAATCTGGCGCGGATGGCCTATTACGTGGACAAGGCGGCATATCGCAAGGCTGTCACCGGGTGGATCAGGAAGCTGTCGGGAGAACGCACATGAACGACATCGACGCCATCCTGCTGAACTTCAGCCCGGCAAGTCTTACAGTTCTCAATGCCATCCTTGCCATTGTGATGTTCTCGGTGGCGCTTGATCTGAAGCTGGGTGATTTCGGGCGGCTGATGCGCGCGCCAAAGCCGGTTCTGACGGGCCTGATCTCACAGTTTCTGGTTCTGCCCGCGCTGACATTCCTGTTGATTGTCGTGGTCGAGCCGCGGGCGTCCATCGCGCTGGGCCTGATCCTTGTCGCGGCCTGTCCGGGGGGGAACATCTCGAATTTCATTACTCACCGTGCAGGCGGGAACGCGGCGTTGTCTGTTTCGCTGACCGGGTTTGCCACCGTGGGGGCAATTCTGTTTACGCCGCTGAATATCGCATTTTGGGGCGGGATGTATGGCCCTTCCAGTGAAATCCTGAAAACCATCAAGATTGACCCGGCTCAGATCGCCCTTACCGTGACACTGATGCTGATCCTGCCTTTGATTGTCGGCATCGCGCTCAATACCCGTCGCCCGGACATTGCCGACCGGATCAGACGGCCAATGCAGAACCTGTCGATGTTGATTTTTCTGGCTTTCATCGTGCTGGCGCTGGCAGCGAATTGGGCCTTTTTCCTTGGATATGCCCATTACGTTGCCTTGCTGGTGGTGGTGCACAATGCGCTGGCGCTGGCCGGCGGCTATGCCAGCGCAACCATCGCCCGCCTGTCAGATTTCGACCGCAGGTGCATCATCATCGAAACGGGCATACAGAACTCGGGCCTTGGTCTGGTTCTGATCTTCGGCTTTTTCGGGGGATTGGGCGGGATGGCTGTGGTGGCGGCGTTCTGGGGCATCTGGCATGCAATTTCGGGCATTGCGCTTGCCCGGTTGATGTCGCGGACCGAAGCCGCAAGATGACCAGGGTCTTGATTACAGGTGCAGCGGGGGCTGTGGGGTCGGCGCTGTTGGAGGTTCTGGCGGGCACGGACCACCGGGTAATTGCCACCGATGTGCGCGCACCCCGGCATTTGCCTGATGGGGTGGCATTCCGGGTACTTGATGTGCGGGGCAACGACCCGGATCGGGTGATCGGACAGGAACGGCCCGACGTGGTGCTGCACCTTGCCTCGATCATATCTTCAACGGATCGGGAGTTTGCCCATGATGTCGATGTTACCGGATCGCGGAACGTGTTTGATGCCTGCCTTGCACATGGGGTCAAACGGGTTGTTGTCACCTCGTCGGGGGCGGCCTACGGCTATCACCCTGACAATCCCGAATGGTTGATCGAAACCGATCCGGTGCGGGGCAATGTCGAATTTACCTATTCGGATCACAAGCGGCAGGTCGAAGAGATGTTGTCAGCCTTGCGTCAGTCCAACCCCGAATTGGAGCAGGTGGTGCTTCGGGTGGGCACGGTTCTGGGGTCCGGCCTGGAAAATCAGATTACCGCGCTGTTTCACAAACCGCGTTTGCTTGCATTGCAGGGTACAGAAAGCCCGTTTGTCTTCATCTGGACCCAAGACCTCGCGCGGATTCTGGCACGCGCGGTTAAAGATGGTCCCCCCGGTATCTTCAATGTCGCAGGGGATGGGGCGCTTGGCATTTCGGATCTGGCGCGGGCGCTGGGCAAGCCGGTTTTGCGGTTGCCTCCCTGGCTGTTGAAGGTGGTGCTGGGCATTGCACGCCCTTTGAACCTGTCCCGATACGGGCCGGAACAGGTCAGGTTCCTGCAATATCGCCCGGTTCTCGACAACACGGCCCTCAAGGCCAACTTTGGATACGTGCCTGAACTGAGCAGCGCAGAGGTGTTTGCGCTTTGGCAAAGGGCGGCGGGGCTATGACCAAAAAAACCGCAATCATCACGGGCGCAGCCGGGGGATTGGGCCGGGCACTGGACCAGGGTCTGCACGAACGTGGGTGGCAAACCGTTGCAATTGATTTGTCCGGGGCTGCCCTTGATGCGGTCGCGTCCGGGCCGGACCGCCATGTCCATGCCTGCGACCTGACCGACAGCGGCGCGGTGCGTTGTTTGTGTGAGGAGCTTCGAAAGACGCTGCCGTCCGTTGATTTGGTGATCTACAATGCGGGCGTGACACAGATCGGGGACTTTGCCGATCTGACAGAACAGACCCACCGCAAGGTTCTGGACATCAACTATTTCGCAGCCGTCAACATGGCCCAGGCGCTGCTGGAAGATGTCCGGAAATCACGTGGCACGCATCTGGCCATTTCGTCGGTGGCCGGTTTTTCGCCGCTGCTGCGGCGCACGGCCTATGCGGCCAGCAAACATGCTCTTGAAGGGTTTTTCAAATCCCTGCGTGCCGAAGAAAAGGCCCATGGCGTGAGATGTGTGATTGCGGCGCCCAGTTTCGTTGCGACAAATATCGGGGCCTCTGAAAGGCAGCCGGACGGGATCGCCCGCCCCGGCTCCGCCCCTGACGGGATAGATTACATGTTGCCTCGGGATGCAGCGAACGAAATATTGAACGGGCTGGATCGCGGCCGCAATTTTATTCCCGTGGGCCGCATTGCGCGGCTCGCGTATCTTATCAATCGGCTGTCCCCGGCGCTGTTCGAGCGGTTGATGGCGCGCCAGATCAGATGAACGCACCGGGCATTCATGTCACCGGCCACTTGGAATTGACCATGCGCAGGGCCACATTGGGGTATCAGCCGCCGAAGGGGTAGCCCGCACATGAACCTTCACGTCACCGACCCGCCCGCCGGGTACGGTATCGACATCCAGCCGCTTGAAGGCCGGGTTTCGGCATATCGCAACGATGAATTGATCGCATCAAGTACAGGCGCCCGCGTCATGTACGAGACCCGGTTGAAACCGACGATCTATTTCCCGATCCAGGACGTAACTGCAAAGCTGGGCGAAAGAACCGCTCTCCAGACCTTTTGCCCTTTCAAAGGAACCGCATCCTACCGTGATCTGGTCACCCTGGACGCGAGGGTTCCGCAGGCCGTCTGGTCTTACGAACACCCGCTTCCTGAAAGCCGGGGCATTCAGGGGTTTGTGGGTTTTGGCGCTGATGCCGTCACCCGGTTTGATCTTGGTCAGAACAGGATGCGCGAGGATCAGTCGGGCAATATCAGCGGCCCGGTCATTGATTGGCTGCTGCGACAGGCGGCGGTTTTGTCCAGCGCCGAGGCGCTGACGGCGGCATTGGCGGAAAAGCTGAGTGAAAGCGGCGTTGTGCTGTCACGGCTCAGCGTGATGATCTGGTCGCTGCACCCGATGATCGCGGGCAAGAACTATATCTGGGACAAGAAAGGGGGCAAGGTCACGACCTACGCGCCGTCTTATGAAATCCATGACCACCCCTCATTCGTAAACAGCCCGCTGCGCCATGTCTCAAGTGGTTTGGGCGGCATCAGGCAAAAGATTGGGGAGGATTATGCCGACAACAGCTTCCCCATCATTGAGGATCTGCGCGCCGCAGGTGCCACCGACTATGTCGCAATGCCAATGCCGTTTTCGGATGGACGGACCAATGTTCTGACGCTGACGTCGGATCATCCTGACGGTTTCACAACCGCCAACCTTGGTCTGGTTTTTGAATGCTCCGCCGCGATCAGCCGGTTCTATGAGGTGTTCATGCAAAGGGAAAATGCGCAATCTCTGCTTGAAACTTATGTCGGCAAACGTACCGGAGCACGGGTTCTGGGTGGCGAAATACGACGTGGTGACGGTGATGAGATCGACGCGGCGATCATGTTCTGCGACATGCGCGATTCCACCCAGCTGGAAGAAAGGTTGGGCCGGGCCGAATACATTTCGGTGTTGAACCACTTTTTCGAAACGACCTCGCAGATGGTGCATGCCCATGGGGGCGAAGTGCTCAAATTCATCGGAGATGCGGTTCTGGCGGTTTTTCCGGGTGCCGAAGGTGCCTCGGATGCCTGTGAACGTGCCTTGGCGGCATCGCGTGCGGTGGTGGCCCAATTGGCCGAGGCGCAAGGCGACACAGCATGCCGATGCGCCATCGGCCTTGCCTATGGCCGCGTCACCTATGGCAATGTCGGCTCTCAGGAGCGGCTGGATTTCACCGTGATTGGCAAGCCCGCGAACATCGCCGCGCGGCTGTGCGATTATGGCAAGATCTGCAACAGCGAGATTGTGTTCACCGAAGAAATCGCAGGGGACGCCACCGACGTGGTGGAGTTGGGACATATCGACCTGCACAACGTGAAGGCCCCGGTCCGCGCGTTCTCACATTAGCGCGTGTTCCGGTGCTCAGCGCCCTCAGCTTTTTGGGCGGACACGGGCCGCCGTTTTATCCGCAAACGCGGCCAGACGTGCTCGGGCGTCTGGTTGGGTGTTGACCACCCCCGCAACAACGGCTTCCGCATAGGCCGCATCCATCGCTGACATGTTCTGCATATGGCTGACGGCCGAACAGATGGCAAAGTTTGACAGAGGCAGATTCTGCGCTGCTTTTCGCGCCACTTCCATCGCGGCGTCAAGGCTGGAGCCTTCAGTGGTATACTGCACAAGGCCAACGTCCATGGCCTCCTGACCCTGATAGACACGCCCTGTCAGCATCATGTCGATCATGCGCGCCTTGCCGACCAGATCGGTAACCCGGATTGTGGCGCCTCCGCCGGTAAACAGGCCACGCTGCCCCTCCGGAAGGGCGAAATAGGCTGTCTTGTCCATCACCCGGATGTGTGCGGAACTGGCCAATTCCAATCCACCCCCGACAACCGCGCCCTGCAATGCCGCAATGATTGGCACGCCGCCATATTCCATCTTGTTGAACGCTTCATGCCACCGCAGGCAAACATGCATGAAGTCGGCCGGGCTGCGGTCTTCGTCGTGGTGTTCGATCAGGTCCAGTCCTGCACAGAAGTGATCCCCCTTACCGGCCAGAACCACCGCGCGGACACCGGCGCGGGGCGCCACAGAAAAGAAATCCACAAGCTCTTCGATCGTGTGGATGTCCAGCGCGTTGCGCTTTGTCGGGCGGTTCAGGGTTACAACCCAAACCCCATCGTCATCCGCACGGACATCAAGGTTGGTAAAACGGGCAGGGTCGATCGTAGGGGACATGTTTGATCCTTTGCAAGGGGGGTGATCCAGAAGGGTTGCGTGTTTCCGGCACGCCGGGCAGGCAGATGGTTCTGCGGGTCTTTTCTAGTGTTTCCGTGACGTCGCCGCAATTCTTGGGATGGGACGGCACATCGGGTTTTCCATACCTGCGGGATACTGCAGCGATTGCAGTGGGTCTATCTCTCAATTCACCCCGATCCCGCAAAAGCGGCAAGAGGCCGCGGTTTGAAGCAGCTACACATATCCCGACCCGGAACAGCCGCGCCCGGCACCGGGCCTGCCGACCCCCAAAGCCGGTCACGTCGTTTGCCAGGCTGCCATGTTGCAAGGCCAAAGGGCGATCCCGGACCTGATTGGCCGGGATCACCTTCTGATGTTCTGGCAACCCGGCGCGGGCCAACACCCGACGTTCATCTGTGCCCAACCAAAGGCCCGCTACCTGAATTCCGGCATGACCTTGTTGCAGAACATTTTGAGGGATCGTTTTTGTGCTGC
>CAXBKL010000028.1:0-34004 GCA_963976125.1 uncultured Sulfitobacter sp. | reverse complement strand
GGGACGAGTGCCTCAACGAGCACCTCTTTGCCAATCTGCGCCATGCCCGCCATTTGATTGCGGCATGGCGCGAAGACTACAACCATAACCGGCCCCATTCGAGCCTCGACGGGCTCATGCCGTGGGAGTATCACCAACGGTCAAGAGAGGACCGAAACCTGAACAGAGCTAACTGAAAAATGCGGACTCTCAGGGGAGCAGGTCACCACACCCACCACCTACCGGACGGCATAGATTGCCCCAACCCGAGGACCGAGGAAGCTCGTGTACTGTTCGGTCGCAACAATCTGGTCGCCAGGTTCGGGTTCCCTCTTGAGGCGAACGGTCCGGTTGGCTGGATCGACACGCGACATTGAAACGGCCCCTTGTGGGTTTGCAATCACAGCGGCCAAGTTGTTGTACTCAAATCCCCCATCAATGTCTTCAGCCGGGATGCCCCCGGATAGAAGCTCGCTGATTAGGTTGTATCGCGCATCTTGCCAGCGGAAATAATCCGCTGTGAGCGTAAGCGATATGACGAATCCCACAAAGACCAGAGCCGCAGAAAAACGGATGCTGGTTCTGGAGAGTGCTTCAACGTCAATGACCCGTAAGACGACCACGATCAGAAGGATCGATGGAAGCAGTGCATACCTATCGAACACTGCCGCATATGCGACCGTGTGCGGAGCAAATGTCAGGACTGCCGTCAAGACCAGGAGCAAAATACTGCCTTTAGTACCTTGTTTGATGGCATTATTGCCCCTCAAAGTCGCCTTCACACTGAGTGTGGCTGCAAGAACAGAGCAGACCAGTGCAAAATGCCCGACTGCAGTTACGACTAGGATGACGAGCACATTCACCTGAGTCTTTCCCGGAATTGTACGCGGACCTAACCCGTCCCCCGTCAGTATGTTCCCTCCCTCTGCGGACAGAACTCCAACCCCAGCAACAAGTGAGGCAGCAGAAAGAGCCACGGCAGCCCCACCGGCAATCAAGATGTATCTACGTCCACGGCGCCAAAGCACCTCCAGCAGGACCGGTATTATCGGAAGAGCAAAAAGACCGAAATGCGCCGACGAAACGAGGAGAGCCTTTGCCGTCTGGCGAAAAGCCCCGAAATTCAAAGCAAACACGTCGCTGATGAAGCTCAAAAGAGCGCTGGTCTTCGCGCCGTAGTATGTGGGCAAGCCGACTTGGTCCCGCAAGAGCGCAGTTGCCGCCAGATAAACCGCCGCAACTCCGGCCACAACCAAAAGGCTTCGCGTGAACCCCTTCAACGTAAAGCCTCGTGCGACCGGCTCGGCCACCAGCAGGGCCAGCGCCAACGCCAACGACGTCTGACGCAACAGGACCGCCAGCAGAAGAAGCGCTACTCCAATACTGTATTCCAATCCACCGCCACAGGATCTGGTGAAACTCCGGATAAAGAAAAAAAGGGCCCCGGCAACAAGTGCAGCAGCCGGTACGTCAGTCATGAAACTATACGAAAGGCCGACGAATATTGGGGAGGCGAGGGGCAGGACCGCACACAAGAGAGAAATGGAAACTGGAAGATAAAGAGCGCGGGCGCTCGCAAATATTGCTGTGCAGGTTGTGAGTGCGAGAACCAAGTTTAATTGGCGGAGTGCACCCTGGCTGAAACCAAATACCTCTGTCCAAGCGACACCTAGAACGAGTTGTGTAATGAGTGGCATCGACTGCCAATGTGTCAGGGCTAGCCGTCTGTCCAAAACCCACCAACGTACAGGTGTAGAATACCCCCAATCATCGTTTATGGCGTAGTCACCGGAGAAATCAAATGACAAAAAAAGGGCCAAGGTAACTGCAAAGAGCAGCAATGCAGCATAGATGATTTGGCTTCTTGTCATACTGCGACAACCTTCAATGGCATGCTACAATAGATGGATCATTTAGAAAGTAGCTAGTTGAACGTCGCTGTATTGTACATATCAGAGGCAAACATCTGAGCTACCTCCCGAAATTTGGACACCGTCATAAGCTGCTATTTGTTGATTGCTGATCTTCATCAGGGAGTAGCTCAGTCATATTTCCATTCTCTTGAAAATCCGCTCCGGAATGCTTCGGATGATCAGCATGATCACGCGCCAGATTCGGCGCACATAAATGAGGTCCTTCTTTCGTTCAACGGCGCGCGCGATGGCATCAGCGACCTCGCCTGGTTCAGCGGTCAGCTTCGCTGGCAGCTCCATACCGTCAGTCATCTGGGTTGCAACAAAGCCCGGAAGGACGGTCACGACATTGACGCCGCGCTTGGATAGACGGTTGCGAAGGCCGGACAAGAACGCCGTAAAGCCCGCCTTTGCCGAGCCATAGACGTAATTCGTTGCCCGGCCGCGCTCCCCCGCCACGGAACTGATCCCGACGAGGGTGCCGTTGCCGCGCTCTTCAAAGCGGTTGGCAAGAACCGCCAGGATGCTGGCCGGTCCTTCGTAATTGCTCCGCATGACACGAGCGGCAGCTTCGATGTCACCTTCATTTTCTGTTTGCTGCCCCATCAAACCTACGACACAGATGGCGATTTGCGGCAGTTGAGGAAGTGCTCCGGCAAAGGCTTCATGAGTGTCCGTGGCCAAGGCATCGAACTCATGCAGGGTGACCGGAACTTCGTGGCGCAACTCCATGTCGGTCTTGTCTGCTTCCAGGGCAGTTGCGTTGCGCGCGGCCATCTGCACGGGATGACCGAGTGACGCGAATTTGTGCGCGACGGCTTTGCCGATGTCGGATCGCGCGCCAAGGATGAGGACGGGGGGCTTTGTCATAAGGCCAGCCTTTCTGCTTGGGCCGAGACGAACCGGCTGGCGAGCCCTTGGCTCATTCGATGGGCATGAAAATCAGCGACGCGTGGATCAGAGGCGCGCAACGTTGCGGCGCTCATTCGGCTGTCCTTCGCCAGGTAGAAGCGGCCGCCATGATCGAGGGTAATCTGGTCCAGACGACCCAGCAGCTCAAGGGTCTTTGTATTCACCGGGAAATCCAGTGCCAGAGTGTAGCCTTCCATCGGGAAAGAGAATGCGCCGTCCTGCTTCCCGAACCGCTTGAGCACTGCGAGGAACGACCCGGATCCGGCCTTGGCGATTTCCGCGAGCAGTGCAGTAAGCCCAGCTTCCGAGCAGTCCAGCGGCAAGGCGCACTGGAACTGAGCGAAACCCTTGCTGCCATAAATCCGGTTCCAGCCAAGGATCGCGTCGAGCGGGTAAAAGTAGCTGTCCCAATCGACCAGTTGCACGCCGGTCTTGCGGGCCCCGGCCCAGTAATAAAAGGCATTGAAGGCGCGCAGCGTGAGGCTGTTCAGTGTGAATGCGGGCAAGTCGACCGGAATGGACAGCTTTCGCTTAGATTTAACCCGGAACGGAGCCCGTGCTTGTTTCGGTACCAGATCGCTTCGGGTTGCATGTTCACCAAGCATCACAAGAGAACGGCCAAGATTGCCGCCTGTCCCAAGGCAATCAATCCAAGCCACCGAATAGGTCGCACCCTGCGCCGCCTCAAATGCCGCCATGACGGATTTGAGGTTCGGCGCTGCAATTGTCGTTTGCCGGATCAAGGCGGTCTCGATTGGGCGCAGACGGATTGCCGCGCGCAGGATGATGCCAGTGAGCCCCATGCCGCCAAGTGTATAGTCGAAAAGGGTCGCATCTTTTTTTCTAGAAAACTGGCGGACCTCGCCGTCGTGCCCCATCACGTCGATCCAGTCGACGCAGGCGCGGAAACTGCCGTCCTTGTGGTGGTTCTTGCCGTGCACGTCCGCTGCGATGGCCCCGCCAAGCGTGACGAACTTTGTCCCTGGCGTCACCAACGGAAACCAGCCGCGGGGCAGGAACGCGGAGATGATGTCACCAAGGAGAACTCCGGCCTCCGCGACCAACTGACCGGATTTCGGATCGAATGCGATCATTCGGTTGAGGTGGAGCGTTTCAATGGTCGCTGATCTGTTAATGGCGCAGTCGCCATAGGCGCGGCCATTGCCACGGGCGATGAGGTTCGGTTCGCGCAGGACGAGATCGCGCAATGCCTCTACACTGCGCGGCCTATGAATCCGTGCCTCCAGCACCGGATATCGCCCCCAGCCTGAAAGCTTCATGTCGACACTGCCAACCGACTGGCTGTGAACACGAAACGCCTATCCAGGTTGTACTTGACGAAATAGCCGACCGAGAGACCAAGGATCGCGCCCAGTTCGCGCATCATATCCGTTTGCCAGATCAGCCAGAAGGCGGTCTCCGTGCCCCAGAAGATCGCCGTCGTTACAAGCCCCATCGCAGTGTAAAGCGAGAATTTTCGGCTATGGCTCTTCACGCCGTTTTCGACATCGTAGAATATCCAGCGCTTGTCCAATATATATTTTATCACCAGACCGACGATGGTCCCCGCACCAACCGCCGCAGCAAAATGGATACCCGTGTCGCCGGACTGCAGCACGGCGCGCTGGGTCGCGAGGTTGGCGACGGTTGCAACTACGGCAAAGGCGGCATAGCGCAGGATCAGTGTCTGGAGCGTCATGCCACCGCCCCCCCTATGACGAAACCAAGGATGATTAGCAGGCAGATCCGGCTGATTTGGTCCTTTGCTGCGTAAACGACCGGATCGTCATGCATATGGCCACGATGCGCCATCATGATGGTTCGGGTGATCCAGTAGAGCAGGACCGTGGAGACGCCCCACAGAGCTTCCGGGTGGGCGTAAAGGTCGGCCACGGCGGGGGAGTCGACGTAGAGCGTCATGACCAGCACCGAAACGTAGCCCGCGCCGATCGCGATCATCGAGATGATGGGGAGATCGTCCAGATGATAGCCCCGCCCGCTGACTTTCAGGCTGCCGCGCTTGGCGTTGTCGATGAGTTCGGCCTGGCGTTTGACTGCCGCCAGTGACAAGAAGAAGAAGACCGAGAACGCGAGCAGCCAAACCGTCAATGGAATGCCGGTTGCGACGCTGCCAGCTATGATCCGGGCCGTGTAGAGGCCAGCCAGTACGCAGATGTCGATTACGATCCGACGTTTCAGATTGAGGGAATAGGCCATAGTCAGCAGATAATAGGTTGCCATCGCCAATAGGAATGCGGGGCTTATGTTGATCGCCAGCAGACCACCCAGAAAGAGAAGTCCGCCGGCCATCCATGTTCCATGGGCGATCGGGATGCTGCCGGAGGCAAAGGGACGGCTTTTTTTGCGCGGATGGACGCGGTCGGCGGCGAGATCGAGCAGGTCATTCAGCACGTAGACGCTCGACGCCACCAGGCTGAAACAAACAAAGGCAAGTAGCGACAGAAGGAACGTCGCAGCGTCAAGTTGATGCGCGGCCAGCATCGGCAGAAACACCAGCACGTTCTTGAGCCATTGATGTGGCCGTACCGCCTTGATGTAGGGCTTCAGTGATTTAGCATCGGTGCCGAGATGCTCGACAGTTTCACAGGTGCGTTCAACTTCCTGGCGCAATGCCGAAGGGGCATTGACGGTTATGGCCTTGGCGGCCCGGTTCCACACCGGTATATCTGCCTTGGCGTCGCCCATATAGGCAAAGCCCTTTGGCCCGAACCGCTCCTCAAGGAATTGCCCCTTGCAATCGCCCTTCATGTTCAGCTTGCCATCCGAACCATGTGCTTCATCGAATATGCCCAGATGGGTGGCGATCGCTTTTGCGAAATCATGGTCGCTGGCTGTCACAAGCGCCGTCTTGCCACCGGACTCGCGCCAGGATTGAACGAATGCGATCACTGTGGGATCATACGGGAGGGTGTCGGCGTTGACTGACGAGGCCATGGCCAGATGGCGCTTGAGCGAGGCGCGGCCCCCTGACAGCGCGGCGATCGAAAGGAACGGGCTGCGCCAGTCCCGGCCAAAGGCCGACCAGAAACTCTCAAACAGCATGTCACTGCGAAGCAGGGTCCCGTCCAGATCAACAACCAGGATTTTATTGATTTTCAAAGCAAAAGGTTCTCCTGTCATCACTAATGCCCGAATTAGCCCGCCGAGTTAATACCAGTCTCCTCTTAGCAACAAGAGCTTGCACACACCAGTCAACCCTTCCCGGAGGGTTCGGGCGATGGCGTCACAATGGGATTTGGATACCCGCAAGATGTTGATGACGTGAGCGGTACTGTCAGTGCTGGGTCCGATTTCGTTGAACCAGAATGAGAGTGATCCGCAGCGGTCCAGACGGAGTTGCGCGAAAATAAATTTCGTGAGTGGCTTGCGGACACCCTGCCTTTTCGTCGATCTTGCATACAGTCGCCCTTTGGGCGTGCGACGACATTTTCGCAGGGGAGCAGCGAATGCGCTACGAACAGCCGGGAACAATTGAAGACGCAACAAGCCTGTTGGCAGGGGCCGGACAGGCGGCATTCGTTTTGGCGGGTGGCACTGACCTGCTTGTCCGAATGAAGAGTGATGACTTTGAGGCCGATCTGGTCGTCGACATAAAGGCGATTTCAGGGATGACCGAGGTTGTTGAGACGGAGGATGCCTTCGTGATCGGCGCTGCGGTCACCTGTGCGGAGCTTGGGGAACATGCGGCACTTGTTGCGGCATGGCCCGGTGTTGTCGAAGCGGCCAATCTGATCGGATCGACACAGGTTCAGGGTCGTTGCACGATTGTGGGGAACCTGTGCAACGCCTCCCCCGCTGCTGACAGCGTGCCGGCTCTGGTTGCTGCAAACGCGCAGGTCAGAATTGCGGGGCCTGACGGACGCCGGACCATCGCGGCTCATGATATTCCGGTGGGGCCGGGCAAGACCTCCCTGCAAATGGGAGAAATTGTCGAAGCGATCGTATTGGCGAAGCCGCAAGGCGCATCCGGTGATGCCTACCTGCGCTTTATCCCGCGCACAGAGATGGACATTGCGGTTGTTGGTGCCGGGGTCAACCTGACGCTGGATGCCGACGGCACGGTGCAGGCCGCGCGGGTCGCGCTGGGGGCTGTCGCGCCCAAGGTTGTCTTGTCGGATGAGGCTGCCCAGGCCATTCTGGGAACCCGGTTGGAGGATGCCGCACTAGATGCTTTGGCGGCGGCCTGCTCAGCGGCGAGCACGCCGATTGATGACAAGCGCGGCACCGTGGAATTCAGAAAAAAGGTTGCGGGCGTGCTGGCGCGCCGCGCGGCGCGTATCGCCTATGACCGTGCGGGAGGGAAATGATGTCTTCGATAGCAGTATCAACAACCATTAATGGTGACGATGTAGAGTTTCTGTGTCGGACCGACGAGACTTTGCTTGATGTCCTTCGCAATCGGCTGGGGCTGATGGGGGCCAAGGAAGGGTGCGGGACAGGCGACTGTGGTGCGTGCTCCACGATGATGGATGGCCGGCTGGTCTGTTCCTGTCTGGTGCTTGGGGCGGAAACCCAGGGCCGCAGCATCGAAACCATCGAAGGCATGGCGCAGGGCAGCAACCTGCATCCCCTGCAAACCAAGTTCCTTGAACATGCCGCATTGCAATGCGGTATTTGTACACCGGGATTTCTGATCGCCGCCAAGGCCTTGCTGGACGTCAATCCTGACCCGACAGAAGAAGAGATCAGGTTTTGGCTGGCGGGCAACCTGTGCCGTTGCACGGGTTACGACAAGATTGTGCGCGCCGTTCTGGATGCGGCACGTGAAATGCGGGGAGAGCAGGCATGAGTTTCGATTCAACCTATCGCGAAGATGACCGCAAGTTAGTTGGCACCCGTCCGGTTCGGCCCGATGGCGTTGACAAGGTAACGGGGCGTGCCCGATACGGCGCTGACTTCAACATGCCGGGTCAATTGGTTGGCCGGATTTTACGCAGCCCCCACGCGCATGCCCGCATTGTGTCAATCAATACCGCAGCCGCCGAAGCGGTTAAGGGCGTCAAGGCCGTCCTCACCGCAGCCGACCTACCCGATTTGACCGACGGGAATCAGGAAACATATGCCATTCTCGACAACTGCATGGCGCGGGAAAAGGCGATGTATGATGGTCACGCCGTTGCGGCGGTTGCGGCCATTGACGAAGCCTCCGCGCGCAAGGCGCTCAAGCTGATTGAAATCGAATATGAGGTGCTGCCTCATGTGGTGGATGTAGATGCCGCAACCCGGCTTGATGCCCCTGTTCTGAACGAGAGCATCTTTACCAGCGGGGTTGAGCCCGCACCCGAGAAGCCGTCGAATGTTGCCGCCCGGTCAGAGTTTGGGCACGGCGATGTCGATGCCGGTTTTGTGCAGGCTGACATCATAATTGAGCGGAACTACAAGACCGAACAGACCCATCAGGGCTATATCGAACCGCATGCCTGCGTTGCGAACTGCAACTCCGACGGCACGGCGGACCTGTGGGTCTGCACGCAGGGACATTTTGTTTTTCGCCAGAATTGCGCGGACCTGCTGGGGTTGGATGTCTCCAAACTTCGGGTAACATCATCGGAAATTGGCGGTGGATTTGGCGGGAAAACCCACGTTTGGACCGAGCCGGTTGCGCTTGCCCTGTCTCGTAAAGCGGGCAGGCCGGTCAAGTTGGTCATGTCGCGCGAAGAAGTGTTCCGGGCGTCGGGACCAACCAGTGCGACCTCGATTGACGTCAAGATCGGTGCCCGCAAGGATGGCAAGATCACTGCAGCCGAAGCGACGCTGCGCTATTCAAATGGTCCTTATCCGGGGCCATGGGCCGAATTGGGCGCGATGACGTCATTTGCCTGCTACGATCTGGAGAATGTCAGGACAATCGGCTTTGAAGTCTTGGTCAATCGACCCAAGGTTGCGGCGTATCGTGCGCCCTCTGCGCCGATGGCTGCTTTTGCCGTCGAAAGTGCCGTGGATGAGCTGGCACAAGAGGTTGGCATGGATGCGGTCGCGCTGCGGATCATGAACGCGGCAAGCGAGGGCAGTAAATCTTCCTATGGGCCTGTCTATGGCCCTATTGGCATTGGGCCCACGCTGGAAGCCGCACAGACCCATCCCCATCTCAGCGCCCCTTTGGGCAAAAATCAGGGCAGGGGCATGGCCTGTGGTTTCTGGTTCAATTTTGGCGGGCAGACCTGCACCGACTTGAATATCAGCGCCGACGGCACCGTTACATTGGCGGTTGGCACCGTGGACGTGGGCGGCTCGCGGGCCTCGCTGTCGCTGATCGCGGCGGAGGAACTGGGCATTCCCTATGAGGACATCAAGGCGGTTGTCGCAGATACGGCAACCCTTGGATACAATGACATGACAGACGGGAGCCGGGGGACGTTTTCAACCTCGATGGCCACGATCTCTGCTGCACGCAACGCCAAGAAGACGCTATGCGAACGCGCGGCGCTGAGCTGGGATATTCCGGTTGAAGATGTCTATTGGGAAGACGGCCACGCCAAGGCATCCGGGCCAAAGTATGGCAACCTCCAGCCCGTTTCGATCAAGGAGATCGCAGCGGAGGCGGGCAACACCGGCGGGCCGATTGCAGGGCACAGTGAATTGGTGGCGGATGGTGCCGGTGTCTCCTTTGCGACCCACATCTGTGACGTCGAAGTGGACCCCGAAACCGGTGCAACCAGTGTCATCCGCTATACGGTCATTCAGGATGCGGGCAAGGCCGTGCACCCGGCGTATGTCGAGGGGCAGTATCAGGGCGGTGCGGCGCAAGGCATCGGCTGGGCGCTGAATGAGGAATATGTCTATGGCGCGGATGGACGGCTGCAAAATCCCGGTTTCCTGGATTACCGCATTCCGGTCTGTTCCGATCTGCCGATGATAGATACCCAGATCCTTGAAATCCCGAACCCCAATCACCCCTATGGTGTGCGCGGCGTCGGGGAAACGTCAATTGTGCCGCCGCTTGCGGCCGTTGCAAATGCGGTGTCAAACGCGGTTGGTGTGCGCATGTCACATGTGCCGGTATCACCACCGCGCATCCTCGCGGCGCTGAACGACAAGGCGTAGGCGATGGTGGAGGTAACGCTCTGGGGTGGTCTGGTTCCATTGGCTGACAACCAAAAGACAATCGCCGTGGAGGCGACCACCATAAGAGAGTTGCTGCGCAAACTTGAGGAAAAATACCCCGGTCTGCGAGAGCCGATCAAGAACCAGGTTGCCGTTGCGGTTGATGGCGTCATCTACCGCAATGACTGGTCTCAGGCGATACCAGACGGGGCCGAGGTGTTGCTAATGCGTCGGCTTGCGGGGGGGTAGCGTCCGGCATCCGGGCTGTCATGCTGCCAGACTTGGGGCCGGTGTCGATCGTCGCCATCATCCCGCCGGCTGCAATTCTTCATGCGCGCTGGCTTGTGGCGTTGATCGCGTTGGCGTCGCCAATCTTCAAAAGAAGTGTGGCGCGGACCTTAGGAGCAATTGGCGGCTATGGTTCGTGAACCCCCAACGAGCCTCGAAGTTGAAGCGTCGCGTCGAGTTTGACAGAGACGCCATCGCTCTCATGTTCCAGTATTCTGACCAGTTCGATCGCCGCTTTCCGTCCCATTTCCCGATGCGGCACGTGCACGGTGGTGAGGCTGGGCGTTACGATGCGGGCGATTTCGATGTCATCAAAACCGGTGATTGACACATCTTCCGGCACCCGAAGGCCGATTTCCTGCGCGCGGCGCAAGGCACCAACTGCCAGAACATCGTTCCCACACATCACGACCGTGGGCCTTGGATCATCGGCCATCAGCGCGTCAAACGCATCCGCGCCGTTCTGGATGCCATAGGGTGTTTCGATGACCCTTATGCCGTCGGGGTCGCGCCCGTGGTCGCGCAGGCCGTCTCGAATGCCGGCAAGCCGCAATTGGGCGCGGTCATTTCCCTTGGTGATGCCCGATATTACCGCGATACGTTCGTGGCCCAATCCAATGATGTGGCTGACAAGGCCGGACATCGACTTGCGATTGTCAAAACCGACCGAAGGCTGGTCATGGTCCTTTGAATAGGTCCAGGCCACAAGGATCGGCACATCCTGACGTTCAAGGTATTGATAAATATCAGGCTCTCGGTCATGGCCGATCAGCAGCAGCGCATCTGCCCCACGGGCCACAAGCGCGCGGATCTGGTCCTTTTCGACGGCAGGGTCGTAGGCGTTGCTTGAGATAAGAAGCATATAGCCAAGGGTGCGCAATTCTTCCTGAAAGGCTTGTATCCCGCGCGCAAAAATCGCGTTCTCCATGGTCGGAATGATCGCACCGATCGTGCGGGTTCGTCTGGCGGCCATGACCCGCGCGCCGAAGTTTGGTGTATATCCCAATTCGTCAATCGAACGCATCACCCTGTCCAGCGTCGCCTTGGCGACCCGGTCAGGCAGGTTCAGACAACGGGACACCGTTGCGGTTGAAACACCGGCGGCTTTCGCAACGTCATCGAGCGTCGGAATGGTCTGACCTGTCTGCATTGGGAACCCCGGTGCCATGTATGGGGTGCAATTACCACAAGGAACACGGCTCGAAAACGGTCAATTGGTATGGAGCAGAAGGGTAATGTAAGAGCTTGCATTGAAGGTATGTAAGCGCTTACAGTGATCCGTGAACCGATTCCCCCCAGGAGCGTCCCCCATGTTTCTTGCAGCCTCAGTTGTCGTTTTTGTCATCTACTTTGCAAACGTCGCTTTGGGCGCTTTCGCAGGCGCTGCATTCCTGGGCGATGTGGGGGAAATGTTGGTTCTGTTCGCGGCGTCGATCCTGTTCGTCGTCGCCATTTTGCAAAAAGAAGCTGACCACAAAGACAAGAACGGCAGCTAACGGTCTTTCGGGAGGAAACACCATGAACGATGAACGTAAGGAACTGGCGTCAGCTGAACGTCGCAACTTTCTCAAACTGACAGCGACCGGCGGTTTCACCGCAGCGATGGTTGCGGGTGCGGGCGGCATGCTCTGGTCATCTGAGGCCGCGGCACAGACGGCCAACGAAGAGCGCGACCGTGAAAAGGCGGCAGAGCACATCATGACGGTCGCCACGGCCTATGTCATGGGTGCATCACGCAGCTATCCGATCATGCAGCTGGACCTCAAGGAGAACATCCAGAACGCGACGAACGGCAAGGTTTACGTCAAGCTCGCCCCCGGTGGTCAGTTGGGGGCCGGCGGCTCTCTGGTGCAAAAAGTCCAGGGCGGCACGATTCAGGCGGCACAGCATTCGCTGTCAAACTTTGCGCCCTTCGCGTCAACGGTTGACCTGATCAACATGCCTTACCTCTGCGGGTCAAATCAGCGGTTCACCAATCTGGTCAATTCCGACTTCTGGAATGCCGAAGTGCACCCCAAGGTCGAAGCGGCCGGTTTCAAGGCGCTGTTTTACGTCAACATCGACCCGCGTGTTGTTGCCGTGCGTAAAGGCGGCGCCGGTGCCGTGTTGTCCCCGTCTGACCTGTCCGGTGTGAAATTCCGTGTGCCCGGTTCCAAGATGCTGCAGCAATATTACCGCATGGTCGGCGCCAACCCGACGCCTGTTGCCTGGGGCGAGACCCCGTCCGCGATCAAACAGGGTGTGGCGGACGCGCTCGACCCATCTGTGGGCGCCCTCTATGTCTTCGGCTTCAAGGATATTCTGTCGCACGTGACCTTCACCCAGGCGGTGCCGGATAGCCAGGTTTATTCCTGTAACCTTGAGTGGTTCAATTCCATGCCTGCCGACGTACAGGACGGGATCATGTGGGGGTCCGAGATGACCGCCCATCAGAACCTGTCCAAGGTGCCATCTGCACGCGCCTATGCGATGGCGGAACTGGCCAAGGCCGGTGTCCAATTCCACAGCCTCAGCGAAGATCAGCTGGGCGAATGGAAAGCGGCGGGCGGTTATCAACTGCCGGAGTGGGACACGTTCAAGACAGAACTTGCCGGTTCACTGGACGCCTTCAACAAGATGGAAGAGGCGGCCAGCACCCAGGGCAAATACTACGTGCACGACGCTTGAAGCGTCCGGGGCAGGGGCCGCAATGGTGCCTGCCCATCCTTACCATTCCTAATGACAGACCTTTCTTTTGCCGGGGCGCTGCCCGTCGGTACAGGCGAGGTGCCGAACTGACAAAGGGCAGGATACGAAATGCATTTTCTACGTCGAATTGACCGCGATGCCGAACGGTGGCTGCTTTTGACCTTCTACGTGATGTTGGTCATCACGATGGCCGTTGAAGTCATCCGGCGCGAATTGTTTTCCTACTCGTCAATCTGGGGAGAAGAGATCGTTCGCTATTCTTTCATCTATCTTGCCTGGATCGGAGCCGCCGCCGCGGTCAAGGAACGTGCACATATCCGCATTGATGTGGTCATGCATTACCTGCCGCCGCGTTCCAAGGCGCTGCTCTATATCTTTGGGGATCTGGTGATGTTCGTCGTCGCTGTGATCGCGCTCTACTGGTCGTATGAAACGGTCCATGTCTCGGCGAAATTTGGCTCGGTTACCGACGGGCTACGCATATCGAAGGTCTGGTTCCTGATGGCCGTGCCGATGGGTTTTGCGCTGATCATTTGGCGTCTGCTGCAATCCTTTGTCCGTGATTTCCGTAGCCTGAGAGACGGCACGCCCGTCTATCAGGGCGATACATTGTTTGATTAAGGAGACACTGGATGCTTTGGAATACTCTTAATCAGACCGTTGAGCTGGGTTGGGATTTCTATCTGCCCGTTATCGTGTTTGTCGCGCTGATCGGCCTTGCCGTCCCTGTCTGGGCCGCCATTGGTTCTGCCGCCATATTGATGCTTTGGATGTCCGGTGACCTGCCGCTGAGCCTTGTCGGGGAGAGTCTGTTTTCGGGCATCGACGCCTTTGCGCTGACCGCCGTACCGCTGTTTATCCTGACAGGTGACGTGTTGGTCCGCACCGGGCTGAGCCGCAAGTTTCTGGATGTGGCCGAAGCGCTGACCAACTTTGCCAAGGGCGGCTTTGGCTCTGCCACCGTCCTTGTTTGCGGTATGTTCGCGGCCATTTCCGGCTCTGACGCGGCGGGTGCTGCGGCGGTGGGGCGCATGACCATCGCACGGTTGGTGGAATCGGGTTACCCGCGTCCCTACGCCTGTGCGCTTGTTGCAGCGGGGGCCTGCACGGGCATCCTGATCCCGCCCTCCATCGCTTATATCATCATCGGTCTTGTGCTGGGCATTTCGGCCTCGACGCTGTTCCTGGCCGCGCTTATCCCTGGCCTTGCCATCCTCGCTTCGATCCTGATTACCAACCTGATCGTCAACCGCATCCACGGCTATGAGGGCGGCGGCAACATCAGTTTTGCGGAATGGGCCGCCAATCTGGGCCGTAGTCTCAAATCCGGTTGGTATGCATTTATCGTGCCAGGGATCATCTTTTACGGGATTTTCTCGGGTCGCCTGACGCCAACCGAAGCAGGCGCAACCGCGGTGGTCGTGACCATTTTGATGGGGTTCGTCCTGGGGACGCTGAAACTGTCGGATTTCCCGCCGATGTTGATCAGTTCAGCCAAGGTGAATGGTGTCATCCTGCCGATCATTGCGTTCTCCGCCCCGCTGGCCGAAGCACTGGCCATCATGGGTGTACCGCAGGGATTTGTGACCTCCGTCACCGGCCTGACCGATGAGCCGTGGATATTGATCTTGCTGATGATCGGCATTTTGATCGCGGCGGGCTGCGTCATGGAAACAACCCCGAACATTGTGATCCTTGCGCCGATCCTGAAACCCCTCGCGGACAACATCGGCATGAACGAGATTCAGTTCTCCGTCATGATGATTACCGCGCTGGGTGTGGGGTTCATTACACCACCGCTGGGGCTGAACCTTTTTGTGGTCTCTGGTATCACGGGGGAGTCGATTCTCAAGATCGCCGCCCGCGCCACCCCTTTCGTTTTGTGCATGTTTGTCGTTGTCCTGTTAATCGCCTATATCCCTGCGATTTCGACAACGCTGCTGCCTGAAATTTACAAGTAGGACGACTGAAAATGACACGTGACTATCTGAAAAGAGCCATCCTGACGGCTGAATCTGACGCCTCGGAGGTGCATGATACGGTAAAGTCGATCTTGAGCGACATCGAGGCGGGCGGCGATGCTGCGGCTCTTGAATATGCCAGGAAGTTTGACCGCTACGAAGGCAATGTGTTGCTGACACCCGAGGAAATCGAGGCCGCCTGCGCCCTGGTCCCAGAAAGGCTGAAGGCGGATATCCGGTTTGCCCATGACAATGTGCGCCGCTTTGCCGAGACCCAGAAAGGGACCGTTTCCGATGTCGAGCTTGAGATCGTGCCGGGTCTGATTGCGGGTCAAAAAGCCATCCCCGTCGATGCGGCGGGATGTTATGTGCCCGGCGGTCGCTATAGCCACATCGCATCTGCCGTCATGACCGTCACCACCGCCAAAGTTGCCGGGTGCCGTCATATCACCGCCTGTTCGCCCCCGCGCCCCGATGTTGGGGTGAACCCTGCCATTGTCTATGCCGCCCACATCAGCGGCGCGGACAAGATTATGGCGCTGGGCGGTGTTCAGGGTGTCGCGGCAATGACCTTTGGTCTGTTTGGCCTGCCAAAGGCGAACATCCTTGTTGGCCCCGGCAATCAGTTCGTCGCTGAAGCCAAGCGCATTCTGTTTGGCCGCGTCGGCATCGACATGATCGCAGGCCCCACGGACAGTCTGATCCTGGCGGATGGCAGGGCCGACGCACATATCGTGGCGACCGATTTGGTGTCCCAGGCCGAACACGGGTACAATTCGCCTGTCTGGCTGGTCACGGATGATCGTGGGCTGGCTGAAAAGGTCATGGAAATGGTCCCGACCCTGATCGAGGATCTGCCGGACGTGAACCGTGAAAACGCCTTTGCGGCCTGGCGCGACTATGCCGAAGTGATAGTGTGTTCCGACCGTGAGGAAATGGCGGCCTGTTCAGATGAATATGCGCCCGAACACCTGACCGTACAGGCAGACGACCTTGAGTGGTGGCTAAACCGGCTGACGTGCTATGGATCGCTTTTCCTTGGTGAGGAAACCACCGTGTCCTACGGCGACAAGGCAACCGGCACAAACCATGTTTTGCCCACCTCCGGTGCGGCCAGCTACACCGGCGGTCTGAGCGTCCACAAGTATATGAAGATCGTCACCTGGCAGCGCGCCACACGCGAAGGGTCCAAACCCGTTGCCGAAGCCACTGCGCGGATTTCCCGTCTGGAAGGGATGGAAGGACATGCCCGTGCTGCGGATGTCCGGCTTGCCAAATACTTTCCCGGCGAGAATTTTGACCTGTCCGCCGATGGCTGACCAGACCAACCTTTTTGACCTGACGGGCAGGGTCGCTTGTGTGACCGGGGCCAGTTCCGGCCTTGGCCGCCGTGCGGTTTTGGCGCTGCATTCGGCTGGTGCGCGGGTTGTGGGCGTTGCCCGGCGCGCGGAAGCGCTTGCCGATCTGCAGGCCGAGATCGGAGAAGGCTGTGCCGTGGTAACAGCAGATGTGGCTGTTCGTGAGAATATTGCTGATCTGTGCGACGCGGTATCGGAACCGTTCGGGGCACCGGATATTCTGGTGCATGCGGCGGGGGTGAACACGCGTCAGGCCGCAGACGCGGTGACGGCGGAGGGTTGGGACCAGACCCTTGCGCTGAACCTGACCGCGCCGTTCTTTCTGTCTCAGGCCATGGTTCCGGCCATGCGGAAAAGGGGTTGGGGCCGGATCGTGAATTTCGCATCATTGCAAACCACCCGCGCCTTTCCCGGCGGTATCGCCTATGGCGCAAGCAAGGCCGCAGTCGGGCAAATGACACGGGCCATGGCCGAAGCATGGTCGCAAGATGGGATCACAGCCAATGCCATAGGGCCGGGCTTTTTCCCGACCGAATTGACCAGGGCGGTGTTTTCCGATGCGGATCGCGCCGCGCGGAACGCCGCGCAGACCTGTTTGAATCGCAACGGCCGCATGGAAGACATCGACGGTCCGCTGGTGTTCTTGTGCTCAGAGGCATCGGGCTATGTTACCGGGCAGGTTTTGATGGTTGACGGGGGGTATACGGCCAAATGAAAGCACTGGTTTACGACGGCGTGGAAACGCTTGGGTTTCGGGATGTGGCGGATCCGAGCGCAGCAGCAGGTGACCATCTGATCCGGGTCGAGGCCGTGGGCATCTGCGGCTCGGATATGCACGCCTATCTGGGTCATGACGCGCGTCGCCCCGCGCCGTTGATTCTGGGCCATGAGGCCGCAGGTGTGGTTGTCGGCGGGCCAAGGGACGGCATGCGCGTCACTGTCAATCCGTTGGTGACCTGCGGCCGCTGTCCCGCCTGCACGTCGGCGCGGGAAAACCTCTGCACGCACAGACAGATCATTTCCATGCAGCCCCGCGAAGGGGCGTTTGCGCAGTTCGTCACGATGCCCGGACAGAACCTTGTCGAGGTGCCACAGGATGTGACGCTGTCCAAGGCCGCGCTGGCCGAACCGCTGGCGGTCAGCTGGCATGCCGTCCGGCTGGCGATTGACGCGCTGCACCCGGCGGCGGAGCGGCGGGCGCTGGTGATCGGGGGCGGGGCCATTGGATTGGCCGCGGCCCTTGCATTCCGTGCAATGGGCGTGGCGGATGTGACAATCGCCGAGCCAAATGAGGCGCGTCGTGATTTTCTGTCAGAGCAGTGCAATCAGCAGGTGCTATCCACCGCCGGGGGACAATATCCATTGGTTGTGGATGCCGTGGGCTATGCCGCGACACGCGCCGTTGCATCAGCATCGGCAGCGCCCGGCGGGGTGATTGCCCATGTCGGGCTGGGAGAGGATGCAGGCGGTCTTGATGTGCGCCGCATGACCTTGCAGGAAATCACATTCATCGGCACCTACACCTATACCGCTCAGGATTTCCACGATACTGCACAGGCGATTTTTGATGGCCGTCTGGGTCCACTTGACTGGTTTCAGGAACGGCCGCTTGCGCAAGGCGCGCAGGCATTTCGTGATCTGCGTAACGGGGTGGTTGCCGCCCCCAAGATCGTATTGAACCCGTGGCCGTGACGTTTTTGACCCTTGCAAAGGAGAACAGACATGTATGCTAAGATACTTGTGCCGATGGCGCTTGATCACGATGTATCCCCCAAGACACTTGCCATCGCCCAGGCCTTGCTTGGCGCCGGCGGCGAAGTCATTGCCCTGCATGTGCATGAAGCACCGGACGGATCGGTCAATGCCTATCTGGATCCCGAGATTGTGCAGGCCGGGCTTGACCGGGCCAAGGCCAAGTTGAAGGAAAAAGTCGCCGCATTGCCAAATGTGAACCCTGTTCTGATCAGTGGCCATTCGGCGCGGTCAATCATTGACTATGCCAATGCCAACGGCATCGGCTGTATCGTTATGGGATCACACAAACCCGGCCTGCGGGACTACTTTCTCGGCTCGACCGCTGCGCGCGTGGTGCGCCATGCCGGATGTGCCGTCCACGTCCACAGGAATTCCGACACCGACTAGATCGCCAATTATGAAAGGCACCAAAAGATGAACATCGACAGGAAGATCACCGATGATCTTGTTGCGAACGACATCTCATTTGTCACGACCGTCCCCTGCAAGCAGCTGGCCGGTGTGATCGAAGAGATCGACGCGCGCGACGAAATATTCCACATCCCGTCCAACAAGGAAGACGAGGGTATGGGGCTTTGCGCGGGGGCCTTCATGGGCGGCAAGCGCCCCGCCATCATCATGCAGAACACGGCCATCGGCGTGACCATCAATACCTTGGCGACGCTGATCCAGTACTACCGCATGCCCCTGCCGATGCTCATCAGCTATCGCGGAGAACTGCGTGAGCCAGTAGCCTGTCAGGTCGAGATGGCCGTGCACACCAAGGCACTTTTGGCTGAAATGAAGATCCCGACCTACCACTTTCACCACCAATCCGACGTGCAAGAGTTGGACGCGATCCTGAAATACACCTTCATGTGCAACAAACCTGTCGCGATCCTGACGGATGCGAATTTCTGGGGAGGCTATGGCGACCAATGATCCGTTCCGAAATCCTGCGCGAAATCGCGCCTATTCTCCGCGACCAGCTGGTCGTTTGTAACATCGGTCTGCCAAGCCAAGAGCTGCACATGATCGACGACCAGCCCACCAACTTCTACATGTTGGGCACCATGGGTCTGGCGTCCTCAATCGGTCTGGGCCTCGCGCTGGCTCAGGACAAGACGGTCATTTCCATCGACGGGGATGGCTCTGTCTTGACCAACCTCGGAACGCTGCCGACCATCGCCAACAACGTGGCCGACAATTACATCCTGCTCATCATCGACAACGGATCATACGGGTCGACCGGGGATCAGCCTACCTATGCAGGCAAGAAGACATCCCTGACAGCGGTGGCCACAGCCTGCGGCTGTGAAAATGTCATCGAAGTGCAGGACAAGGATCTTGGTCCGGTCTTGCAAGGTGCCATCGACAGCAAGAAGATGACCGTGATCGTGTGCAAATGCGACAGCGGCAACATCAAACTGCCGGTGATTACCATGGACCCGGTTGTCATTCGTGACCGCTTCATGAAAGCGGTTTCCGCCTGAAACATGGGGAGCGCCGCGCATATTCATTCCGCAGAAGATGCGCGGCGGCTGGCCAGACGGCGGTTGCCGTGGATGATCTTTGACTACATCGACGGCGCGGCGGGCAGCGAAACCGGTGCGGCGCGAAACCGTGCAGCCCTTGACGCGGTCACACTGAGGCCGCGCATCCTGCGCGATGTCAGCCAACGGTCGCTTGCAACGCCATTGTTCGGGGATACGGTGGAACGCCCTTTCGGCATTGCGCCGATGGGCATGTGCAACCTGTCCGGGCCGGGTGCCGACCTGATGCTGGCCCGGCTGGCCGCGCGCCACAAGGTGCCGCATGGCGTTTCGACCGTTGCCTCAACCCCGATGGAGACCATCATCGAGGCCGCCGAGGGGCATGCGTGGTTTCAGCTCTACTTCAGTGGGGACGGGACCGGTACATTCAAACTGGTTGAGCGCGCCAAGGCCGCCGGGTATCGGACACTTGTGTTGACTGCTGACGTGCCCGAAGTGGGCCGCCGCCCACGCGAATTGCGGCATGGGTTCAAGATGCCGTTTCACATCGGCCCACGCCAGTTCATTGATTTTGCCCTGCACCCCCGCTGGTCCCTGTCAACGCTTCTGGCGGGCAAACCCGGCATGGCGAATTTCGATAGGGACGGTTTCGACTTTGACCGCACCGAAAGCCGGGCCAAAGCCGATTGGGATACCTTGCGCCGGTTGCGCGACCTGTGGTCGGGAAAACTGGTGGTCAAGGGCGTGCTGGATGTTGGGGATGCCGTTTTGTTGAAACAGGCAGGCGTGGACGCCATACAGGTCTCCAGCCACGGCGCGCGGCAATTGGAGAGCGCGCCATGCCCGATCACTGCTCTGCCGCTGATCCGCGCGGCGGTCGGGGATGATTTTCCGCTGTTTCTCGACAGCGGCCTGCGCTCTGGCGAAGATGCGCTCAAGGCATTGGCCGCCGGTGCGGATTTTGTGTTTTTTGGGCGTATTCTGCAATTCGCCATCGCCGCAGCAGGTGCGCAAGGGCTTGAGCGTCTTTGGGATGTCCTGAGCGATGAAATGAGCATCGCAATGGCGCAGACCGGGATCAGCAGGCTGGATCAGAAATCCGGTATCCTCGGCCAGACCATCGCCGATTGTGCAGGTTAGTGGCTCCTGGCTCTAAACCGACGGCGAAAATCCCCAGATCAGTTGCCGCAGGCCAAGGGCGGCCCCGATCATGATGCAAACAAGTGTGAGCGGCGCGCTAAATGCCAGTACAGAGAAGGCAGAAAGCCCTTGTCCGACGCTGCACCCGACTGCGATGACTGCGCCCGCTCCCATGAACGCGGCACCCAGGATCTGACGGCGCAATTCTCGCGGATCATCGCAGGCTTCCCATCGGAAGTGACCTTTGAAAAGGCTCCCGATGAAGGCACCGATCAGAACACCAATCACGGAACCGGTGCCAAAGCTGATGGTGTTGCCCGAGGATGTCATGGCATAAAGCATCGTTTCACCGATTGGGGCAGAGAAGGTGTGCGTTACAACTGGTGTGGCATCAAATCCGATGCGCGCGACCCATTGGGTGCCCGCCCAACCCGACACGATGGCCACGCCTGCAACTGCCCCCCAGAATGTGTAGGAATGGGATCGACGCAACTCGCGATTGGTCAGCGTCAGCCCCAATATCACAGCACCGATCACCATGCCGGACCCATCAAGGGATAGCCCGGTGAGGTCCGCCGCCCAATGGGCGATTGACCCGGTACCGCTTGCTTCTCTGGATCCGCCAAATGCCCAGATCCGAAGGGATGAGAGCGGTCCTCCAAGCGTGACATAGGCCGAAATGCCCATCACCAGGACAATAAGAAGGGACCGCAGGTCACCGCCGCCAAGCCGCGCGAGCGCGCCATACCCGCAGTTGCCCGCAAGTGCCATGCCGTATCCGAACAAAAGGCCGCCAAAGACGCTCGATAGCGGGTTCCAATGTCGCGACAAATAGAGGGTCTGGCTCAGGTCAAGCAACCCAAATGCCGATAGACCAAAGGTTCCGATCACTGCAACGCCAATGGCTATGCCCCACATGCGCAGGCGCAGGGTGTTTTCGCCGTAAAACAGATCTTCGATAGCGCCGAGGGTGCAAAAACGACCGATACGGGCCGCCAGCCCCAGCAGGATACCACCGATCAGGCCAACACTCGCGACAAGGACCGGTTCTGAGAAAAAATCCAGCATCAATGCCCCCTCAGGTCCACGCCGACCGTCGGAAAACGATCGGTTAATCCTGTCGGCAAAACAGGTCGTAGACAACTTCCATTATTTGCTTGGGCCGATCATCGGTCAAGCTGTAGTAGATCGCCTTACCGTCCCGGCGCGGCGTGATGAGGCCCTCAAGCCGGAGGCGCGACAGTTGTTGCGACACCGCCGCTTGCCGGGCGGACAACAACCGCTCCAGCTCGGTAACGGACTTTTCTCCGGTGGCCAGATGGCACAGGATCATCAACCGGCCTTCATGGCTGATTGCTTTTAGGAAATTCGACGCGTGCAAGGCATTTGCCGCCATCTTGTCCATATCTTCCGGGCAGGTGTTTTCGTCAAAGACTGGTAGGGCCATCTTGCTCTCAATTCCTCGGAAACGGATCGGCCTCTAGAGCCAAATGGTTCGCTTGCTTAATTGTATCACCCCGAAACATCAATACTAGCCTGTGACAGCATCTGTCCCAACAACCCCCAGAAAAAGTCCTCTCCGGGGTACCCTTCGATCCGCGATGTTTCCTTGCCATCGACCATCAGAACAAATGTCGGTGTGAAAGTCAGCTTTCTTGCGAAGCTCAGATCATCAGGGCGTGGCGCACGAATATCAATGCGCCGCAGAGGAGCCGCCGCGCCTTCTTCGGTCTTGGGGTAGATATGCGAAATCTCTTCGTTCCAGCGTGCGCACCAGACGCATCCCTTTTCCTCTACCATCACCAAAGCGGTATCTGCCGCCGCGAACAATGCGGTTGCGATCAGGAACAGAAAGCCAAGTGCGGTGGGCCGAATGAACATGTGGAATTGACCTTTGCTAAACAAACAACATAATATGAATATGTGAATTATACAAGAGAGAGCGGCGCCGATGATGGAAATTACCTATGTGGGCGCGGCTATTGCGGGGCTTTTGTCCTTCCTGTCGCCCTGCATCTTGCCCATCGTGCCGTTCTATCTGAGTTATCTGGCGGGTGTTGGCATGAACCAGATTTCTGCGCAGGCCGGGATCACCCCCCGAACGCGGTTGCGCGCCGTCCTAGCCGCGACATTCTTTGCCGCCGGTGTAATCACGATTTTTATGGGGATGGGGGCGGCGGCCACGGTTTTTGGACAGGCGGTGCGCGAATACTTTGACGTGCTGCGCTGGATCGCGGCGGCAATCATCATTGCGATGGGTCTGCATTTCCTTGGGGTCATCAGAATTGGCATCCTCTATCGCCAACTCCGCACCGACGGGGGCAGCACCTCCAACGTCAGCCTTGTTGGCGCCTATGTGATCGGCCTTGCCTTCGCCTTTGGATGGACCCCATGCGTCGGTCCGGTGCTGGCGACGATCCTGTTTACCGCTGCGGGGGCGGACACCGCATCGACGGGTGCGTGGCTGTTGTTTGTTTATGGCGTGGGCATGACCGCGCCCTTCATTCTGGCCGCCCTGTTCATCGGACCATTCATGCGGTGGATGTCCAAATTCCGCCGCCATCTGGGCCTGATAGAAAAGATCATGGGGGCCATGCTGATCGCGTT
Organism: uncultured Sulfitobacter sp.; assembly: GCA_963976125.1. GTDB lineage: Bacteria > Pseudomonadota > Alphaproteobacteria > Rhodobacterales > Rhodobacteraceae > Sulfitobacter. The sequence goes on along the minus strand of CAXBKL010000028.1, from coordinate 10,866 downwards.
CGGTTTGCTGATTGCGACAAATTCTATGAACTACATCGCGCAATGGATGCTCGAAATCGGGCCTGACATCGGGGTCTTGCGCTAATTCGGAGACACCATCATGAAAAATCTGCTAGCTGCAATTACCTTGACCCTCTCAACCACGATGGCCGCGTTCGCGGCACAGATGGGGGATGACGGCCTGCACAAGACCGTGTGGATGCGTGACACTTTCAAAGACCTCACCGAAGACCTTGCCGAGGCCAATGCCGAAAACAAACGGCTGATGATCATCATCGAACAACGCGGCTGTATCTATTGCAAGAAGATGCACGAAGAGGTGTTCCCCCTTCCCGAAATCTCGACCTTCATCGAGGAAAATTTCTTTGTTGTTCAGATCAATATGTTCGGTGATGTGGAGGTTACGGATTTTGATGGCACGGCCTTGCCCGAGAAAGACATGGTGAAAAGATGGGGTGCCTTGTTCACTCCAATGATTCTGTTTTTCCCGGAAGATGTGGCAGAGGACGCCATTGCCTCAAGCGCCGCTGTTGCGACAATGCCGGGGGCCTGGGGGCGGCATACCACGTTCAATATGCTGAACTGGGTCGTTGAAAAGGGCTATGAGGGCGAGGAAAGTTTCCAGAAATATCATGCCCGTATGTTTACAGAGCAATCGAGGGAATAGACGTTTCCTGCATCTCGAGGGTCGATTAGATTAAAAAATTCATGTAAGTGAATTTGTTGTTGCGTCATCACAAAACAGTGCGCTACGGTATACAGCGAGACAGTCTTTGGGAGGACGCATGAGGATTTTGGGAATTGCAGCCGTCTCATTTGGCGTTGCGGCGTTTGCTGTATCGGCAGAAGAGATCAGGCCGACGGCGGTGAGTTATTCTGACGGTGCTGTTGAGCAGTCGCTGACAGGTGTGCCCGGAGACGTCGCCAGTGGCAGGGAGATTGTCGGCAGCAAGAAGCTGGGCAATTGCGTTGCATGTCACGCGGTCAGCGATCTGGCCGATGTCCCCTTTCATGGCGAGATCGGCCCCATGCTTGATGGCGCGGGTGATCGGTGGTCCACAGCCGAGCTGCGCGGTATCGTCAGCAATGCCAAAATGACGTTCGAAGACAGCCTGATGCCATCCTTTTACAAAACCGAAGGGTTTATCCGGCCCGGCAACGCCTACACCGGCAAAGCGGCTGATGATACTTTTGGCCCGCTGTTGAGCGCACAGCAAATCGAAGATGTGGTGGCCTATCTGTCCACCCTCAAGGAATAACATCCCGGTCGGGGATCAAAGGAGGTTCACCATGGAACTCACAAGACGTCGTGCAATCGTGATGGGGGCAGGTGCCCTTTTGGTTGCTGGCTTGCCAATCCGCGTATCTGCGGCGGGCGAGGAAATGATCGCAGAATTCACCGGGGGTGCCGAGATCGGTGCGGGCGACATCAGCCTGACCGCGCCCGAGATTGCGGAGAACGGCAATACCGTTCCAATCGAGGTTTCGTCCGAGACCGCAACAGAAATCATGGTGCTGGCCATGGGCAACCCGACGCCGAGTGTTGCAACGTTCAAATTCGGCAAACTGGCCGCGTCCCGGTCTGCGTCCACACGTATCCGCCTTGCAGGCACGCAAGACGTCGTGGCGATTGCAAAGCTGGAAGACGGTTCGTTTGTTCAGGCATCGTCCACCGTCAAGGTCACAATCGGCGGCTGCGGCGGCTAAGCTATCAAGGAGTTACGAAAATGGCATCTGGTGTAAAACCTCGCGTCAAAGTCCCAAAGAAGGCGGCTGCTGGTGATGCAATCACAATCAAGACGCTGATCAGCCACAAGATGGAATCTGGTCAGCGTAAAGACGATGATGGCAACGTCATCCCGCGTTCGATCATCAATCGGTTCACCTGTGATTTTAACGGTGAGAACGTGATCGAAGTGGGGCTGGAACCAGCAATCTCGACCAATCCCTATCTGGAATTTGAAGCACTTGTCCCCGAAGCGGGGGAGTTCAAGTTCACATGGTATGACGACGATGGATCAATCTACGAGACATCGAAAAAAATTGCGATCGAATGAGGGCGCGTCTTGGGAGGGACATTCATGAGAACATTCACGGGCGCCATTCTGGCAACACTGATGACAACCGCTGTTGCTGCGGCGGATCCGGTTGATGACAACCTGATCCTGAACGAAGAGACCGAGATCGTCACTCGCACGCAGGCCCCGGCGCATCTGTCGGATGTTCTTGATGAGGTCATGTCCGGCTGGCTTTTCCGCGGGAAGGAAACCCGCGCGATGCAGGCCGATGACTTTGACAACCCCGGCATGATTTTTGTCGAAAATGCATTGGAGGCGTGGGAAACCGTGGAAGGTACCGAGGGTAAATCCTGTTCGTCCTGCCATAACGACATTGAAAGCATGGCGGGTGTCAAAGCCACCTATCCAAAGTGGAATGAGGCGGCAGGTGAGGTCCGCACCTTGCAAATGCAGGTCAACGATTGCCGCACCAACCGGATGGGTGCGGATGCGTGGAAGTACGACAAAGGCCCTGCCATCAACATGGAAGCTGCATTGGCATCCGTCTCGCGCGGGCTGCCTGTGAATGTCGCCATCGACGGACCCGCCCAATCGACATGGGAAAAAGGCAAAGAGCTGTACTACACCCGTACGGGACAGCTTGAATTGTCCTGCGCCAATTGCCACGAAGAAAACTATGGCAACATGATCCGCGCAGATCACCTGAGTCAGGGTCAGATCAACGGCTTTCCGGTGTATCGTCTCAAGAACACCAAACTGAACGGGGCGCATTCCCGGTTCAAGGGCTGTGTGCGCGATACGCGCGCCGAAACCTATAAGCCCGGCAGCGCAGAGTTTATCGCGCTTGAACTCTATGTAGCGTCTCGCGGCAACGGGCTGAGCGTCGAAGGCCCTTCGATCCGAAACTGATACGGCAAAAGCCCCGCCCACAGGTGTGGTGCGGGGCTTTTGCACTTCAAACAAATTCACAAATGCGCATACGTGCGCGCGACTTGGAGCTACCGGATGATTTCTCGCCGCGATTTCTTGCAAACCAGCATGGCTGCCGCTGCCCTTTACGGTGCGTCCGGCTTTGGCAATTGGGCGCGGCTTGCTGCCCAGCAATCCCTGACGCAGGAAAAGTTGCTGGAATTCGAAACCTTTGGCAATGTGTCGCTGATCCACATCACCGACATCCATGCGCAGCTCAAACCGATCTATTTCCGTGAACCGTCGATCAATATCGGGGTGGGCGGAAACAAGGGCGCGGTCCCGCATGTGACCGGCGCCGATTTTCGCAAACTATACGGCATCAACGATGGCAGCCCCTCGGCCTATGCGCTGACCTACAATGACTTTGCGGCACTTGCACAGAGCTATGGCCGTGTCGGTGGGCTTGACCGCGTGGCAACGGTCATCAATGCGATCCGCGCCGACAGGCCCGATGCCTTGCTATTGGATGGTGGCGATACCTGGCACGGCAGCTACACCTGCTACCACACCCAGGGGCAGGACATGGTCAATGTCATGAACGCGCTCAAGCCCGATGCGATGACATTCCATTGGGAATTCACGCTTGGCTCGGACCGGGTGAGCGAAATCGTCGAAGGTCTGCCTTTTGCGGCCCTTGGCCAGAATATCTTTGATGCCGAATGGGATGAGCCGACCGATCTGTTCCCCCCTTACAAGTTCTATGAATCCGGCGGCGTCAAGGTTGCCGTCATCGGTCAGGCGTTCCCCTATATGCCCATCGCCAACCCTGGCTGGATGTTCCCGGAATATTCATTCGGTATCCGCGATGAGCGGATGCAGGAAATGGTCGATGAAGTGCGCGCCGCAGGTGCGGAGCTTGTTGTCTGCCTCAGCCATAATGGTTTTGACGTGGACAAGCAGATGGCGGGCAAGGTGACTGGCATCGACGTGATCCTGTCTGGCCACACGCATGACGCGCTGCCCGAACCTGTGTTGGTGAGAGAAACAATCATTGTCGCATCCGGATCCAATGGTAAATTTGTCAGCCGCGTTGATCTGGATGTGCAAAATGGCCGCATGATGGGGTTCCGGCACAAGCTGATACCGATTTTTTCGGATGTCATCACCCCTGATCCAAAGGTTGCCAGCCTGATCGACGCCGAACGCGCACCCTATGCCGAAGCGCTGAGCGAAGTGATTGGCCGCACCGGGGAGGATCAGACCCTGTACCGCCGGGGAAATTTCAACGGGACCTGGGATGACCTGATCTGTGATGCGCTGATTTCCGAGCGTGAGGCCGACATTGCCATGTCGCCCGGCGTGCGCTGGGGGCCGTCGATCCTGCCCGGTCAGGACATCACCCGCGAAGACATCTGGAATGTGACCTCCATGACTTATGGAGAGGCATACAGAACCGAAATGACAGGCGAATTTCTGCATGTGGTGCTTGAGGACGTGGCCGATAACCTGTTCAACCCCGATCCCTACTATCAGCAGGGTGGCGACATGGTGCGGGTCGGCGGGCTGGGCTACCGGATTGACGTCACCAAGCCGCAGGGCAGCCGGATCACCGAAATGACCCTGCTCAAGACCGGCGAGGCGATTGATCCGGCCAAGACCTACCAGGTCGCGGGCTGGGCATCGGTCAATGAAGAGACCGAAGGACCACAGATTTGGGACGTAGTCGAAGCCCACATCGCCAAGCAGGGCACTATTTCCCTTGATCCGAACAACAGCGTGAAAGTGGTTGGCGTTTAACCCGACCGGACGAACAGGAGGCATCTGAAATGTCAGATAATGAAACAGGCAACACACCGTCGCGGCGCGCCTTTTTGCGCGGGGCCGCAGCGGTCGGGGCAGGGGCGCTGGCCACTGGTGCGGCGCGGGCGCAATCGCCCGATCCGCTGATTACCGAAATCCAGCCCTGGGCACAGGGTCTTGGTGATGGTGTCGATGCAACGCCCTATGGTCTGCCGATCCAATACGAAGGTGACGTCATTCGCCGCAATGTCGAATGGCTGACGGCGGATACGGTCAGTTCAATCAACTTCACACCTATTCATGCGCTGGACGGCACGATCACGCCGCAGGGCTGTGCGTTTGAGCGTCACCACTCGGGTGCGATTGATCTCAGGAAGGAAGACTACCGTTTGATGATCAACGGGCTGGTGGATACACCTTTGGTCTTTACCTACGCCGATCTTGAACGCTTCCCGCGTGAAAACCACGTATATTTCTGCGAATGTGCGGCGAATACCGGGATGGAATGGGCCGGCGCGCAGTTGAACGGCGCACAGTTTACCCACGGCATGATCCACAACATGGAATATACCGGCGTGCCGCTTCGGACACTTCTGGAGGAGGCGGGTCTGAATATGGCCGGTGATCTGAAAGACAAATGGGTGTTTGTCGAAGGTGCCGATGCATCCTCCAACGGGCGCTCCATTCCGATGGAAAAAGCGCTTGATGATGTGCTGGTCGCGTTCAAGGCCAATGGTGAGGCGCTGCGCAAGGAACATGGCTACCCTGTACGGCTGGTTGTGCCCGGCTGGGAAGGCAATATGTGGATCAAATGGATCCGCCGCATCGAAGTCACCGATGCAGCGGTTGAAAGCCGTGAGGAAACCAGCAAATACACCGACACCCTTGAGAACGGCATCAGCCGCAAATGGACATGGGCGATGGATGCAAAATCCGTTGTCACCAATCCCAGCCCCCAGGCACCGATCACCCACGGCAACGGGCCGTTGGTGATTACTGGTCTGGCTTGGTCCGGGCGCGGGGCGATCACCCGTGTGGATGTGTCCAAGGACGGCGGCAAGACATGGGAAACCGCGCGCCTTGCAAAACCCGGAGAGAAAATGGCCCTGACGCGGTTCTATCTGGATACCGATTGGAACGGCGAGGAGATGATGTTGCAATCTCGCGCGATGGACGACACCGGCTATGTCCAGCCAACCAAGACACAGCTGCGCGACGTACGTGGCCTGAACTCCATCTATCATAACAACTGCATCCAAACCTGGCTGGTGCGCTCCAATGGAGAGGCTGAAAATGTCGAAGTTTCTTAAATCCGCGGCGCTGGCCGCCGCTGTCACACTCTGCGCCGGCCCGGCATTTGCGGGCAAATTCGGCCTTGGCCGGGCGGCTCTGCCCGAAGAAGTTGCAGCATGGGACGGAGATGTCAGCCCGGATGGCACGGGGCTGCCTGTGGGTTCCGGCGATGCGCTGATCGGCGAGGAGATATTTGCCGAGAAATGTGCCGTTTGCCACGGTGATTTTGCTGAAGGAATCGACAACTGGCCCAAACTGGCAGGCGGTGCGGACACGCTGGACCACGATGACCCGCTCAAGACTGTCGGGTCGTACTGGCCACATCTGTCGACCGCGTATGACTACATCAAACGTTCGATGCCTTACGGCAATGCGGGGACGTTGACCGATGACGAAGTCTATTCCATCGTTGCCTATATCCTTTATTCCAACGACCTGATCGAGGATGATTTTGTTCTGTCGAATGAAACCTTTCTGGATGTCAAAATGCCCAATGCGGCCGGGTTCATTCTCGATGACCGCGCGGCAACAGAATACGCGAAATGGACGGGTGAACCCTGCATGGAAAATTGCAAGGACGAGGTCCAGGTGACCATGCGCGCCCTGGTCCTGGATGTGACACCGGATCAGGATAACGCAGACCTGATTGCCAAAGACGCCTCTGCACTGGAAGAAGACGCGGCGGCTGAACCGGAAGGAGGGGCTGCCACCGCATTCGATGCCGACCTCGCAGCGAAGGGCGAAAAGGTGTTCAAGAAATGCAAGACCTGCCATCAGGTTGGTGAAGGTGCCAAAAACCGCGTTGGGCCAATTCTGACTGGCATTGTCGGCAAACCTGCGGGGGCCGCCGAGGGCTTCAAGTATTCCAAGCCGATGAAAGCCGCAGGGGCAGACGGGCTTGTCTGGACCGAAGATGAGCTTTCTGCGTTTCTGAAAAACCCCAAGAAATACATGAAGCGGACAAAGATGTCCTTTGCGGGTTTGAAGAAAGAGGCCGATCTGGCTGCTGTCATCGAATATCTCAAGTCTGTTGGGGAATAGACCGTGATACGACAATTGCCAACCTTGCTTGCCTTCGCTGCTTTGTTCGCTGGGGGGGCGGCGTTTTCAGAAGAACTTGGTGATGTGGAAAAGGGTGCCGATGCATTTGGACAGTGCAAGGCATGTCACCAGATCGGCGACGGCGCTGAAAACCGGATCGGTCCGCAACTGAACGGCATTTTTGGCCGCCCTGCCGGATCGGTCGAGGGTGTCAAATACTCCAGGAGCATGCTGCGGATGGGGGATGACGGGTTGATCTGGACCTACGATACTCTTGATGCCTATCTCGAAAACCCAAAGGCGCTGGTGTCAAAAACCCGGATGAATTTCCGCGGTGTCAAGAACAACGAAGAGCGCGCCAATCTGCTTGCATTCCTCAGGGCCTATTCAGACAACCCTTCGGACATTCCGGAAGCCGAACCAACGGCGACAGGAACAGATCACGATCTGGACCCGGCGATCCTCGCGATTCAGGGCGATCCTGAATATGGCGAATATCTCGCCAGTGAATGCACCACATGCCACCAGTCCGATGGTGATAACGATGGCATTCCGGGGGTGACCGGATGGCCTACGGAAGATTTCGTCGTGGCAATGCACGCCTACAAGCGAAAGATCAGGCCCCATCCGGTCATGCAGATGATGGCGGGGCGGCTGTCTGATGAAGAGATCGCGGCCCTCGCCGCGTATTTTAGGGATCTCGATTAGGGACCACTCAAGGGAGGAGACCAAAATGACGATTAATAGACGCGGATTTATTGGAACCGGGGCCGCTGCGGCGGCAACGCTGTCAGCGCCAGTTGTATTTGCGGCGGGCCACGGCAAACCACGGGTTGTGGTTGTCGGCGGGGGGGCCGGTGGTGCAACCGCCGCGCGCTATATCGCCAAGGACAGCAAGGGCGAGATCGACGTAACCCTGATCGAACCGACGCGCATGTATTACACCTGCTTCTTTTCGAACCTCTATTTGGGTGGTTTCAAGGAAATGGATGATCTTGGCCATTCCTACGGCACACTGGCCGCTGGGGGCGTCAATGTCGTCCACGACTGGGCCGTCGGCGTCGATCGTGACGCCAAGACCGTGGCGCTGGCCGGCGGCGGATCGCTGCCCTATGACAAACTGATCCTGTCGCCGGGCATCGACTTTGTTGATGGTGCCGTCGAGGGCTGGGATCTGTCGGCGCAGAATGCGATGCCGCATGCCTACAAGGGCGGATCGCAAACTGAATTGCTCAAGGCACAGATTGCGGCAATGCCCGCAGGCGGCACCTTTGCGATGGTGGCCCCGCCAAACCCCTACCGCTGCCCTCCCGGTCCTTATGAACGTGTGTCGATGGTGGCGCATTACCTGAAAGCCAACAACCCGACGGCGAAGATCATCGTGGCCGATCCCAAGCCGAAATTCTCCAAACAGGCGCTGTTTCAGGAAGGGTGGGCAGACCATTATGACGGCATGGTCGACTGGATCGGCGAGGACTTTGGCGGCGGCGACGTTTCCGTTGACCCGTTGGCAATGACGGTGACGATTGATGGCGAGGAAACCAAGGTTGACGTCTGCAACGTGATCCCGGCGATGAAGGCAGGGCGGATTGCAGAACTTGCCGGCGTCACGGATGGCAATTGGGCGCCCGTCAACGCGGCTGATATGTCCACAAAGGCGGATGCAGATGTCCATGTTCTGGGGGATGCGTCCCAACAGGGTGATATGCCCAAATCCGGCTTTTCCGCCAATTCGCAGGCCAAGGTTTGCGCCAATGCCGTCCGCGGCGCGCTGACGGGTTCCAAGGTGTTCCCGGCGAAATTCTCCAACACCTGCTGGTCGTTGATCGCCACCAATGATGGTGTGAAGGTTGGTGCCACTTACGAGGCCACCGATGAGAAAATCGCAAAAGTGGACGGATTTATCTCGGCAACGGGTGAAAGCGCCGACCTGCGCAAGGCAACTTATGAGGAATCCGAAGGCTGGTACGCCGGGATCACCTCGGACATGTTCGGATAACCCAAAGGGTCCGGGCCTTGATCCGTATCAAGGCCCGGCGCTTCAGAACCTGAAATACTTGCCTGCAATACGGAGGACGGAATCATGAAATCCCTTTTGCTGGGTGGTATTTTGGGCGTTGCCTCTGCAGGTTTTGCCATCGCGGGCGATAACTCGACCGTGTATGAATTTGACGGAAGTTTTGACGATGCGACATTCAGCGTGGAAAGCGCTATTGTCGATCGGGGGCTTGTCATCGATTACGTCAGTCACACTGGCGAGATGCTTAACCGCACAGCGCAGGACGTGGGCAGCGACACAAAGCTGTTTGAGGCTGCGGATATTTTTGTGTTCTGCTCTGCTGTTTTGTCCCGAAAAGTCATGGAAGCCGATCCAATGAACATCGCGCATTGTCCATACGGGATTTTTGTTGCGGACCGCGAGGGTCAGGTCATGGTAGGGTACAGAAACTATCCCGATGGACCAATGCAGGAAGTACAGGCGCTTCTCGATGAAATCGCCCAAGAGGCCGTGGGGGAATAATGGACTATCAATCCTTTTTTGAAGACGCACTGAACGATCTGCGCGATCAGGGTAACTATCGGACATTTGCCGATCTTGAACGCCACTGCGGTGCATTTCCGCGCGCGACGTCGCGCGGCGGCGATGCCAGCGATGTCACGATCTGGTGCTCGAACGATTATCTGGGCATGGGTCAAAACCCCAAGGTGCTGGCCGCGATGCACGAAGCGCTTGATCGCTGTGGTGCCGGTGCAGGAGGGACACGGAACATATCGGGCACAACGCATGACCATGTGCTGCTTGAAGCCGAGTTGGCCGATCTGCATGGCAAGCAAGCCGCATTGCTTTTCACCTCTGGCTATGTGTCCAACTGGGCGGCGCTGGGTACCCTTGCCAGCCGCGTTCCCGACTGCGTTGTCCTGTCTGATGCGTTGAACCACGCCTCGATGATCGAAGGGATACGACATTCCAAGGCGGACCGGTTGATCTGGGCGCACAATGATCTTGAAGATCTCGAGGCAAAACTTGCCGCGCTGCCCGTGGAGCGGCCAAAGCTGATTGCCTTTGAAAGCGTCTATTCCATGGACGGCGACATCGCCCCAATCGCCGAGATCTGTGATCTGGCGGACAAATACAACGCCATGACCTATCTTGATGAAGTCCACGCCGTCGGCCTGTACGGCCCGCGCGGCGGCGGTATCGCCGAACGCGAAGGCTTGATGCATCGGCTCACCGTGATCGAAGGCACGCTGGGCAAGGCATTTGGCGTTGTTGGCGGATATATCGCGGCATCAACCGAACTGTGTGACTTCGTGCGCAGCTTTGCCAGCGGGTTCATCTTTACAACCGCTTTGCCCCCTGCCGTGGCGGCCGGGGCTGCGGCCTCCATCCGGCATCTCAAGGAAAGCACCGCAGAACGTCAGATGCATAAGGAAAAGGTGGCACATGTGCGCGCCCGGTTGGAGCATCTTGGCATCCCCCATGAACCAAACCCCAGCCACATCATCCCGGTAATGGTTGGTGATCCGGTCAAGTGCAAATACATCTCTGACGTTCTACTGAACGATTACGGGATATATATTCAGCCGATCAATTACCCGACCGTCCCGAAAGGCACCGAGCGCCTGCGCATCACGCCGTCGCCGGTGCATTCAGAAGCCGATATAGACCATCTGGTGAATGCGCTGGCCGAGCTTTGGACTCAATGCAAGCTGGCACGGCGTCCGCTCGCGGCGCAATAAAACTGGCTAGATAGCGGTTTTCGCGGCGTCTTTTGAGGATACCGCGACAGCAAGCGTCATT
>CAXBKL010000027.1:0-34529 GCA_963976125.1 uncultured Sulfitobacter sp. | reverse complement strand
GTCGCACCAGCGGTGCGCGGGCTGCGTCAATGTCGCGCCAGCGGTGCGCGGGCTGCGTCAATGTCGCGCCAGCGCAAAATCGCATCCGCCATCCCGTTGACCATCACAGCCCGCCATACCGGGTCACGCAAATTGGCCAGATCCCGGTTCGAGCTCAGAAATCCGACCTCAACCAGAACCGATGGAATATCCGCTGATTTCAAGACCGAAAACCCCGCTTTTCGCAAAGGCCGCCGGTTCATCGGGCCGCCCGCCGAGGCCATCCCCTCAATCAATATCTTTGCCAACTCCCGCGACCGCGGTTCCGTTTCCTGCCGCGCAAGGTCAAGCAGAACGCCTGCCACCTGATCGTCCGACCCGGTCAGATCGACCCCGGCGATGATGTCTGACCGATTATGCCGCGCCGCCAGATGGGCACTGGCGGCATCGCTGGCTTCTTCCGACAGGGTGTAAACCGTTGCCCCTTTTGCCCCGCCCTGGCGCAGGCTGTCGGCATGCAGCGACAAAAACAGATCGGCCCGTGCATGATGAGCAATCGCAACCCGTTGTTCCAACGCAACAAATACATCTTCATCACGGGTCAGGACCGCCTCTACTCCGCTGCGCCGCAGGACGTCCTGCAAAGCACGCGCGAACTTCAGCATCAGGTCTTTTTCAGAGACAGCATCCCGTTCCGCACCCGGATCAATACCCCCGTGTCCGGGGTCCAATGCAACGACAAACCGCTTATCGACGGCAACGGACGGTCTGTCGGTCGGGATCAGCGTCCGCCCCCACACCGCATCCGCCGGCGCGCCAGCCTGTTCCGCAAATTCCGCCGGGTCAACGGATTTGAGCGAGATTTCCAAAGTTGCGGTGCCGCTGGCTTGATCCACGGGCATGCCAATCAGGGTTGGCACCATCGGCTCCGCCAGATCAGCCACCAACCGTGACCACCCCGGCTGAAACGCGCCAAACCGCAGTGCGGTGATCCGTCCGGGCGCGGCCAGCAAGGTATCGCTGCGCACACCGCTCCAGTCCACTTCACGGAAATCGACAATCAATCGGGCCGGTTCATCGAGTGTAAAAACCCGGAACGGCACCCCTTGCGACAGGGCAAGGGTCACGGTGGATGTGCCGAACCAGCCATCGGTGATCGCGCTTTTTTCGGTATCAACCCGTGCAAGCGCCGTCAGATCCTGAGCCCATGCGGATTGCGCACAGAAAAGCATCACTGCCACCAGCCTGAGGATCGCCTGCATTTTCACACCGCTTTGCGCTTGTTATTGAAGGGTTTGTACCATCTTTGGTCCCCCCGCGTCCAGCGCATCCAAGACCTAGCGTGCCTGCATGAAGGATTTCAGCCGAACCAGCCCCTCTCGAATATCCCCGGTGCTGCGGGCGTAGGAAAACCGCAACGTGCCCGCCCCGCGCGCGGGATCGAAATCAAGTCCCGGCGTGACCGCAACCCCCGCCTTTTCAAGGATTTCCGCCGCAAGATGGCGGCTGTTGTCGGTCAGGCCAGAAACATCCGCATAGACGTAAAACGCACCGTCCGGTGGCGCGAAGGTGGTGAACCCGGCGTCGGCCAGCCCCTCCAGCATCAGAATGCGATTGGCCCGGTAAACGTCCATATTGGCCTCCAACTCGGCCTCACATTCCATTGCAGCCAATGCAGCCACCTGACTGGCATGGGGGGCGCAGATGAACATGTTCTGGGCGATCCGTTCAACGACACGCACGTGATTTTCGGGCACAACCATCCACCCCACCCGCCATCCGGTCATCGAAAAGTATTTGGAGAACGAATTGATCACATAACAGTCGTCCGTCACCTCCAGTGCCGTGACGGCTTTCTTGTCGTATTCGATGCCGTGGTAAATCTCGTCAGAGATGAAGGAGATGTCCCGATCGGCGCAGGCGGTGACCAGCGCGCTCATGGCCGAATGATCCAACATCGTCCCCGTCGGATTTGCCGGAGAAGCCACCAAAAGCCCGGCGAGATCCTGATCGACCAGATCTCGGGCCACGGGCTGATACCGGTTGGTGGCCTGTGTTGGCAGATCAACGGGTGTCAAGTCCAGCGCCTTGAGGATCTGACGGTAGCTGGGATAGCCCGGCGCGCCAATGGCAACCCGGTCGCCCGTGTCAAAGAGCGCCGTAAACGCCAGAATGAACCCACCCGATGACCCGGGCGTGATCACCACGCGGTCTGGATCAAGGTCGACATTGTACCAATCGCCGTACATCTGCGCGATGCGCGCCCGCAAAGCAGGCAGGCCAAGGGCAACTGTATATCCTAACGCCCCTCCTTCCATTGCGCGCGCAAGCGCCTCGGTGGCCCCCTTGGGTGCGCCGGTGCCGGGTTGACCAACTTCCATGTGGATAATGTGCCGCCCGGCGGCCTCTGCGGCATTGGCCGCCTGCATCACATCCATCACAATGAACGGATCCACCGAAGACCTGCTTGAATTTCGCATGAGCTTGCTCCTATGTTGCAGGTGTTTTCAACGGGTCCGGCGACAATCGTCAACCCACGCTCTGCTTTGAAAGGCTTTTGTCGATGATGCACCGTCTGTTGGCCCCCGTTTTGGCCTTTGGCCTTGCCCTGCCCGCCGCTTCAATGGATCTCAAGGAACTGTCAGACGCCGAACGTGCGCAGTTTCGCGCCGAAGTTCGCGCCTACCTGATGGAAAACCCGGAAGTCATCATGGAGGCGGTGGAAGTGTTGCAAAACCGCGAGGCCGAACAGAAAGCGCAGGCGGATGTCAATCTGGTGGCCGACAATGCCGATGCCATCTTCAATGACGGATATTCCTGGGTTGGCGGCAATCCTGATGGCGACATTACCCTTGTCGAATTCCTCGACTATCGCTGCAGCTATTGCAAACGCGCCCATAGCGAGGTGGCCAAGCTGTTGGAAACCGACGGAAACATTCGCATGATTGTGAAGGAATTCCCGATTTTGGGAGAGCAATCCGTGCTTGCGTCGCGCTTTGCCATTGCCACAAGGCAGATCGCAGGCCCCGATAGCTACAAGGCGATCACCGATGCGTTGATGATGTTCAACGGTGATATTACCGTGCCGGCCCTACGGCGTCTGGCATCGACCTTTGGTCTGGACGCTGACGCGATCGAGGCCGGGATGGACAGCGATGAGATCACCCGCGAAATTGCCGAAATCCGCGCCCTTGCCCAACGACTGAATATCTCAGGCACCCCCACATTCGTGATGCAGGACGAACTGCTGCGGGGCTATCTGCCGTATGATCAGATGCGGGCGATCGTAGAAGAAAAGCGCGGATAACGACCGGGGAAAACGACGTCCCGGAGCATCACCGGGACATCCACGTACCCTACTCCGCCGCTTTCACTTCTGCCGCCTCAATCTCGGCGGCCCTTTTCTCGACCTGCTCAACGATGTGGTCAATCATGCTGGCGTTGTCTTGCTTGTGGCTCTGCTTGCCCGCCAGATAGACCATTCCCGACCCCGCACCGCCCCCCGTAAAGCCGACATCGGTCATCAGGGCCTCTCCGGGGCCGTTGACCACGCAGCCGATGATCGACAGGCTCATCGGGGTCTTGATATGTTCCAGACGTGCCTCCAACGCCTCAACCGTCTGGATCACGTCAAACCCTTGCCGGGCGCAGGACGGGCAGGAAATGATGTTCACGCCGCGATGACGCAGGCCGAGAGATTTCAGGATCTCATAGCCAACCTTGACCTCTTCTACCGGATCGGCAGAGAGCGACACACGGATTGTATCGCCGATCCCCATCCACAGAAGGTTGCCCAGACCAATTGCGGATTTGATCGTGCCGGTGGTCAGGCCCCCCGCCTCGGTGATGCCCAGATGGATGGGCGCATCCGTGGCCTCGGCCAGTTGCTGATAGGCGGCGGCGGCCATGAAGACATCCGAGGCTTTGCAACTGATCTTGAATTCATGGAAATCGTTGTCTTGCAGGATCTTGATATGATCCAGGCCGCTCTCGACCATGGCGTCGGGGCATGGCTCGCCGTATTTGTCTAGCAGATGTTTTTCGAGGCTCCCGGCATTCACCCCGATCCGGATCGAGCAATTGTTGTCCCGAGCCGCCCGGATCACTTCCTTGACGCGCTTTTCGTCACCGATATTGCCCGGATTGATCCGCAGACAGGCAGCCCCCGCCTCTGCCGCCTCAATCCCGCGTTTGTAGTGAAAGTGGATGTCCGCCACGATCGGCACCGACACTTCCGGCACAATCAGTTTCAGCGCCCTGGAGGAGGCTTCATCAGGAACCGAGACCCGGACAATGTCCGCGCCCGCATCCGTTGCCGCCTGAATCTGTGCGATGGTTCCGGCCACATCGGTGGTCAGCGTGTTGGTCATGGTTTGAACCGTGATCGGAGCGTCACCGCCCACGGGCACATTGCCAACCATGATCTGACGGGACGTGCGGCGATAGATATTACGCCACGGACGGATGTGGTTGAGGGACATGGGACACCATCACTGTTCGGACAATCGCCCGATACCTATTCACTCGCAGCTCACGCCGCAATGGTGCCTATTCGGTTTTGCAAGGCATTGCCGCCAAAACCGCCGGATCAATGTCGGTGCTGGCCAGATCGGCGAACATGCGGCTCAATGAGCGGTCGGCGGTGGGATCAACGGGGTCGTACAAGGCGGCAAGCGCCTGTGTATCCAGCGGCAAGTTCGAGGTGATGCTGCCACGCGCACCCACGGGGCCAAAACAGCCATCCGCCATCGCAAAATACAATGCACCGGATTCGCCGGTCCGCAATGTGGGCGGTTCTTCGGTGGCAGGCACGTCATAGGTTTCGCCCTTGACCATCACCTTTTCAAAGATCGTCGTACCGTCGGCGGCCCGGATACGAACCCAGCTGTCATAGGCGGCGACGATACGGACACCTTCGCCAACGGTTTCAAGAACCTGCGGCTGGACAGGATCAAGGACATCTGTCAGCGTCGCAGCGATCAGCAGTTCCGTTGCGGTATCAATGCCTGAGCGGCTGTCGGCAAAGGCGCCGTAGGTGCCCGGATCAATGGTGGCAATCGGTGCATCGCGCGGAACCAGAACCGGGACATCAAGGGCCTGTGGGCGATACAGGCGGTCAAGCGCATCAGCGCGGGGTGTCTGAATGCTGCGTGGCACAGAGGAATTGCGTGCAGCAACCGGCGCATCTGACAGTGCGCCGTCAAGCGGGTCAAGATCGGAGAGAACGACCGGGGTCTGGTCAACCGGGGCGACCTGCACCCGCTGCACTTCCTTGAGCACGGTCCAGCCGCCGAACCCGATTGCACCAATCAGCGCAACCAGCACCAACATCGACCCGACAGCGCCGGGTTCGATCCGGCTGAACACACTTTCGCCGGTTGGGGTGAAGGGCAAGGTGGGGCGCGCAAAGGGATCGGAATCAGGCTGCTTTGCCTTACGCTCCTCGAAACTGGCTTTCTTGACGACCGATGCCTCGGCAGACATGCCGTGGGCGACCGAAAATCCGGATTCCCTACAGAAAGCGTCAAACGCCTTGTCCGGGTCCATGTTGAGATAACGGGCATAGGATCGGACATATCCGGCGATGAAACCGGGGGTGTCAAACGCATCTGGGTCGGCATTTTCAATGGCCGCGATATAGGACGCCTTGATGCGCAATTCACGTTGGACATCAAGCAGGGACTTGCCCATCGTTGCACGTTCACCGCGCATAATATCGCCCAACCGAAGTTCGAACGCGTCGAACCCTTTTGGTTCTTCCTGTTCTTCCTCAACAGACTTTGAGGACCAGCGCCCAATCATAGTATCGTCCCGTGCTTTCTCGCCTGCGACCTTGGCCCGAATGCGTAACTGTTGATTCGGGTTTAGCCTTTTGTTGTCACAACCTTAACACAAGGCAACGGGAAATACGAATTTAACCTTGTTACCCAGCGGCTTCAGCGCGATTCAGCGCACAATGCGACCACAAACCGTCCATTGCATTCACCAGCGCATCCATCTCCTGGGGGCCATGCACCGGCGACGGGGTAAAGCGCAGCCTTTCAGTGCCGCGCGGCACCGTCGGAAAGTTGATCGGTTGCGCGTAGATGCCATGTTCTTCAAGCAACATGTCGGACAACACCTTGGTGTGCACCGGGTTGCCGACCATCACCGGAACGATGTGGCTGCCGTGATCAATGATCGGCAGTCCCAGCCCCTTGAGCCGCAGCTTCAGCGCCTTGGCCTGCTGTTGATGTTTTTCCCGCAACAAAGGTGTGCGCTTGAGATAGGCAACCGACGCCGCCGCCCCGGCCGCGATGGCCGGTGGCAGGGATGTGGTGAAAATGAAACCCGGCGCATAGGACCGGATCGCATCGCACATCTTTTCAGAGGCCGCGATATAACCGCCCATCACGCCGTAGGCCTTGGCCAGCGTCCCGTTGATGATGTCGAGCCGGTGCATCAGGCGATCCCGCTCCGCCACCCCGGCCCCGCGCGGGCCGTACATGCCGACGGCATGGACCTCGTCGATGTAGGTCAGCGCGCCAAATTCATCCGCCAGATCACAGATTTCCTCGATCGGACCAAAATCGCCGTCCATGGAATAGATCGATTCAAATGCTATCAACTTGGGCGCGGCGGGGTCGTCCGCCTCAAGCAGTTCGCGCAAATGGGCGATGTCGTTGTGGCGAAAAATCCGCTTGGCCCCGCCATTTCGGCGCACACCTTCGATCATCGACGCATGGTTCAGCGCGTCAGAATAGATGATCAGCCCCGGAAAAAGCTTCGGCAAGGTCGATAGCGTTGCATCATTTGCAATATAGGCAGAGGTAAACAGCAAGGCCGCTTCTTTGCCGTGCAAATCGGCCAATTCCGCCTCAAGGCGTTTGTGATAGACCGTGGTGCCGGAAATGTTGCGCGTCCCGCCAGACCCGGCGCCCGTCGCATGAAGCGCCTCTTCCATCGCCTCCAGAACCACCGGGTGCTGGCCCATCCCAAGATAATCGTTGCCGCACCAGACGGTGATGTCCTGTTCGGTTCCATCGGGTCGGGTCCAGACCGCGTGGGGAAAGTGACCTTTCCTGCGCTCAATATCAATGAAGGTGCGGTAACGCCCTTCGTCATGAAGCCGCTCAAGCGCCTGATCAAGCTTTGCCGAATAGTCCATGCGCATCTCCATTTTCGGCCCTGCGAGCAGTCAGGACGAACCATAATGACATTTGTGATGTCGATATAGAAGGATTGCGGTTTATTCAACGCCTTCAGACGGTACGCCTTGTCGCATCCCGCTTTTACGACGTGCCGGACACCGGTGAGGTGGATGCAACAGGCCCAACTCCGCTGGGGATTGCAGCGGCAGGCAAATTCGGCGACACCTCCCACATGACAAAAGCCCCATCGCGCCCGGAATTCATTATCCTGATCGCCCTGATGATCTCCATCGTGGCGTTAACCACCGACATAATGCTGCCCGCGCTCGACCAGATTTCCGCCGATCTGGGGCAAGCGGACGGCCAGAACAGCCATCTGGTGGTTTCAATCCTGTTCATCGGCTTTGCGGTGGGGCAACTATTTGCCGGTCCCCTGTCCGACAGTTTCGGCCGCCGTCCGGTCATCCACGGCGGATATGTGCTTTTCCTTATTGGAACCTTTGTTTGCCTTTTGGCCCCGACCTTCGAAATTCTTCTGGCGGGGCGGGTTTTGCAGGGATTGGGCATTGCCGGACCACGGATAGTGGCCGTGGCCATTGTCCGCGACGGCTATGAAGGCCGCAGCATGGCCCGCATCATGTCCTTTGTCATGGCAGTGTTCATCCTTGTGCCCGCAATCGCACCCAGCATCGGGCAAATTCTAATCAATCTGTCAGGATGGCAGGCCACCTTTGTCTTGCTGGTGGTCATGGCGGCAGTGACATGGACCTGGTTCAGCCTGCGTCAACCCGAAACACTTGCACCTGCCGACCGTCGCAAGCTGTCGTTGCGGTCAATCGGTCAGGGTATTGTTTATATTTGCAAAACCCGTGCTGCGATTGGATATACGATATGTGCAGGGATCATATTTGGCCCGTTTCTGGCCTACCTCAGTCTTGCGCAGCGGGTGTTTCAGGACATCTATGATACCGGTGAGGCTTTTTCGCTCTGGTTCGGGGCTGCGGCCCTTGCCATCGGCTCGGCCTCTATCGTGAATTCCCGGCTGGTCGAACGGTTGGGGATGCGGTTCCTGTCCAATCTGGCCCTGGTGCTGACGGCGCTGGTCTCGGGCGCGTTTCTGCTGATGATCTGGTCCTGGGACGGGCTGCCTCCGTTTGCGCTGTTTCTGGGCTGGTTGCTGATAACCTTCTTTGGCATGGGCCTGTTGTTTGGCAATCTGAATGCCCTGGCAATGGAGCCGTTGGGGAAGATGGCGGGGCTGGGCGCGGCAGTTGTCGGATCGCTGTCCACGGTGATCGCCCTGCCCCTTGCCTATGCTGTCGGAGAAGTCCTCGTGGACAGTGTCACGCCCCTCGTGATCGGATTTGGCAGTGCCGCAGCGTTGACGCTTTTGTTAAGCCTTTGGGCCGGAGCGGACTGATGCTCTGACATGCGGTCTGGGCTGTCGCGCCCCGTCAGCGCCGCGCGCTGAGTGGTCTGGACACCCGTCAGCGTCCTGTTACGGTCCACCGCAACACAGACCAAAGGAAGCTTTTGATGTCTCTAGACGCCGTACTTGCCCGAATCGATGATGATTTGCCCGCAGCAACCGACCGGCTGCTGGATCTGTTGCGAATCCCTTCTATCTCGACCGACCCCGCCTTCAAGGCCGATTGCGACAGCGCCGCAGATTGGCTTGTCGCGGACCTGAGCGCGATGGGCATCGACGCATCCAAACGCCCGACGCCGGGCCATCCGATGGTTGTCGGCCACCTGGGTGACAGCGGGCCGCACCTGCTGTTTTACGGCCATTACGACGTGCAACCTGTCGACCCGCTTGATCTTTGGGACCGCGACCCCTTTGACCCCGAAATTCAGGACACACCCAAGGGCCGTGTGATCCGGGGGCGCGGCTCATCCGACGACAAGGGACAGTTGATGACCTTTGTCGAAGCCCTGCGCGCATGGAAGGCGGTCAAGGGCGGCTGGCCCTGCCGGATCACGTTTTTTCTGGAGGGGGAGGAGGAATCGGGCTCTCCGTCGCTGGTGCCGTTCATGAAAGACAACGCCGAGGAGCTGAAGGCCGATATTGCGCTGATCTGTGACACCGGGCTTTTCGAATCCCGCACCCCGGCCATCGTGACCATGCTGCGCGGGTTGCTGGGCGAGGAATTGACCATCACCGGCCCTTCGCTTGATCTGCATTCGGGGATGTATGGGGGGATTGCAATGAACCCCATCCGCGTCCTCAGCCGGATCATCGCATCCCTGCACGACGACACCGGACGGATCACCATTCCGGGGTTCTATGATGGTGTGCCAGAGCTTTCCGATGAACTGGAAGCCCAATGGCAGGGGCTTGCCTTTGACCATCAGCAGTTTCTTGAGGACGTGGACCTGTCCCATCCTGCGGGCGAACAGGACCGCACACCGCTTGAGATGATCTGGTCGCGCCCCACCTGCGAGGTAAACGGCATCTGGGGTGGCTATACCGGGCATGGGTTCAAGACGGTCCTACCCTCCAAGGCCCATGCCAAGATCAGCTTTCGGCTGGTTGGCACCCAGGATCCATTGGCCATCCGCGAGAATTTCCGCCAGATGGTGCAGGACGCCCTGCCGCCGGATTGCGAAGTCAGCTTTGACGGCCACGGAGCAGGTCCGGCGTCCTGTGCGGACACCTCGGGTGCCATGTTCGAGGCTGCGCGCAAGGCGCTGACCGACGAATGGCGCACACCGGCCGCCTATATCGGATGCGGCGGATCAATCCCCATCGCCGGTCATTTCCAGAACATCCTCGGGATGGAACCCATGCTTGTAGGTTTTGGCAAAGACGATGATGCCATCCACTCGCCCAATGAAAAATATGACCTGGACAGCTTTCACAAAGGCATCCGGTCCTGGGCGCGCATTCTGGACGCTCTGACCTGAGCCTGCGGGCGCGTGGGATCTTTTCCATCGGGTTTCACCGCAGCTTTGCGGTGAAACCCGCGATCGGTCAAACCAGTCGCGGCGGTTTGTTCTGACCTTCCCGTACAAAGACATAGACACCAGACCCGATCACGATCGCAGCGCCGACAAACACCGTGCTGGCCGGCCATTCACCAAACACGGTCCATCCCCAGAACAGCGAAAAGATCAGCAACACGTATTCAAACGGCGCAACCACCGATGCACGGCTGAGGCGATAGGCCTGTGACATCAAATACCCCACAACCCCGCTGAGCACACCCAGGGCGACGATGATCGGCAGATCGGCGGTTTGCGGCCAGACCCATGCCCGGAACAAAAAACGCATGCTGTCGGAACTGTTCTCATCAACAAATCGTCCGTCACCGGCCACAAAATACATGATTGCGCTGACCAGGATAAAGGCAAACTGCATGTGGATCGCCAGCGCAGACGCGCGGCTGGTCGCGCCCAGCTTGCGCGTCAGGACCGACATCATCGCATATCCGGCCGCCGCAAGAACCGGCAGGACCACCACCCAGCCCAACGCGCTGTCGCTGCCGCCCAGTTGCGGCGCCATCATCAGCAACACGCCGGCAAACCCAATGCCGATGGCCGAAAACCGCCGAACGCCGACATGTTCGCCCAAAATCGGTATCGACAGAAGCGTGACAAACAATGGCGCCACAAAATACAGCGCATTGGCGGTTGCCAGAGGCATCGCCACAATCGCGGCATAGATGGCGCTATTGGCAAATACGATCAGCAATCCCCGAAGGATGTGAAGAACCGGCCGCCCGGTACGCAACAGCTTCAGCCCGCCCTCCAGATGCAAAAGACCAAAAGCCAGGAAAATCCCGATGCCGGACCGCAACGCAACCAGTTCATGCAGCGGATAAGCCCCCGACAGGGACTTGATGAACATATCGTTGAGGGAAATCAGAAACATACCCGACAACATGCAAATGATGCCCAGACGGGATGGCGAGAATGTGTCAGGTGTCATAAGCCTTCCTACACCCATGCTTCATTGTTTGTTAAGCTGCAATTGCAGCGCAGGACACCAGGAGCATCAAATGTCGATCATCGCCGGATTTACCGAAGGCAAAGCCACCGTCAATGGCGTTGAAATCGCCTATGCCACAGGCGGCTCTGGCCCGCCCTTGCTGCTCTTGCACGGCTTTCCCCAGACCCATGCGATGTGGCGTGACGTGGCCCCGGCGCTGGCGCAACATTTCACCGTTGTTGCGTCCGATCTGCGCGGCTACGGGGCTAGCGGCAAACCAAGGGGTGACGGGGCCTTTTCCTTTCGCAACATGGCGAAGGATCAACAGGCGCTGATGGCGCATCTGGGCCTCGACCGCTTTCATCTTGTCGGACATGACAGAGGTGGGCGCACGGCGCACCGGCTGGCGCTGGATCACCCGGATTGCGTGCTTTCCCTGACGGTCATGGACATCATCCCGACCCATTTGCTGTTGGACGAACTGAACCGCCATGTGGCGCGTGCCTATTACCACTGGTTCTTTCTGGCACAGCCAGAACCGTTCCCGGAAACCATGATCGCCCATGACCCGGACGCCTTTTTCGAAAGCTGCCTGTTGGGATGGGGATCGGCCCACATCGCCGAATTTGACCCCGTCGCGCTGGACGCCTATCGCACGGCATGGCGTCACCCCGAAACGATCCGGGGGATGTGCGCCGACTACCGCGATGCACTGAGCGTCGACTTTGCCGATGATGCCGCGGATCTGGGCGCCAAAGTCACCTGTCCGGCACTGGTGATGTATGGCGCTGATGGGGCGATGGCGCAGGCCTATGATGTGCCCGCAACCTGGGCCGACCGTTTGAGCAACATGCAAGGCGTGGGCATCCCGGGCAGTCATTTCTTTGTGGATCAGCAGCCCAAAGAGACAACCGCCGCCCTTATGACCTTCTTGACGTCCCAACCGGCCTGAAACGAAAAAGGGACCTCAAAGAGGTCCCTTTTCATGCAGCAGTGGCGCGGTTGACGGGGCTCGAACCCGCGACCTCCGGCGTGACAGGCCGGCACTCTAACCAGCTGAGCTACAACCGCCCGCTGCACACTCCGTCGTTGCCGTCGAAGCGTTGGGCCGTAATATGACCGCCACGTACAGGCGTCAAGACGCAAACCTTCCAAAGTTGCAGAATTTTTTACCTTCGATTGTCACGGGCTCACCCCCCCCTTTTTGGCGGGCCTATAGGCACGTCCTTTTGGGTTCCAACAACGCCCGCCCAGTGCGTCATCTATCGGGTGCCGGGATGAATTCCTGATCGTCTCCGGGGGGCAGCCTGAAGCGCCCATGCGCCCAATCCCCGGCGCGCCATGCCTCTTTGGCCGCATCGATTCTGTCCTTGGACGAAGCCACAAAATTCCACCAGATATGGCGCGGCCCATCCATGGTGGCGCCCCCCAGCAACATGATCCGCGCGCCCTGCGCCCCTGCCCTGGCCGAGATGCTGTCGCCGGGGCGAAAGACAAGCATCTGACCCGACGCAAAGGACTGACCGGCGACGCTCACATTGCCTGACACAACATACAATCCACGGTCCTCATGGTTGTCGGGCATCGGAATGCTGGCCCCTGCCTCCAGCAATGCGTCGGCATAGAAGGTCTCCGAAAACACCTTGACCGGCGCTGACTCGCCATAGGCGGTGCCAAGGATCAGGCGAACCTGCTTTCCCTCACCTTCCAGAAGCGGCAGGCTCTGGCTTGGCGCATGTTCGAAACCTGCGGCCTCGTCCTCGTTCTTCTGTGGCAGCGCCACCCAGGTTTGCAGGCCGAACAGGCTGTGCGGTTTGCGGATGTACTCCCCGTCCGCCCGCTCGGAATGGGTAATTCCATGACCCGCCACCATCCAGTTGACAGCCCCCGGTTCAATCCATTGGTCGGTGCCCAGACTGTCCCGGTGGTGGATCTTGCCCCTGTAGAGATAGGTCACCGTCGCCAAACCGATATGGGGATGGGGGCGCACGTCGATCCCCTTGCCAGTCAGAAATTCCGCCGGCCCCATCTGATCAAAGAAGATGAAAGGCCCGACCATTTGCCGCTTTGGCGCAGGCAAGGCGCGGCGCACCTCGAAACCGCCCAGATCACGGGCACGGGGGACAATGACGGTCTCAATCGCATCGACGGCATCACCAACCGGACAATCGGGATCAAGCGCGGGGTTCCAACTCATGATTATGCTCCTCCTGGATCACAAACCCTATCGCATTATACGAAAAATCCCAAAACCATTCACCCTGCCCGCAATCGTAGATTTCTACCCGCCCGGACATCCTCAGC
Source organism: uncultured Sulfitobacter sp. (assembly GCA_963976125.1). GTDB lineage: Bacteria > Pseudomonadota > Alphaproteobacteria > Rhodobacterales > Rhodobacteraceae > Sulfitobacter. The sequence continues at coordinate 21,185 of CAXBKL010000027.1, read as the reverse complement.
TTTTCCAGCTTTCCCGAACAGATATTGACCCGGCTTTCGGCCCAGGCAACGCACAGTTACCCTGCATGCCCGTACAAATGCGGTCTGTCGCTATTTGGGGTATCCATATACTTTTCTATCGAGAGGAAAATCCGTGGCCGGATGGTGGGTCGTGAGAGGCTCGAACTCCCGACATCTTCGGTGTAAACGAAGCGCTCTACCAACTGAGCTAACGACCCGATGCGCTGTCTCTTAGCGCAATGGCATTGTGGGCCGCAAGCCCCTATTGCACCGAAAAATCCAAATCACCGGGGTTTTTGAAATTCACCGTTTCATACCCCGGTCGGGTATCGCAATAGACGGTCGAACCTTCGGCCGTTCGCGGGACCATCTGTACTTCAACAGCCTTGGAAAATGATGGGTGATATGAGATCAAAATTTTTAATTTAGGCATCTAAATCATTTAATTTCAATAGATTATAGTTTTTGCCTTGTTGCTCTGGAATTGACCGGTTTGCGTACCAAATGACGCGCCGTCAAGCACCTCAATCACAGAGGAAAGCTATGAGGTAGCCGCAAATCCCAATTCAATCATACTGCCGTGCTCATGTCGGAAAGAACCGAACGAACCATTTTCATGGCTTGATAGGGGGCAAAGAGTGGATACGTCGCTGGGGCACGGAGAACGCGATACCCAAGGCTTTGTTGCCTTGCCCCGGCTACGTTCCGGTCACTATCGAGCAACGTTTGCTATGAAGGCGACAAGGAATCGCAACGAACTCCACAGACACGTTTCGCTGCATGCATTCGAACAAGGCCTCAATCCCGCCGTCCCCACCGTCGATTTGTAGCGGTAGAACGTGTCGCGCGACATGCCCATGACCTGGCAGGCCTTGGACACGTTGCCCCGTTCCTCGGCCAGGTTCAGCAATCCGGTTTTGTGTTTTATAATCCTGTCGGTAGTATTCAACATCGTGGTTTCTCCGTTTTGTGGTCGATGTGCACCACCATCAAAACGGACAACCATCATCTCGTTCAAGAGATGTGCCGTCCCCATTCCAGCTTGCTGGGAAGGGGGCGGTGTCAGATCACATCGAGACAAATTCAGCTTATCTAGCCGTGTCTTGATCAGCGCCGGGCACGTCCGCAATAGGCCGTTGATGGCGTAACGTTCGTTCTCGGCGCATCTCTTTTGGCTTGTGACCGTATCACGATACCGCTCAAGCACATCGCCAAGGGACATCCGGTCAGTCAGTGGGATCGGTTCATGTTTGAGATGACCACGCTCCGCATGCAATTTCGCCTCACGCGCCCATTTCACCGCGTCTGCATGCTTTGTGAACGACTGCGACTTAGACCTGCCGTCCTTGCGCACCGTCGCTTGCCACTTCCCACTGGGTCTCTTGTTCACTGTCGCCATTGTCTGCATCTCCATGTGTTGGAGGCATCTTCAAGGCTAAGTGCTGCGGAGGCGCAGCGGGCGAGTAAACAGGCGGTGCATCTCAGGTTGCCCCATCCACGTATGCGCTTGATTTATATGCAGATTAATGGTGGGTGATAAGAGATTTGAACTCCTGACATCTTCGATGTGAACGAAGCGCTCTACCACTGAGCTAATCACCCCTACCCTGCGGATTAGCCAATTGCGCAAAAAGGCGCAAGGGGGGCCGCATTACATTCCTCAACAGCAGTCGAGGGTGGCACACCGACATGGGGCCTGACATCACTCGGCGTCGCTGTTCCTGACCGGCTGCCGGATCTTGGCAATCAAAATCCGCCCGTTCGGCATCATCTTTTCGCGCCGCACCTTGAGCTTTCCCATCGGCTGAAGATTCAGCTCCCGATTGTCTTCCAGCGCCTCTCCGAGCACTTCAAGCATTGCCTCGACAACCGGCTTGACGTCTTTTTTCTTGCGCCCTGACCGCGTCACAACGGTGTCGATCAATTCCTTTTTCCGCATCATCGGACCAACAATCACCGCGTTGGGCGATTTGGTGACCTGCGGTGTCTTCGCCGATGCCGGGCTGGGCGCGGGCAGGCTGCCGTCAAGGGCCGATAGCGGGGCCTCGCCGGCCAGACGCCTGGGGGCCGCTGCAGCCTTGGCCGCGGACGCGGCGGTCTTGGTCGATTTCGCGCCTGTTGTGGTCTTGGCGCCTTTTTTGGTTGCCGTGCTCATCTGAACCCCGTTCATCTATTATTATTATCCTGTTCAGCATAACGGCTCTGTCACAAATATCCAGCACCGCTTGCTCTGAAAAAGAAAGCGGGTATATATGGCGACATACTCAATCTGGGGAAAACTAATGAAGATGACGCGAAATATTGTATTGGCACTGTCAGTGGCAAGCTTTGGTCAGGCCGCTTTGGCCGGTTCATTGGCCGATCCGGTGATCGAACCGGTCGCCATTGTCGAAGACGCTACAAGCAGCAGCAGCGGCACCGCCCTGGTGGCCCTGCTTGCCGTGGTATTGGCCATTCCACTGCTCAACGACTGATCCAGTCAGCCGTCCAAAAAAAGAAAAGCACCGCGATGGATCCCATCACGGTGCCCCTTTTCATTTGTCACGGCCGGGCTGCCCAGACGGCATCCCGATTGACCGATGAACCACCCAAGGCCCCCTGAACTCACAGCGTCTCACTGGTAAGTGAAAATCCGTGTTTCAGGCAGGCCGGGAAGTGCGTTAATGTGCCGTCGCCGTGTCGGAGCCGTCCGACTTGGACGCCATCGCCGCCGCTGTTGCCGCGTCTTCGGCATCCTGATCCCATTCAATGGCTTCAGGTTTCGACACCAACGCATGTTCCAACACCTCTGACACATGGCTTACCGGAATGATGGTCAGCCCTTCCTTCACATTGTCGGGGATCTCCGGAAGATCCTTTTTGTTCTCTTGTGGAATGAGAACGGTCGTGATCCCCCCGCGCAACGCCGCCAGCAGTTTTTCCTTCAGCCCGCCGATGGGCATCGCATTGCCGCGCAGCGATACCTCGCCGGTCATGGCGATGTCCTTGCGGACAGGAATGCGGGTCAACACCGACACAATGGATGTCACCATAGCCAACCCCGCGGAGGGTCCGTCCTTGGGCGTTGCCCCGTCGGGGACGTGAACGTGAATGTCCAGCGTGTCGAACTTCGTCGGCTTGATCCCGATCGACGGAGAGATAGAGCGCACATAGGAACTGGCCGCATCAATGGATTCCTTCATCACATCACCCAGCTTGCCCGTTGTTTTCATCCGGCCCTTGCCCGGCAACCGCAACGCCTCGATATGCAGCAACTCGCCGCCCACGGATGTATAGGCCAGCCCGGTCACAACACCGACCTGGTTTTCCTCTTCGGCCAACCCGTAACGGTGTTTGCGCACGCCAAGGAATCCATCCAGATTGTCACCGCTCACAACAACATGATCGGCCTCTTTCTTGATGATCCTGGTCAACGCCTTGCGCGCAACTTTGGCAATTTCGCGCTCAAGGTTCCGCACGCCGGCCTCGCGGGTATAATAGCGGATCATCCCTGTCAGCGCGCTGTCCTCGATCTCGAATTCCCTGGCCTTGAGGCCGTGGTTCTTGATCTGTTTGGGGACCAGATGCTGCTTGGCAATCTCCAGCTTTTCGTCCTCCGTATACCCGGCCAGTGGGATAATCTCCATCCGGTCAAGCAACGGCCCGGGCATGTTGTAGCTGTTTGACGTGGTCAGGAACATCACGTTCGAGAGATCATATTCAACCTCAAGATAGTGATCCACAAAGGTGGAGTTCTGTTCCGGATCGAGCACCTCAAGCATCGCCGAGGCCGGGTCGCCACGGAAATCCTGACCCATCTTGTCGATCTCATCGAGCAGGATCAAAGGATTGGTGGTCTTGGCCTTTTTCAACGCCTGAATGATCTTGCCCGGCATCGACCCGATATAGGTCCGGCGGTGGCCACGGATTTCGCTTTCGTCCCGCACCCCGCCCAGGGAAATGCGGATAAACTCGCGCCCGGTGGCCCGCGCCACGCTTTTGCCCAGCGACGTCTTGCCGACGCCCGGCGGCCCCACAAGGCACATGATCGGCCCCTTGAGCTTGCTTGAGCGCTGCTGCACCGCAAGATATTCGACAATGCGTTCCTTGACCTTGTCCAGACCATAGTGGTCATCATCAAGAACTTTCTGTGCGCGGCCCAGATCCTTTTTCACACGGCTTTTGACACCCCAGGGGATCGACAACATCCATTCAAGATAGTTGCGCACAACCGTGGCCTCGGCGGACATCGGGCTCATGTTCTTGAGCTTTTTCAACTCGGCATCGGCCTTTTCCCTGGCTTCCTTGCTCAGCTTGGTTTCCGCAACCCGCGCTTCCAGTTCGGCCACTTCGTTCTTGCCGTCCTCGCCATCTCCCAGCTCCTGCTGGATCGCCTTCATCTGTTCGTTCAGGTAATATTCACGCTGCGTGCGTTCCATCTGGGACTTCACGCGGGTCTTGATCTTTTTCTCGACCTGCAACACCGACATTTCGCCCTGCATCAGGCCATAGACCTTCTCAAGCCGCTCCGAGACGCTCAGGGTCTCCAGAAGATCCTGCTTTTGCTGGACCTCGATACCAAGGTGCCCGGCAACCAGATCAGCAAGCCGCGCAGCCTCTTCTGTCTCGCCAACAGCGGCAAGTGCCTCATCGGGGACATTCTTCTTGACCTTGGCATAGCGCTCGAATTCATCAGCCACAGACCGCAAGAGCGCCTGCGTGGTTGCGGCATCGCCGGGCATCTCCGTCAGATACTCGGCCCGCGCCTCGAAAAAGTTATCGTTTTCAAGATAGTCGGTGATCCGCACCCGTGCCTGACCTTCGACCAATACCTTTACCGTCCCGTCCGGCAACTTCAGCAGCTGCAACACATTGGCCAGTACCCCGGCCTTGAAAATCCCGTCCGCACCAGGATCGTCTTCACCGGGATCAATCTGGCTGGACAACAGAATCTGCTTGTCATCCGCCATGACTTCTTCCAGCGCACGCACGGATTTCTCGCGGCCCACAAAAAGCGGCACGATCATATGTGGGAATACCACTATATCTCGCAGCGGCAACACCGGGTAAGACGCGTTCAAAGGTTCTAACATGCTCATTTCCTTATCAAAGCAAGACGGTCCCGGTCCCTTGAATAGGCAACCAATGCCATCTCCTGTTCTGGACCCGATATGTAGATCGGACCCGCCTGTTTCAATCCCCTTAACCGGGCTTTGACGTATCATTGCCCCAACTGCAGCCGGAGGCAACCGTGCTTCTATATGGGTTTGGCTGAAAATTGAGCAAGCCCTGCGGTACAGTGTCGATGTTTTGCGACACCACACACACCGTCTTGATCCCCACCACCAGGCGTTGCCGCCCAACGCCATGTCGACACCCGCCTGCGGCTCGGAAACCTGCTGGTTTAGGTGAGCCAGAAGCCGAAAGCCACCCGGACACACCCTGGGATGGGGGGCGGGGTGTCGTCAAAGACGCACGCCGCCCCCCTTCTTCACAAGGGATCCATATCCCCCTGTTCCCGGCGACGGTGGAAGTCGGCCTGCCATCCCGTAAACGTCCCGGCACCAATCGCCGTGCGCATGCCCTCCATAACATCCTGATAATACCGCAGGTTATGCCAGGTCAGCAGCATCGAACTGATGATTTCCTGACTGCGGAACACATGATGCAAATAGGCGCGCGAGTAATTCTGACAGGCCGGACACCCGCAGTTTTCGTCCAGCGGGCGCGGATCATCAGCATGGCGCGCATTCTTGATGTTGAGCACCCCAAGCCGCGTAAACACCTGCCCGGTGCGCCCGGACCGGGAGGGCAGGACACAATCCATCATGTCGATGCCACGCGCCACCGCGCCCACGATGTCATCGGGTTTGCCCACCCCCATCAGATACCGCGGCTTGTCGCGGGGCAGTTGATCGGGCGCATAGTCAAGACAGTCAAACATCGCCGCCTGCCCCTCGCCCACTGCCAGACCGCCCACCGCATAGCCATCAAACCCGATCTCGCGCAGCGCTTCGGCACTTTGCCCGCGCAGATCCCGCTCCAGCCCACCTTGCTGAATGCCAAAGAGCGCATGCCCTGACCGCACGCCAAACGCCTCTTTTGACCGTGCGGCCCACCGCATCGACAATTCCATGCTGGCCGCAATCCGGTCCCGGTCTGCCGGCAAGGCGGGGCATTCATCAAAACACATCACGATGTCGCTGCCCAACAGCGCCTGTATCTCCATCGACCGTTCCGGCGTGATCTCGTGTTTGGAGCCATCAATGTGGCTTTTGAAGGTCACGCCCTTTTCAGTAAGCTTGCGCAGGGAGGCCAGGCTCATCACCTGAAATCCGCCTGAATCGGTCAGGATCGGCCCCGACCAATTCATGAACTTGTGCAGCCCCCCCAGAGCGGCGATCCGCTCCGCCGTGGGCCGCAGCATCAGATGATAGGTATTGCCCAACAGGATGTCCGCCCCTGTGGCGGCCACACTTTCGGGCATCATCGCCTTGACCGTTGCCGCCGTGCCCACGGGCATGAAGGCAGGTGTGCGGATGTCACCCCTTGGGGTCCGGATCACCCCGGAGCGGGCCTTGCCGTCCTGTGCGTGTTTTTCAAAGGATATCTGTGCCATTGCGACGCCTCTCCATGTCCCTGAGCGGCGATAAAGCAGACAGGCGAAACTTGCAATCACGCGCCAGAACGGCCACATGATGTGGTAGAAAACTGGTTAAGGGACGACATCGGTGGATATTGAAGAACTGCTTCTGGGCATACTGGAAAACAATCTGGCGTTTCTGCTGCTGGCCCTTCTGGTGGTCATCCTGATCGTCAAGGCGGTCAAGATCGTCCCCCAGTCCGAACAACATGTTGTGGAACGCTTTGGCCGGCTGCGTTCGGTTCTCGGGCCAGGCATCAACATGATCGTGCCCTTCATCGACCGTATCGCGCACAAGATCTCGATCCTTGAGCGCCAGTTGCCAACCGCCAGCCAGGACGCCATCACCCGCGACAATGTGCTGACGCAGGTCGACACCTCCGTGTTCTACCGCATCACCGAACCGGAAAAGACCGTCTACCGCATCCGCGATGTGGATTCCGCCATTTCCACCACCGTTGCAGGGATCGTGCGCGCCGAAATCGGCAAGATGGACCTTGATGAGGTTCAGGCCAACCGGTCCTCGCTGATTACCACCATCAAATCCACCGTGGAAGACGCCGTAGACGATTGGGGCATCGAAGTGACGCGGGCCGAAATTCTCGACGTGAACCTTGATGCCGCGACCCGTGCTGCGATGATGCAGCAGCTCAACGCCGAACGGGCGCGCCGCGCGCAGGTAACCGAGGCCGAAGGCTCCAAACGCGCGGTTGAACTGGCCGCTGATGCGGAACTCTATGCCTCCGAACAAACCGCCAAGGCGCGCCGGGTGTTGGCCGATGCCGAAGCCTATGCCACGCAGGTTGTCGCGACCGCCATCAATGAAAACGGGCTGGAGGCTGCACAATATCAGATCGCCCTGAAACAGGTCGAGGCCGTGGGTGCCATGAGCAGCGGGTCTGGCAATCAGACCGTTATCGTCCCGGCCGAGGCGCTCGCAGCCTTTGGCGATGCCTTCAAGCTGTTGAAAGGACGGGGATAATGGCCGTTTACCTGTCGCTCTGGTGGGTCTGGGTTTCCGTCGCACTTGCGCTTGGTGTGGTCGAATTGCTGGCCCCCGGCTTCATCTTTCTGGGTTTTGCCATTGGCGCGCTGATCATGGCGGGCATCGTCATCGTGTTTGCGGGCATCAACACTCCCGCGCTTCTGGCGCTCTTTGCCGTTCTGTCGCTTGTTGCCTGGATCGGTTTGCGACAGGTGTTTCGCAAACAATCCAGTGGCGCACGGGTTGTAACCCGCGACATCAACGAAAACTGACGCCCCCGCGGCGCTGAGGTGCTTGAGCTTGCGGTCTGCGCCTGCTACGCCATCTTCTCCGGCATGGGGGGCGCAGATGGACAAGTTGAATTTTGGGTGGGAAGAATGGGTGGCCCTGCCCGATCTGGGCCTGCCTGCGATCAAGGCCAAGGTCGACACCGGCGCGCGCACCTCTGCCCTGCATGCCCATGACATCGAAACATTCGGAACCTCCGCAAAACCCAAGGTCCGCTTCAACGTCATGCCGATTGCCGGACGTGATGACATTGCCATTACCTGTTCCGCGCCTTTGATCGACCGGCGCGAAGTCACCTCATCCAACGGCGAAGCCGAAGAACGCTTTGTCATCGCCACCACGCTCGAAGTTGGCGGAGAACTCTGGCCGATCGAGGTCACCCTGACCAACCGCGCAGGGCTGAGCAGCCGGATGTTGCTGGGCCGTCAGGCGCTGAACGATCACATCACCATTTCTGCCACCGAACGGCGCTTGCAGCCTGAGCTGAGCTATGACGCCTATCATGACGCCCGTGTGCGCCGCACCGCCCCCCAACGCGCCCTGCGCATCGCGGTGCTGAGCCGCGAGGACAATTATTCCACCCGCCGCCTGGTCGAGGTTGGCGAAGAGCGCGGACACACGGTTGAAGTCATTGATACAACCCGTTGTTATATGGCGATAAACGCTATGGCTCCCGAGGTCCACTATGACGGTGCCCGCCTGCCCCGTTATGACGCGGTCATCCCCCGCATCGGGGCCTCCATCACCCCCTATGGCACTGCCGTCATCCGGCAGTTCGAAACCATCGGCACCTATTGCGTAAACGGCAGCGCAGGCATCACCGCCAGCCGCGACAAGCTGCACGCACATCAGGTGCTGGCCTCCAAACGCATCGGCATGCCCACCACCGCCTTTGCCGCCTCGCCCAAGGACACCTCGAACCTGATGGGGCTTGTGGGCACTGCGCCGCTGATTGTGAAGCTGCTGGAATCGACGCAGGGCAAAGGTGTGGTGCTGGCCGAAACCAAAAAGGCCGCCGAATCCGTCATTGACGCCTTTCGCGGCCTCAAGGCAAACTTTCTGGTGCAGGACTTCGTAAAAGAGGCCGCAGGCGAAGACATCCGCTGTCTGGTGATTGCCGGCAAGGTTGTCGCCGCGATGAAACGCACTGGTGCAGACGGCGATTTCCGCTCCAACCTGCATCGGGGCGGATCGGCCAAGGTTGTGCGCATCTCCAAGGAAGAACGCGAAACCGCCCTGCGCGCGGCCCGCGCCTTCGGGCTTGGCAAGGCCGGCGTAGACCTGTTGCGCTCCGAAAACGGACCAAAAGTGCTTGAAGTCAATTCCTCGCCCGGATTTGAGGGAATTGAGAAAGCCACCGGCAAGGATATTGTCGGAAAACTTTATGACGAGATCGAAGCGCGGGTAAAACCACAGCCCGTTCGGCGGCGGCGCGGAGCCTAGCGGCGCACGCTGCTCTGAGCGCAACCGACCCGCAATCCAGACTGTTCCAAATGGGTGCACCTGCGCCACTGGACGCCTCGCCCCATAAACCCTATATAAACGCTCAGGAACAAGAAGAGGCCCCGATGACCGATCACCCCCAACCGCTTGAAGGCACCCCCCTGATTGCGCCGTCCACCACGGATCATCCGCTTTACGATCAAATCGTTGAGGCATGCCGCTCGGTCTATGACCCGGAAATTCCGGTCAATATCTATGAGCTTGGTTTGATATATACTATTGATATAGATGATGAAAATGCCGTCGACATCAAAATGTCCCTGACCGCGCCGGGCTGTCCGGTAGCAGGGGAAATGCCCGGTTGGGTTGCCGATGCGGTGGAACCGCTGCCCGGCGTCAAGCAGGTCAATGTCGAATTGGTCTGGGAACCCCCCTGGGGTATGGACATGATGTCGGACGAGGCCCGGCTTGAGTTGGGGTTCATGTAGCCAGGGTTGCGGTAACGCCATGTGCCGCCTATCTTTGATCCAACAGGAGAAGACAAATGTTCGGCATTCCCGGCAAACAGGCCGTCACAATCACCCCAAGGGCAAGCGCGCAAATCACCAGGCTGATGGCCTCCGCTGGGCACGCGGGCCTGCGTATCGGTGTGAAAAAGGGCGGCTGTGCGGGCATGGAATATACCATGGAATATGTTGACGCGGCCGACCCCAACGACGAGGTTGTCGAACACGACGGCGCACGGATCATGATCGCCCCGATGGCGCAGATGTTCCTGTTTGGCACCGAAGTCGACTATGAAACATCCTTGCTGGAATCCGGGTTCAAATTCAACAATCCCAACGTCAGCGAAGCCTGCGGCTGCGGTGAATCCATCAAATTCGACGAAACACTGTCGGCAAAGTGAGCCTGGAGGCGGCAGATATTGCCTTCGCCAGGGAACTTTTTGCCGATCTGCCCGATCTCGGCACCCGGCGCATGTTCGGAGGACTGGGATTGTATTCCCAAGGCACAATCTTTGCGCTGATGCGGTCTGATGCCCAGATCCTCATCAAGGCTCCGGACGGGCCCTTTGCCGACCGGCTGGCCGAAGCGGGGTGCGAAAAATGGACCTTCACCCGCAAGACCGGCGCACAGTCGTCCATGCCCTATTGGACCTTGCCGGACACTGCACTTGACGATCCGGCCCAGGCCACCGCACTGGCCCGTGACGCCCTCGCAGCCCTGCACACTGACGCGCCTGCATGACATTGCCACCCCTCTTGCCGACTGCTATAGCACTTTCGGAAGTACCCGACCCTGGCTGAATCCATAGATTTCAACGCGTTAAATCGTTTCGACTTTCCACTGAAAACTACCGGATCGTTTTTCGCGTTCGACCGAAGGGAGCGGCCCGAACAAACGATTCAAAGTTAAGTCGAAACACTATAGTTGATGGTCCGGCATCAGGTATCCCGGAAAATGCAGAGCCAGAACCAACCCCACCAAGGAGCGCCCATGCCACGCAAGATCGCCGCCGGAAACTGGAAAATGAACGGCACAGCCACCGACCTGACCGAGTTGGACGCCCTGGGCACACAACTGCCGGCATCATCGGCACCAACTGTGGTGATCTGCCCGCCTGCGCCCCTGCTTTTTCGGGCCAGCGAAGTTGCCGGCCCCCATGGCATCCGTATCGGCGCACAAAACTGCCACGCCCAATCCACCGGCGCCCATACCGGCGACATCTCGGCTGCGATGATTGCCGACACAGGTGCCGACTTCGCGATCCTGGGCCATTCGGAACGGCGCGAAGCCTACGGTGAAACCAACCGCGACGTCCGCTCAAAAACCAAGGCAGCCTGGGACGCCGGCCTGACAGCAATCGTGTGCATCGGAGAGACCGGCGAGGACCGCGATGCCAACAACACTCTCGACATCATCGGCGGACAATTGGCCGGCTCGCTGCCCAACGACGTTACGGAAACAAACACCGTGGTCGCCTATGAACCGATCTGGGCCATCGGTACCGGCAAGGTGCCCAACCTGGATCAAATCGTCGAAGTGCACGATTTCATCCGCGCCCGCCTGATCCGGCGGTTCGGACAACAGATCGGCGCGGCCCTCCCGCTGCTCTACGGCGGCTCGGTAAAACCCGACAACGCCGCAACCATCTTTCAGGCCGCCAACGTCGACGGCGCGCTGGTCGGTGGTGCCTCGCTCAAGGCAAATGACTTTGCACCGATCATCCACGCCCTTGCCGCATCCTGATCCTCTTCATCTTTCCAAATAAACTCAAATCCCACAGACCACAAAAAACGGCGCATCCGCGATGATGCGCCGCCTTTGACCGTCCCGGAACAGACCGCCTATTTGGTGATGATCTCCGGCCCCATCATCAGTGTCGGCAACCAGGTACTGAGGAACGGGATATAGGTCACCATAATCAGGAACACGAACAACACCGCCAGAAACGGCAATGCCGCCCGCACCACATTCATCATCGGCATGTTCGCCACCCCGGAGGTGACAAAGAGGTTCAGCCCCACCGGCGGCGTGATCATCCCGATCTCCATGTTGACCACCATGATGATCCCCAGATGAATGGGGTCAATGCCCAGCTCAATCGCGATGGGAAACACCAGCGGGGCCACAATCACCAGCAACCCCGACGGCTCCATGAACTGCCCGCCGATCAGCAGGATGATGTTCACGATCACCAGGAACATGATCGGCCCAAAGCCGGCGTTCAGCATCGCCGCTGAAATCTGCTGCGGGATCTGCTCATCGGTCAGCACATGTTTGAGGATCAGCGCATTTGCGATGATGAACATCAGCGTCACCGTCAACTTGCCCGCCTCAAACAGTGTGTTGCGTGTGTCGCGGTGAAAAAACACCGTAATCAGCGCCAGGGGCTTGTTCAGCAACGGTATGTTCTGCCCATCCCCCGCCACATGCAGCGGCCCCATGTCCCGGTAGACAAAGCTGGCGATGAAGAACGCATAGACCGCCGCCACCGCCGCCGCTTCCGTCGGCGTAAAAATGCCGCCATAGATGCCGCCCAGAATAATCACGATCAAAAACAGGCCCCACCCCGCCTCAATGCCGGAGCGGCGCACCTCGCCCCAACCCTGCCACTCGCCCTTAGGCAGGTTGCGCACCCGCGCGATGACATAGATCGTGACCATCAACATCAGACCCGCCAGAAGGCCGGGGATGACACCGGCCAGGAACATCCGTCCTACCGATACATCCGTGGCCGAGGCATAGACCACCATCACAATGGACGGCGGGATCAGGATGCCAAGGGTACCGGCCACGGCGATGACACCTGCGGCGAAATCCTTGGTGTAGCCGACCTCCCGCATGCCAACGATCACGATGGACCCGATGGCGACAACTGTCGCGGGCGATGAACCGCTCAAAGCGGCGAAGAGCATACAGGCAAAGACCCCCGCAATCGCCAGACCACCGGGCAAATGCCCAACCAATGCGATGGAAAACCGGATGATCCGCCGCGCCACGCCGCCCGTCGACATGAACGACGACGCCAGAATAAAGAACGGGATCGCAAGCAAGGTATAATGTCCCGCCATCGCCTGAAAAAACGTCTGCGCTATCGACGCCATCGACGTATCCGACAGCGCCAGCAGAAAGAGGATTGAGGACAGACCCAGCGACACCGCAATCGGCACACCGATCAGCATCAGGCCGACAACCATCGTGAATAGAATGACAACTTCCATGGCTTCAGCTTTCCGCGTTCATGTGTTTGACGTCTTCGACCGCATCTTCGGCCTCATGACTGACAATCAGGGATTTCTGTTGCCCCTTCACCACCCGAACAACCGCCTGAACAAAGCGCAGCAGCAACAGCGCCGCACCAATTGGCAACATCGCATAGGGAATGAACCGGGGCAGTTTCTCGTATTCCTCTCCGGCGTTCATGATCGGCTCAATAAAGCGCAGCCAATCGGGGATCGGCGTGTCGATGACCTCGTACCACGCCTGATCGCGGCTGTTTTCAAATCCGGTGGGAAACCAGCGCCCGCTGGTGGCATCAAGACCCGCAAAAGGTGCCCAGTAATCCCAGGCGCCTTTCAAAAGCAGCGCCGCATAGATCACACAGACCGCCCCCGCGAGCAGCGCGAGAACCTTGCGTGGTCCTTCACTAAACAGGTTAATCACCGCATCCACGCCCAGATGCGCCGTCACCTTGACCGCATAGGACATGCCAAACAGCACCAGCCAGGCAAAAAGGAAAGTCACCACCTCAAGGCCCCAGATCAGGCCGGTATTGAACCCGTATCGCAGCACCACGTTGATGAAGGTGATGATGGTCATCAACCCAAGGATCAGCGCGATGGCCGTTTCCTCGATTTCGCTTACGATACGCGCAAGCCCGGTTTGTTCAGACGAATGGCCCGACATGACAAGCACCCCCTGAGTGAAAAATCAATTCGGTGAAATGAATACGGCCAGCCCTTTATGCGGGCTGGCCGTCTGTGACCCTTAATGCTTGGCGTTGATCGCCTGGGCAGCATCAATGTTTCCCTGGCCAACATCTTCCTTGAACTGCTCCCAGACCGGCTTCATCACTGCGACCCATTCGTCGCGCTGTGCTGCGTCGAGGCTGCGCACCACACCGCCGGCATCAATCACGGCCTGCCTGGCCGCTGCATTGACGGAGGTGGATTCAGAGTTCCGCACCTCGGTCACTTCCGCCACAATGGTCAGCAGCTGATCGCGCACATCCGCATCCAGTGAATCGATCCAGTCCGTAGAAGTCACCAGCAAATAGTCGATGATGCCGTGGTTGGTTTCGGTCACACCGTCCTGCACCTCAAAGAATTTCTTGCCATAGATGTTGGACCAGGTGTTTTCCTGCCCATCCACAACGCCGGTTTGCAGCGCACCGTATACTTCGGAGAACGCCATTGGCTGGGGCGATCCACCCATCGCCGCCATCTGCGCCTTGAGCACGTCGGAATTCTGTACCCGGAATTTCAGGCCCGACGCGTCGGAGGGCAACATAAGCGGCTTGTTGGCCGACATCTGCTTCATGCCGTTGTGCCAGAACGCCAGACCCAGCAGGCCCCGACGTGTCATGCTCTCCTTCATCGCCTGACCGGTGTCGGAATTCTGGAACTCGTCGACGGCGTTGATGTTCTTGAACATGAACGGCAGATCGAAGATGCGGAATTGCTTGGTGAATTGTTCAAACTTCGACAGCGACGGAGCCGCCATCTGAACATCACCCTGCAACAGCGCCTCAAGCACCTGATCGTCGTTGTAGAGTGTGGAATTCGGGAACACTTCCATACAGGCCGTGCCGTTCATCTCGTCATTGATCCGCTGTTCCAGCAGGGATGCAGCGATCCCCTTGGGGTGCTTGTCGGTGTTGGTCACATGGCTGAACTTGATGACAATCTCGCCATCCTCACAAGCAGCAGAGGCAGCCCCTGCGCCTACGGAAACGGTCAGGGCCACGGCGGCAGCGATAAAGAACTTCATAAAGGTCTCCTCCCAGAGATAGAATCACGGTTTCGGCATCTCAATGATGCGCTGACCCTAGGGAACGCGATGCCCGCCGCCCTCACAAGCTTGTGTTGTCACCCAGATTCTCATTGTTTTTTATCGTTCAAAAACAATGTATTGATGAATACTTCTCACCTATCATGAACGCCACCTCAAGCGAAGTGTGCGGCTTTCCGCACAGGTGATCCTCCGGTTGTGCGGGTTTCCGCACAACATTCATCCCCGGAAATCTTCCGGGCGAATACCGTATTTGCTCAATTTGTCATAAAACGTCTTGCGGGGCAGCTTCAGCGCCTCCGCCGCTGCGGACGCCTGTCCTGCTGTGCGCCGCAGCGCCGTTTCCAACAGCGTCTTTTCCACAATCGACATCTGATCCACCAACCCCAACCCGCCATCGGGCGTGACATCGTCGGTGATCCCCATCACAAACCGCATCGCCGCAGACATCAGCGCGCGGGCATTGCCCGGCCATTCCCGCCCCATCAATCCGGCAATCACATCCGGCGTAACATCCGGCGCGGTCAACCCGGCCTGTTCCGCCGCCTGATCCACGTACCGTCGAAACATCACCGGAATGTCGTCAGGGCGTTCCGCCAGACCTGGGATGCGCACCGACAACGCGCTGAGCCGGTAATAAAGGTCCGCATTGAACCGCCCCGCTGTCACCTCGGCCTGCAGGTCCAGCGTATTTCCCGCTATGATCCGCGCGCCGGTGGGGTCGTTGCGCGCCTCGCTCAGGGCCAGTTGCAACTGGGCCGACAGATGCGAAATGCCATCAATGAACAGACTGCCACTGCCCGCTTCCACAATCGCCTGCGACAGGGTCTCACCGGTCAATCCCGCCGCCGCGCGTTTGACAAAAGCGGCGTTTGAGCGCGCCGAGCTGAGGTGGATGACCTCCGCCACCTTGGAGATGCCGGTGCCCTGCGCCCCACTGACAAGGGCATCGCCTTCGGCCTGCGCAACCTGCCGCACCTGTGTGCGCAACAGGTCGGACTGCTGCGAAATCCCGAAAATCATCCGTGCAGCGGGGTCTCCTGCCTCGATCAATTTGCGCAATTTGCGGTTTTCAAGCACCATCATCCGGGTCTTGAGCGCCCGTTCCAGCACCCCCACCAGTTCCGCCGGGGCGCAGGGTTTTTCCAGGAAGCCAAACGCCCCCTTGCCCATCGCGTTCACCGCCATGGGAATATCCCCTTCCCCGGTCAGCAGAACCACGGGCAAATCCGGATCCTGAGCCTGAGCATAGTCCAACAGGTGAAACCCATCCCGTCCCGGCATTCGGATGTCTGACAGGATCACACCGTCAAACGCCGATGTAATCCGGTCCTTGGCCGCCACAAACGACCCCGCCGTGATCGGTGTGATGTCAGCCAGCTCAAGCGTCTGCGCCAGCGCTTCGCGCACCGCGGCATCGTCATCGACCAGAAGCACCTTACCGATCATGCCGCCGCCACCTCATCCAGCGCCGGTTCCAGCATGACCGAAAAGACCGCGCCGCCGTCTGCGCTGTTTGATCCCCTGATCTCGCCGCCGAGGCTTTGTACGATGCCGTAGCTGATCGACAGCCCCAGCCCCATACCACCCGTTTCACTGCCGGACTTGGTCGTGTAGAACGGATCAAAAACCTTGTCCGGCATTTCAATCCCCGGCCCGGTATCGCGGAAATGCACCGCCAGCTTGTCGCCCTGCGTCATACGGATGTCCAACTCCTTGGTATCGCAAAGCACCATCGCATCGACCGCGTTGTTTATCAGGTTGACAAAGACCTGGCCCAACCGCACCTCGCCGCCCCGGACCCATATCGGTGACGGTGACGGATCATATCGCAGCGTGACACCCACATCTTCCACATGGCTCCGCGTCAATTCCAGCGCAGCCTCCAGCACCTGCCCCAGTTCCACCCGTTCCGGCCGGCCCGATTCCTGACGCGAAAAGGCGCGCAGGTTCTGGATGATCCGCCCCATGCGCCGGGCCATGTCCGAAATCCGGTGCAGGTTCTCGCGGGCCCGCTCCGGTGTGCCCCGGTCCATAAACTGAACGGCGTTCTCGGCAAACGACCGGATCGCCATCAGCGGCTGGTTCAACTCGTGACTGATCCCGGCAGACATCTGCCCCAGGGCGCTCAGCTTGCCTGCGCGCACCAGATCATCCTGCGCCTGCCGCAGGGCAGCCTGCGCTTCTTCTCGCTCGGCCGCCTCGGCCAGCAGTTTTGCGTTGGTGTCGCGCAATGCGGTGGTCCGCTCCGCAACCCGCCCCTCAAGCTGCGCATTGGCCCTGGCCAGTGTCCGGCGCCGCTCTGCCGCCAAAAACAACAGTGACCCGAAGGCCAGGCACAATGCCGCAACCGCTGCGGCCTGCGTCATCGCCAGTTTTCTGGTCTGGGCCACATCCAGCAGGACTTCACCGGTCATCCCGATCACCGGCAATTCCTGGGTCAGATGCAGCGCCTCACGCGGCAGGTACGGCCCCCAACCGAGCGCCCAGATTTCATGCGACCCGATGATCTGTGCCGCAAATTCCGGGGCCTTTCCTGCGGGCGGAACCAGCCCCGCAGAGCCATCCGGGCGTTGCCAGAAAAGCAGCTCAGATCGGTTGGAAATGAACACCTTGCCCGCCTCATCCGTAAAAAATGCCGCCGGGTTCGTGCCACGCCAATTGTAGTCGATTCCATTCAGATCAGTCACCACCATCACCGCCCCCATCACCCTGCCACCCGGACCAAACACCGGGGCCGCATGGAAAAACGCCCGGCGGGTCAACGGCTCCGCCGCGCCATGGCCCCAGCCAAGCGCCCCCCGGAGCGCCCGCCGGACAAAGGCATATTGGCTGAGATCGCGCGGTGCCAGGCCAAGGGCCGATGCCAGCACTTTGCCCTGACCATCTACCACCAGCACATCAAGCGCCGCCGACTTGTCCGCAATCCCCAGCAACACGGCTTGAGTTGACGGCACAGGCCCCTGGGTGAGCGTATCGGCAATCACCGGGTGATCCGCCATCACCACGGCCATATCCCTGTACCGCTGCAGCTGTCCCACCAACCGATCCCCGGCCAGCGCCAGATCCGCCTGACCCCGCGCGGCCAGTTGATCCAGCCCCTGATGGTACCCATACCGCCACACGCCTCCCGAAACGGCCGCAACAACCGCAAGGAAGGTCACGATAAAGAGCGCGCGTTGGGGGATAGTTCTGATCATGGCTTCAGATTGCACAACCGCCCTTGCATTGACCAGCCCTGCGCGCTTCAAGGGGGCATGCAGCCGTTTTCGCTTTCCCCCCTTGACCCGGATTTTGTCCAGAACCCCTATCCAGCATACGCCGCCGCCCGCGCGGGCGACGCCCTGCGGCATTGGACCGATTACGACATGGCCGCCACTTTTGATGCGGTAACCATTCAATCGCTCCTGCGCGACCGCCGGCTGGGACGCGAGAAACCACCGCAGGCACAGACCGCCTATCCCGATCATCTACAGGACTGGGCGCAAACCGAAATCCACTCCATGCTGGACATGGAGCCGCCGCGCCACACCCGGTTGCGCGGCCTTGTCCTGCGCGCCTTTACCTCGCGCCGCATCGCCAATCTGCGCCCCGACATTGACGCGGTGACCGCTGACCTTCTTGCCGACCTGCCAAAAGACACATTCGATCTGATCCCGGCATTTTGCAGTCAGGTACCGGTGCGCATCATCGCCCGCCTGCTCGGGGTGCCTGAAAGCATGTCAGCCGATCTGCTGCGCTGGTCCAACGCCATGGTTGCAATGTACATGGCTGGCCGCACCCGCGCCGTCGAAGACGCCGCAAATCAGGCCGCCCGCGACTTTTCAGCATTCCTGCGCCGTTATGTCGACAAACGTCGCACCGATCCGCGCGATGACCTGATAACCCATCTTATCGCCGCCGAAGAGGACGGCGCAAAGCTCAGTACGGACGAATTGATCGGGACCTGCATCCTGCTGCTGAACGCAGGTCACGAGGCCACCGTGCACAGTCTTGGCAATGCCACAAAATGCCTTCTGGAACACAACACGCCCCGCGCCGCCCTTGCACCCGATGCCATTGCCGGAACGGTCGAGGAAATCCTGCGGTTTGACCCGCCGCTGCACCTGTTCACGCGATACGCCTATGAGGATGTGACAATTCGCGGGCATGTCTTGAAACGGGGCGATGAAATTGCCCTTGTGCTGGGCGCGGCAGGCCGGGATCCCGCGATCTGGGACCACCCTGACCGCTTTGATCCCTCCCGTCCGGTCAAACCGCATGCGGCCTTTGGCGGC
The DNA here is from genome assembly GCA_963976125.1 of uncultured Sulfitobacter sp. Lineage (GTDB taxonomy): Bacteria > Pseudomonadota > Alphaproteobacteria > Rhodobacterales > Rhodobacteraceae > Sulfitobacter. The sequence goes on along the minus strand of CAXBKL010000027.1, from coordinate 2,056 downwards.
GGCCTGCACTTCTGTGTGGGTGCGCCCCTGGCACGGCTCGAAATGCAACGGGCCCTGCCCGCACTGTTCGAGCATCTGCCCTCTCTCAAGCTGGCCGAGCCGCCGCGCTATGCCAACAGCTATCATTTCCACAAGCTTGACCAACTGATGATCGCCCCGTGATCAGGGGCCGGGTCAAGGAGGCCGCAGGCCCCAAGCTTGCTTGGCCTGACCCTGGCGCGGATGCGACCCGCACTGACCCATGTGACAGGTCGTTCAGGACGCATTGCGCCGTGAACACCGTCTCAGCAAACCCACAGGCCCCTGCCCCCTCGCAGACCCCACCGCAACGGGCTCACCTGTGTGCACGGCCCCGTCAGGAAAATCGCGGGCCTGCCCGCGTCCTTTGGATCACACCTCAAGCGGCAGCATCACCGTCGATTTGATCTCTTCCATCGACAGCAACGCGGTCACATTGTGCACCCGAACTTCCGAAATCAGCGCCTGATAGAAGGCGTCATAGGCCCGTGCGTTCCTGACACGGACCTTCAGGATATAGTCGATGTCGCCCGCCAACCGATGCGCCTCCTGCACCTCTGGCCGGTCCCGAAGCGCCTTGAGGAACCGCGCTTGCCAATCGGCCTCATGTTCCGACGTGCGGATCAGCACAAAAAAACAGGCCTCAAATCCCAGCGCCTCGGCGTCGAGCATCACGGTCTGCTGACCGATCACACCGGCCTCGCGCATTTTGCGAATCCGATTCCAGACAGGCGTCTTTGAAGAACCAACCCGGCCTGCAATTTCATCCAGTGACTGGCTCGCGTCGCGTTGCAGCTCCGTCAGAATTTTCCGATCCGTCTGATCTATGCGTACGTTCATCCCGTAATTCCCTTCTTCCATGGTCGCCCGTTCTTCCCATCGAAAGAAAAGAAACGTTTGTCCTTAATCACACCGCTATCTGGCGCTATATGGGGAAAATTTCCTATATTCAACCAAGACCAACGCAATGACAGGGCCACATCATGGATCACTTTCCCATTTTCCTCGCCATGCAGGACCGCCATGTCGTGCTTTCTGGCGGCGGTGACGCGGCCCTGGCCAAACTGCGGCTATTGCTCAAGACCGCCGCGCGGATCACTGTCTATGCGTCTGATCCCGCCCCCGAAATCGCCCGTTGGGCGGGCTTGGGCAAAGTACAGCTGCACCGCCGCGCGTTGCGCAGCGGCGATGCGCGCCATGCCACGCTCTTTTACGCCGCCGACGAGAACCCCGTCGAAGACGCCCGGACCAGTGCCATCGCCCGCGCCGAAGGGGCGCTGGTCAATGTTGTGGACAACCTTGAAGACAGCGGCTTTATCACCCCCGCCATCGTGGACCGCGACCCCGTGACCATCGCCATCGGCACCGAAGGGGCCGCCCCGGTGCTGGCCCGCGCCATCAAGGCCGATCTCGAGGCGCGCCTGCCCGCCCATCTTGGCACCCTGGCGCGCATCGGCAAGGGGTTTCGCAAACTGGCCGAAGCCCTGCCACTCGGCCGCCCGCGCCGTGATTTCTGGCGCGACTACTATTTCAACGCCGGCCCCAGGGCGATGAGCGTCCGTGAAGGGCGCGTGCCTCAGGCGTTGTCCGACCTGCTTGAGGACCACCTGACCAGGACTGCCCGTCCCGGCCATGTCGCCTTTGTCGGCGGCGGGCCCGGTGATCCGGAACTGCTGACCCTCAAGGCGCGTCGCGCGCTGGATGAGGCTGATGTGGTCATCCATGACCGTCTTATCACCCCGGAAATTCTTGAACTGGCGCGTCGCGAGGCGCTGATGATCGACGTCGGCAAGGAAGGGTTTGGCCCCGCAACCGCGCAGGAAACGATCAACGCCCTGCTCATTGAACATGCCTCAAGAGGCGCGCAGGTGGTGCGGCTGAAATCCGGCGACGCCACCGTATTTGGCCGTCTGGACGAGGAAATCGACGCCATCGACGGACATGGCATCGGCTGGCACATCGTGCCGGGCATCACCTCTGCCTCGGCTGCTGTGGCGGCAATTGGTCAGAGCCTCACGCGCCGGGGCCGCAATGCGTC
>CAXBKL010000026.1:0-34927 GCA_963976125.1 uncultured Sulfitobacter sp. | reverse complement strand
GCGCGCGTGCATGGCTGTTCATGCGTCAGGTCCACCGACCTGGGGCAATCCATTCAGCAGATTTTCAAGCCGGTTCAGCCATCGGGACGGGACCGTTTCCGCCTCGTCCGATCGGATTGCGCGGGTCAGCCAGACTTCGGGTGCCGCGATGGCCTGCTGATAGTCATGTGCGGACAACCCGATGCGCCGCTCTGGCAACAACAGACCCGCCCGCCCGCGCATTTGTCGGTTCAGCCAGGGATCAGGGGGCGGCGCCTCGGGCCAGGTGCCGTCATTCAACCCGCCAAGAATAACCAGGTCGGCCCCCTGTACGCGGGCCTCCAATGTGCCCCAGATCATGATCCTGGGGTGCGGATCATCAGGGTTACGGACCTCCGAACCGGACAGAAGCGCACCCACCAGATCACTGTAATCAGATGCGGCCATCTCACCGCCGTGATCGGCATGCGCCATCAGATCGGACATGACCCTGTGGGCCTCGCGGCCCGCCTCGCGGTTCCATAGTTCACGCGGATCATCGCAGGTTGCTCCGGCGGTGATCCGCTGGGCCAGATCGTGATGATCCCCCACCCACTCTGGCAATGGTTTTTCCCCTGCTACGTCACAGGCGGCAAAGGTCGCGGCCACCCACTCGGCCCACCTCAGAAATGCGGCACCGTCCGTCAGCTTGTCCCCGATGCCCTGTGCCATATCGGTCAGGGTCCGGGCAGTTGGGTACGGCAGCCCGGAACGTCGGATTTGTTCCTCGAGCAACTGCGTGTGCAATTGGTGTTCGTTCCGGTCGGCGCCACTATGGGTCAAAGGGTGTTTGAGCAGGGTCAACAGCGCCTCGGCATCCAATGGACGTTGGAAAAGAGCCGCAACATGGCGCAGCAACCGCCCCGGTGGCGTCAATTGCAGCGGTGTGCCGGCGCTGTCGTCGGGCAGGACGTTCCACCGATCCAGCGCCGCCGTGACCTGTCGGGTCAACATCCGATCCGGCGTTATCAGCGCGGCAGTTTGCCCGTCATCGACCGCCTTGCGCAGGCGCATCGCAATGGCCAGCGCCTCAATTCGGGGTGTCGGGGCCTCGACCAGAGTGACATTTTCTGTGGCCTGATCCAGATCAGTCAGCTTTGGCCCCTCGCTGAGCCAGGCGTGGGTCACCGGGGCTGGGCGCAGGGACAGGGACACCAGCCGGTTGCGCGCCGGTGAAGGCGCAGGCATGTCCGACCAGGGCCGGATGTCGCCGCTTCGCAGATTCAGTCGGCGCATCAGTTGCCGGAAACGGTATTGCGGATGATCCTCGGGCGGCAGGCTGTCTCCCGGATCAAGGGTCTGCCAGACAGCGGTGCGCATATCGGTGTCAAACCCCGGCAACACAACCGCGCCCTGTGGCAACCGCGCCACCGCGTGCATCAGAAGTTCGGTTGTCCCGCGCGATCCGGTCGATCCGGCGAGGATCACGGGGCGCATCGGTGGGTGGTCCTGCCAATGGGCGATCAAGCGGGTCACCATCAACCGCTGCCGCGCCTCCGGGTCGGGGGGGCTTTCAGCCTGGTCCAGAAATGTCTGGGCGATCCGGATGAACCGCTGCGCTCTTTCCCAATGCCCGGATTGTTCGCCGACATCCAGGTCGGTAATCGCATCTGCGGTCACGCCCTCGCTCTGCATTTCGTCAAACAGGGCGGCAAGGCTGTCCGACAACCCGTAAAGCGAGCTGCGCGGAGCCAGGTGAGTATCGGTATCCAGCAACCTTGATACCAGTTGTATCAGTTCAAGCCGGCGCCGCAGTGGTGGGGTCGCGGGCGGCGGAGCAAGCCGAGGAGCAAGGCCATCCAGATCGGTCAAAAGCCGGATACGCGGCAAAAGCCCAGCCGGACCAGCATCATAAATGTCGCGCAACCGACGCTCCATGCGGCGGGTGTTCACGATCAGATCGACCTGGGCGACCGCGTGTGGAGGTTTCCCCGCCAGCCGCGCGCGCATCCCGGCAATCAGGGCAGATGGAAAATCAACGCCGGGGGCAAGGCCAAAAACCCGTGGGGTGTGTGAGGGGTCAAACATCATGGGCTTCCAGCATGTTTTCGGCCATGGCGATCCCATCGGGGTGCCCGACGTCACACCACATGCCGGGATAGGATAGTCCAGATAGGCGACCGTTTGCGAGCATCTGGTCCCATATCACGTTCAACGAGAATTTCGGTGTCGAAATATCGGCCAACAGGCCCGTCTTGATGATCTGGACACCCCCATAGATCACGCCCGGCCCCCGTTGAAGAAGACCATCCGCGCCTAGGGTGAAATCCCCGGCCCCATGATGTCCGATGGCCTGATCGGGTGGAATACAGATCAACAGCGCGTCCATGTGCTCTGGCCGCCACGCCTCTCGCAGCAAGGCAATCGGGTTCGGCCCCGCCCAAACAGCATCGGTGTTCAGCGTCATCACCGGATTGCCGCCCAATAACCCAAGGGCGTTGCGCAGGCCCCCGCCGGTTTCAAGGATGTCCGGTGTCTCAAGGATGGTTTGCACACCCTTTGCGTGCAAATGATGGCGAAGCGCGTCGGGTTTGTAATGCAGGTTGGCGACAACGCGGCTGCATCCGGCTACCTGCGTTAGGGCAAGCGCATGATCTACAAGCGGCTTTCCGGCGACTTCGATCATCGGCTTGGGCCGATCCTGGGTCAGGTGTTGCATCCGCGTGCCAAAGCCGGCCGCAAACATCAGGACGGGGAAGTCGCGCATCTGGCTTTCATACTCTCAAGGAATTCTTTGGTTGGCCGGGGAAGGATGGGTGCCAGAACGGCCGCCACATCGGTCAGCGCCGGATGCGCCAGATCCCGTTGGACATACGCCCAGACGCGGGGGATCAGGTCCACGTAATGTGGTTTTCCGTCCCGCTGACAAAGCCGTGCAAAGATACCGAGGATACACAGGTTCCGCTGCGCCCCCAGGATTGCATAGGCCGCCATGAAGGGTTCCCGGTCCGCTCCGGTTCCGCTCAGGTAGCGGTCGATCATCGTCGCTTCAATACGGGGGTCTACATCACGCCGCGCATCCTGAAGAATGGATACCAGATCATAGGCAGGATGGCCCAGCAGCGCGTCCTGAAAATCCAGCTGTCCAACCCGCGCCACGCCATTCCGATCGGGCAGCCAAAGCAGGTTCTGCGCATGATAGTCGCGCAGGATGACAACCTTTGAATCGGTATCGAGCCGGGTCGCAAGGGGTGCAAACGCATCGTGAAAGGCCGCCACCTGATCGTCAGGCGTGCCCGTGGCATACCAGTCGAAAATAAGGGCGTTCATCGTCCGAAACCAATCGGAATCACAAAGCGGCAGGTCAAGCGGCCCCGTGTCGTGAAGTTGGATCAGCGCATCGACCGCAGACCGATAAAGCGGCACCTCGACGGACGGGTCATCTTGCATCAGGGTGGCAAAAAGGTCATCGCCAAGATCCTCGATAATCAGCAGGCCGTTGACCTCGTCCTGTGCATAGATTTTGGGGGCACTCAGGCCACTGTCGGTCAGATAATTTGCGATGCGGATAAAGGGCCGCACATCTTCGCCCTTGTCCGGGGGTGCATCCATCAGGATTGCCGTATGGCGATCGGCGCGGGTTAACCGATCGTATCTTCGGTTGGATGCGTCACCGGCAACCAGTTGCCGTGCGCTCTGCGCCCATTCGGTCGAGGCAAGAAACGTCTCTATCTGTTCTGCGCGCGCGGTCATGGCGTCCATGGCTCCACCTTGTCATTCCATTTCGTATCAGTCCAACGCACCTGTGCCAGCCGCGTCTCTGGTTCGGACCCGGAAATCAGCTCAATCTCAAGGGCGTCATCCGGGATCAGAGACCCAAGCCGGTCGGGCCACTCAACCAGGCAAATTGCCGTATCAAAAGCGTCCGTCAGGCCCAGTTCCTCGATTTCCTGAATGCTGGTCAGCCGGTACAGATCAGCATGCCAGATTTCACCCGCTTGAGTGTCGTAGGTTTGAACCAGCGTGAATGTGGGCGAGGGGACGTCTTCTGGATACGCCATCAAGGACTGGATCAATGCACGGGCGAAATGGGTCTTGCCCGCGCCGACGTCACCGGACAACAGAACAACGTCACCGGATTGCAGCCGCGCCGCAAGATCCGCTGCGCGCCGGGCTGTTTGATCGGGGTCCGACAGGACAAGTGAGAGGTTTTGCACAGGCATGGTGCATGGTTACTGCGGCTGGGTCTGGCTGCAAGATCAAACTGGGTCGATACCCCTGGTCAGGGCGGGTTTCCGGTGCGACAGAGCCGGGCTTTCGGCCTTGAACCGGACCATGCGGGCCCCCGGCGCGATGGCGCGCAACTGACAGGCAAAACGACGCCCTGCTACGCAGACGATGGTGGTCAGTTCCCGAGGCTCGAGGTCTTCGAAGGACGTCACGAAATCCTCGATGTCTGCCCAGTCGGGCTGTTGATCTGCGGCAGCGCGCCAGACGCGGATGGCGTCATGGATCGTGACATCGGCAAAGCTGGTTTCGGGGTTCTGGTTCCACAGGTCGCGGTAGACGGCATTGCAAAGCGTCAGCACGCCCGATCGGGAAAAAACCGCAATCGCGTCATCAATCGCATCAAGCAGGTTCTGGCCAATCTCAAGCTCTTTGCGGAAATTGCGGGTGATGATGATATTTGCCGTGATGTCGTCGATCAGGAATGCCGTAGCCCCATCCGGGTGCGGTCGCCCCTGCACGTTGAAGGTGCGTCCGTCCTCCAATGTCCATGTTTCATGATACCCGTCATCCGAAGCCGCCCGGATCAGACTGCCGATTTCGTCGCGCCAGTTCATGTAGTTCTTTGGCTCCGGCATCCGGCGATTTTCGCGAAGCTGATCGAAGAACGACAACATCGTGGGTTGCCCACTCAGATAGGCACCCGACAGGCCCGACAGATCGACAAGCGCGGGATTGAACAGCGCCAATTGTTCATTTCGGTCAAAGATGGCCAGACCCGTGGGCAAATGCGCAAAAGTCTTGGTCAGGGTCTGCACAAAATTCAGGCGTGCATTTTCAGCGTTCACCAGCGCGTTGATCCTGGTGGCGTGGCATGCCGTTATGTTGTTCACCTGTTTTGTGACCACGCTGTAATGGTCTTGACGGGAATTGGGTTGGAATGTCACCGTCATGCGATGGGGTCCGGGCTGAGCGGGTAGGTCAAATACCTTGGCACCTGATCCTGCCCCGCACCGTGTGACCTTGTTTGCCAGCGCGTTATAGGCGGTGTTGGCCCAAATGACATGGCCCTCCCGGTCTGTTTGCCAGGCGGGATGCGGCGACGTTTCGCTGCTCAGGCGCAGCGCCGCAATCTCCTTGTGCGGCAACTCCGCCGGGGTACTGTCCGCCGTTTGGTCAGGGTCGGACATGGTAACCCAGCTCAACGGCCCTTGCCATTCGAGGTCAATTTGTTGCGGGCCGGGGCCGCTCTGGGCGCGCAAGGTGACGTGACCCCGATCACCTGTGCCGGGGTCCAGCGGCAGTTCGGGAAACCGGTCCAGCAACTGTTGACGCAGGTCCGCCCAGATGTGAACACCGGGGGTCATCGACAGCTGTGATTGCGCCGGGGCGCTGGCATGATGCAGAAACCCGTCATCAAAAAGCAGGGCAATCGGGTCATCCGCTGGCGCGTCGGACATGGAGGGCGGTGCGGCCCGCCGTGTGGGGATCAGAAGTGCGGAAATAGCGGCAACCATGGATACCCCTGCCACCAAGCCGGCTTCTGCCAAATCAAACACGGGAACACCCCTCCAGATTACTCAAACCCGACTTTTGTTCATCTTGGTTAAAGAGGTGTTAACTCCGGCAAGATCAAAGAGCCGGAGGATGATCCGCGATAGGCAGAAGTGCACCGTCGGCTGCGCGCGAATCAATCTTGATGCGCGGCCAGATGACTTCGACAACCGCACCGGGATATTTGCCTCGGCCGGCGCCATTGGCGAACCGCAGCCGCGCGCCGGTACGTTCCAGCAATGTTTTTGCGATAAACAGCCCCAGCCCCATGCCTTCATAGCCCGGACGCGGTGAACCTGTTCGGGGGGCCGACCGTCGTCGCATGAACGGATCGCCGATGCGACCGATAATATCGGGCGAAAACCCCGGCCCGTCGTCCACAATCCGAACGGAAATCTCGTCATCCGACCAATTGGTTTCGACAAGGATGCTGTCTTGGGCAAAATCAACAGCATTCTGGACCAGATTGCGCAGCCCGTGGATCACTTCGGGCATGCGGATGATGCTGGGCTGCTGTTGCGGGTCCCCGGCATCCGGCGAATGGTCCAGCACAACCTTTTTGCCCCGATCCAAATGTGGTTCTGCCGCCTCGTTGATAATCGCTTCCAGCGGTGCCTGCCGTATGTGGCGGTCGCCTTTGCCCACGCGGCCCATGTCGCGCAGAATGTCCCGGCATCGGTCGGCCTGATCGTGGATCAATGCCGCGTCCGACGCCAGATCGGGATAATCGGCAAGGTCATTGAGCAATTCCGCACTGGTCAGCTTGATCGTGGCCAGCGGCGTCCCCAGTTCATGCGCCGTAGCCGCGATGATCCCGCCAACATCGGTCAGCTTCTGTTCCCGTGCAAGCGCCATCTGTGTAGCGGCAAGCGCGTCGCCCATTGAGTATACTTCAGTGGTCACTCGTCGCGAATAGGCGCTGGTGAAGATAATTGAAATTATCAAAGCGGTCCATTGCCCGGAGACAAAGATCGAGGGCATTTCGACGATGTCGCCCGCGGCATTGCGCAGATCAAGATGACTGAACGCAAGCAGGGTCACAACAACGATCGCCGCGACGTTCAGCACAATGGTCGACCGCAGGCCCAGCGCGGTTGCCGAAATGGTCACGGGACCAAGCAGCAGCAATGCAAAAGGATTGTTTAGCCCGCCGGTCAGAAACAGCAAAAACCCCAGCTGAAACAGGTCAAAGAGGACCATGCCAAGGTTTTCACCTTCGGAAAGCCGTTTGTTTTCAGGGTAGATGAAGGTCGCCAGCAGATTGCCGATAATTGACACGCCAACCGCAAGGTAGCAAAGCCCAAGTTCAAATTGCAGGCCATAGACACGTTGCGCAACCGTGATCGCGGTCAGCTGACCGACGATGGCCACCCACCGCAAAAGGATCATCGTGCGCAACCTGATCCAATTGGCGCGCGTAAGGCTTTCCAGCGGTCTGGTATCGGGCTGCGGCATGAGCGCACCTTTTGTTTGTTCGCAGTTGAAACGCCGAAAAAGTAGCGTAGGTCTCGCGCGAAAGACGATCAAGGGCGCCATTGCGCGCAGGGGGCGACATGAACAAGGGTTTTGCGATTGCGGCGGTTGCCATTGCAACGGTTTTTCTTCTCGGTACCATCTGGTTCTCGGCCCGGCCCGGCGACGAAGACAAATATGCGCAATGCCGGACAGGTGCCGTTGGCGGTGATCTAGGAGGACCGTTCGAGTTGGTGAATGCCAAGGGAGAGACGGTCACGGACAAAGACGTCATTACAACACCCAGCCTGATCTATTTCGGTTATACCTTCTGCCCCGATGTCTGTCCTCTCGATGTTGACCGCAACGCGTCGGCGGTCGAACTTCTTGAAGAACGCGGTAAGATCGTGACGCCAGTTTTTATCTCCATCGACCCGGCGCGGGACACGCCCGAAGTCGTTGGTGAATTTGCCGAAGTGATGCACCCCCGCATGATCGGGCTGACCGGATCACCCGAGCAGGTCAAGGGTGCAAGTCAGGCCTACAAGACCTATTACAAAGCCCATGATGCGGTTGATGACGAATACCTCGTGGACCATTCGACCTTTAGCTATCTGGTGATGCCGGAGGACGGATTCGTCGAGTTTTTCCGCCGTGATGTGACACCTGAAGCCATGGCCGACAGCATCGGATGTTTTGTCGATCGGATGTGAGGATTTGACCGTCGCCCGCTTTAGGTCATATTGCGTATAAACGTTAATCATAGTGCGAGAACCATATGACCATGGAAACAGCCGATTTGGGCCCCGATAAGTCGCTGTTGCTGGTCGATGATGATGAACCGTTTTTGCGGCGGTTGGCCAAGGCTATGGAAAAGCGCGGCTTTGAAGTTGAAACCGCCGGGAGTGTTGCAGCAGGTTGTGCCATCGCAACCGCTCGTCCGCCCGCCTACGCGGTGATTGATCTGAGGCTTGAGGACGGCAATGGTCTGGATGTGGTGGAAAAACTGCGCGAGCGGCGCGCGGATGCGCGTGTGGTTGTGTTGACCGGATATGGTGCGATTGCCACGGCGGTTGCTGCGGTCAAGATCGGTGCCACGGATTACCTCTCAAAACCTGCCGATGCCAACGACATCACCAACGCCCTGTTGGCGACCGGCGATGACCTGCCCCCACCGCCCGAAAACCCGATGAGCGCGGACCGCGTGCGTTGGGAGCATATTCAGCGGGTGTATGAGCTATGCGACCGCAACGTGTCTGAAACCGCGCGCCGGTTGAACATGCACCGTCGGACGTTGCAGCGGATATTGGCGAAAAGATCTCCTAAATAAGGTCTATCCGCGCAGCGCATAGCGTTTGATCTGATAAAACATACCGTCTGCCGCTTGCCCGGCCAGGGTCAGGGCGTCTACCGGAACCGGATCGCTCAGATAAGGGGCAAAATGCCGGATTAGCGCCGCCCGGATGGCCGGTTCCTCGGCCCGCGACACCCGTCCGGTCAGGGTCAGATGAAACCGAAACTGGTCCATCACATAGGGATACCCCCAGGTCTGCAAATTTTGGTCCTGCTCTGGCGTCAGGGGCGATTGGCGCCTGTGGGCAAGTTCGATTTCATCCGGTGGCGCGCGGAAGGGGTCAAGTTGCATGACAACCTGCGCGGCCAGCGCGGCAAGGGCCGTTTGATCGCCCACGGGTTTCAACGTCAGAAATGGTCCAAGGTTGGCCACTTCAAGCCGGTCGAGCCTGACCGGCGCAATGTCGCCACACATGGCGTCAAGCGACGCGTCCAGACCTGCGGCATCTGTCCCTTTCGCCAAGACAAACGGCGGCTTGATCGTGCCATGAAACCCGTATCTTCGCGGTCTTTCCGAGATCCCGGCAAGATCAATGCCGGGCACATCGGGGTGCGGCACCTCTGTGCCGCTACAGATGTCCCAGCCCAGCCACGCGGCACCCCTCTGCGCCAATGCGCCGGAGGGTATGAAATAGACGGCGTACCGCTGGAAGGTCTGCATCAGCACGGCCCCGTGTTGGCCAAGGTGCCGACCTGTGTCAGTACCATTTTGCGACAGGCGGCAGGCTCATCAATACCGCCTCCGGGTCGTGACCTGTTTCCAACCCAAACTTTGTTCCCCGATCATAAACCAGATTGTATTCGGCATAGAGCCCGCGATGATTCAACTGCACATCCCGGTCCGCCTTTGACCACGGCATCACCCGGCGCTTGTCGACCAAGGGTACAAACGCAGGCAAAAAAGCCGACCCTACATCGCGGGTTAGAGCCAAGTCCGCCTCCCAGTTCCCACTGTTGCGATCATCATAGAAGATACCGCCAACACCACGTGCACGTTTGCGGTGCGGGATATAGAAATACTCGTCCGCCCAGACCTTCAACTCAGGATAAAGCGTGTCCCCATACGGATCGCACGCGCGCTTCATCTCGGCGTGAAAATGTGCGGTATCGTCATCATATTCGATGCAGGGGTTCAAATCCGCCCCGCCACCAAACCACCACGCATGCGGGGTCCAGAACATGCGCGTGTTCATATGTACCGCCGGGACATGAGGGTTTTGCATATGCGCAACCAGTGAAATTCCCGATGCCCAGAACCGGGGGTCGTCCTTCATCCCCGGAATGCCTTTGCGCGCGGCCATTGCCGACTGGGCGCGTTCACCCAGCGTACCGTAGACCGTCGAAATGTTCACCCCGACCTTTTCAAACACGCGGCCCCCCCGCATGACGCTCATCTCGCCACCGCCTGCATCTGATCCGTCCTCGGCGGTCCGCGTTGTTTTGCGCACCTCAAATCGGCCATTTGGCTGATCGGCCTCGTGGCGGTCTTCTAGCGCGTGAAATGCCGTCACTATCTCGTCCCGCAAGCTGCGAAACCATGCGGATGCGGTGTCTTTTTCGGTCTGGAACGTCTGGGTCATGGGGGCCTGTTTCGTCAATCAATCAAGGAAAGCCCGAATGCGGGCCTGCAACAGCTAGGACAGAGACCTGCGGAATGCTTTGATCGGTGTCAACATGGGATCGCCGCATCATTCCGACCGATGGGCGGAAATGCACTGTTCCAGCTCTTTCAGATCACCATCGGGATGGGTCGCATAGGCGCGCAGGAATACCCGCAGACCATTGTGAATATACCGGGCCAGATCATCCTGTGCCGGTGTCCAATCCGGCTCATGCAGCGCCCGCGTGCGCGGTGCGGAAAGGATCAGCCCCCAAAGATCCTGAGCGGCCAGTTCAGCATCCTCAAACTGCAACTTGCCAGCGGCGCGGCACCGATCGAGAAATGCCATCATCCCGGCAAGAACCCGGTCCGGTCCGCTTTGTTGATAGGCCTGTCCGATTTCGGGAAAACGCGGCACCTCGCCGATGATCAACCGTGCAAGAGCCAGCAGATCAGGACGCATCACCGTCCGGGCATAGCGCCATGCAAAGCGATGAAGCTGGGCAGTCATCTGCGTTGGATCGTCGTCCCCGAACGCCAGCAACATGTCGTCGCGCCGCGCGACCATCATGGCGGTGAACAGGGCTTCCTTGTTTTCAAAATGCTTGTACAGGGTCGGTTTTGATGTGCCTGCCTCCGCTGCTACCGCGTCCATTGACGCCCCGGAATACCCGTCGCGGGCAAAGACCGTAAGCGCCGCATCCAACAGCTTCTGTATGCGGTGACGGCGGTTCATTTCGCGGCGGGGAACGTGGCTCATTGCACGATCCGGCGCAGAAATTCCAGCAGGGGGCGATTATAGGCCTCGGCCGCTTCGACGTTACACAGATGGCCTGCGCCATGGATCATTTCAAACCGGACGTCCGGGGACGTGGTTGCCTCGTGAATGCGCGTTGCGACTGATTTGATCTCATGTGGGGGGGCAAGCCGGTCATGTTCGCCGGTCATCATCAGGACGGGCATGGCAAGTCGGCTGAAATCGAGCTTCCGCAAGGGATTGGTAAAGCAACGCAGCGCATCGCGGTAGGTTGCCGCCGGAATCGCGGCCATCGACGCGGTCAACTCTGCGCGCACCGCGTCGGTGGCATAGGGGCCGGTAATTGCCTCTATCACTGCGGCGGCAAAATCTGCGGGCGTCTGGCCCGCGTCCAACGGCACTTCGCGGCTGACCCGGAAGGCGTCGCGTTCCTCGGGGCCTGCTTCGGACATCCCGGTGCAGCCGCCCGACAGGATCAGCCCGGCAACCAATTCGGGGTGGTCCATGGCAAAAGACGTGGCAATCCACGCACCATAGGACAGGCCGCACAGGATGATCTGCCGAGCGCCCAAAACCTCCATCACCCGGTGAATGTCCGCACAATAATCTTCGACGGTGGAGTGCGCAGACCCAAGGGTGCTGTTGCCATAGCCGCGCAGATCCATCGCCGCAGCGCGCGTGATGGCGCCCGCATGCCCCAATTGCCGATCCCAGTTGCCGCGATTGCCGCCAATGCCGTGCAGAAAAAGACACAATGGGCCGGTGCGATCTGGTGTGACAGACAGCGCAAGTTTGGGCAGATCGTCGATGGTGATGCTTTGCGCCGGGACGGGCCCCGGATCAGTAATTGGGGCAGGCGGTGCAGCTTTGGTCAAGGCGGGCAGGGCGGCCAGGCCGCAGTCAAACACCAGCTTTGTTCCCGCGGCAATTTCAGCGGCGCGTTTGGCGGTGGCATCTATTTCGGCGGACATGGTGACAAGGCTGCCGCCCCGCTCCGACGCGCTGACCTGAAGCCAGCCGCGATAGCCGCGCGCACCTTTGATGCCCTGCAGGTGGGTGTATCCCATTGCCATACCGCTGTCGGAAAACCACGTCAGCCGTTCACGAAACAGGGTGTCCTCCCCTGTGACAGTAAAGGCACGCACGGCGCCGCCCTGTTCCCTGGCCATTGTTGCAATCATCGGATGCCAGGGCGCGGAGAAATCCCGCAGATGCGCCCAAACCCGGTCAGGATCAACACCCAGATGACGTGAGCTGCGCATTGTTTCGCGCGCCATTGTCAGCCCGCCGCCAAAGGTTGTTCGCCGCCCCCGCCGCGCCACAAGGATGTCCGCGCGCCGTTTTCATCACCCGGTGCACCGTCCAACTCGTCCAGATCATAGAGCGCGAGCACGGACATGTAATCTTCCATGATTTCAGAGGTATAGGGCAGCATCAATGCGCCACACCGGCTGTCGCGATAAATGCGTTCCAGCGGCAGGGATTTCAGCATCGACTGCCCGCCACAGGTGCGGATGGCCAGAGCCGCCAGTTCCTGCGCGCCCTCCATGACGTTGTATTGCGCGGCGTACATGCGCATGACCTGCGCCTTTGTCGGAAACCCCCGCGCCTCCATGAACGCCTGCCACCACAGCGCACGAATGCCGGCAAGCCGTTGATACATCTGCCCCACAGCAAGCCGTTTGGTGGTGAACATGCGCCGGTCGATGGGGGGCTGACCGGGGGTTTCGCCGCGCAGGTACTGCACGGTGAAATCATAGGCCGATTGCGCCACACCCATATAGGTCGGCGACAGGGTGGCCATCATATGCGGCCAGTGGGGCAGTGTCTTGATGAATATCCCCTTGGGCATGAGCATGTCGTCTTCGGTGACAAAAACGTCCCTAAGGATCAGATCGCGGCTGTTGGTGCCGCGCATACCCAGCGGATCCCACTCGCCCTGCACACTCAGGCCCTCGGCGTCCTTGTGCACAACAAAGCTCATGGTGTCCTCGTGGCGTGGTTCCTGCCCGTCGAACACTTCGGTGCAGACGATGGAATAGTAATCGCAATAGCCCGCAAGCGAGGCGAATTTCTTGAGCCCGGTGATGCGCCAGCCGCCCTCAACCTTGCGGCACTGGGTCTGCGCGGGTCTTGAAGTCCAGTTCTGTCCCGCTTCCGAGATCGGTTGCGAATAAATGCCCTGCTCTTCCACGGCGCGGCGGAACTGGCGTTCGCGCAGCGGGGCAAAGGCGGCGCGTTCGGCATCCGTCAGGTGGGGCATTTCATACATGAACCGCGACCACATCATGGTTGAGTTGTGCATGTTGAAGGTCAGCGCAGTGGCGCCGCAATATTTGCCGATTTCTGCCCCGACCATAGCGTATTCGCCAAGCGAAAACCCGTGCCCGCCGTATTCCTTTGGCACGGTCAGGGTCATGAATCCTTCCTTGGCGAGGTCCTTGTAGTTTTCGACAGGAAAGCTGGCGTCGTCGTCGATCCCTTTGGCGCGGTGCACAAACCGTTCAGCGCCCAGCTCGTTGATCCGTTGCAGGACAGCGGCGACTTCCGGGCGGACGCGGGTCATGTCGTAATAGTCGTGGAAATGGCTCATGATTGGCTCCGGCTAAAGGATCTATCGCGCCCGCGGTCAGGCCCTGGGCGAGTATTGATCGGGTTTTCATGTCAGATCGGGGTGCAGGACACCGTTGGTAACCACGTCGACTCCATCCAGCGCGATGGTGCAGCGGCGCATCGGCAGGTCGAAGTGGCCCTCGGTAAATCGGCCCGCATATTGGTTGGCCCCGGTGGACCATAAAAAATTGCCCGCAAAGGCGCGGAATTCCACTGCTTGCATGTCGCCCTTGTCATAAAGAGCGCCAGATACCCAGCGTGCGCCGGGGTTCATGCCCCACCCGACATGCGACAGCCCGTATGCCTGCGGGTCGTCCCAGGCGGCCATGTAGTCGCGGAAAAGCTCGGCATCGAGGCCATCGCCTTTGATCGCGGTCACAAAGTCATTCTCGATCGTGAAATCAATCTGGCTTCTGAGGTAGCTTTTGAACGTCAGGTTCATGTCGCCCACATCCATCACGACGCGCCCGTTCACCGTTCCGGGGCCGGGAAATGCGAGGCACAGACCGCCGGGCCAATGGGCGACAGCACCGGGATGGGTACCAAACCCAGGCGTGCCACCACAAGGAGCGCCGCGCAGGTCGATGGTCAGATCGGTGCCCGCCGCCGAGGTCACGCGCATTTCACTGGCGGCCTGCAACAACTCGATGCCGCGCTGGACCTTGGGGCCAAGGTCGGCGGCGGGTTCGGTGCGCTCCAGAATTTCGGGGTGTTCGTTGGCAATCACCAACAGCCTCGTGCCCGCTTCCTCGATTTCCGGCCATTCGGGGGAATGGATCATGCCTTCAACCGTGCAATCCACAACAACCTCGCAGATTTTCATTGCCTCGACGGCCATGCGGTTTTTCTGGATGGCAAGCGACGTGCCGGTGCTCTTGACCGGAACGGGGGCGGTCTGGGGCGGCGTGGGCATGGAGATCATGCAAAACTGTGCACCCAGATCATACAGGGCCAGTTCACAAAGCTGCACCAGGACGGGCCGTGACTGGGTTTCCGAAATCAGGACCACCTGCGTGCCCTCGCCAATCCCGTTCAGGGCCAAAACCCGGCGAAAGGCAGCCAGCCATTTGCCTTCAATACGTTCCTGCATCATGGATCCGATCCCTTGCCAACGCGAAAACTTTACGCATCAGTAAAGTTTTTCCAAAAAGCGGCGGTGGGTCAAGATGTTTTTGAAATGCCCGATCAGGCGCTGCGGCGTATCCCGGTTAGATGCAGCTGAAACCCTTCCTGAATGTGGTCGGTAAACGCCTCAAGGGCGGCACCGCGATCCCCGGTGGCGATGACATCAACCAATTCGATGTGGTTACCGAGAGATTTGGATATATCGGCGTTCTCAATCGCCGCAAACAGATG
The DNA here is from genome assembly GCA_963976125.1 of uncultured Sulfitobacter sp. Lineage (GTDB taxonomy): Bacteria > Pseudomonadota > Alphaproteobacteria > Rhodobacterales > Rhodobacteraceae > Sulfitobacter. The sequence continues at coordinate 20,057 of CAXBKL010000026.1, read as the reverse complement.
AAAGGCCATCGCACGGCCCCAGATCATGTCGAACATCTCGAGCAGAAACCGATTCCCTGCGGCTTCCATGAAGGCGCGGTGAATGGTGCGGTTGGCGACGAAATAATCCCGAGTCGTCGGATTATCCATCGTCTCGGTCTCGGTGATAAGCTTGCGCAGGGCGTTCAATTCGCCAGCGTCCCCCCGTGCGGCCAGAATGCGGGCGGCCTGTCCCTCGATGGCGGCGCGGGCCTGATACAGTTCCAGCGTCTCTTCTTCGCTGATCTTGGCCAGCCGGAATCCGCCGGAATTGGCCAGATGCAGCACCCCTTCCTTTTCCAGACGCAGCAGCGCCTCGCGTACAGGCGTGCGGCTGATGTCCAGCTCTGCGGCCAGTTTCTCCTGGACAAGCCGGTCATCCGGGCCGATCTCGCGGTCCATGATCGCCTTGACCAATTGGTCATAGACTTCATCGGCCAAACGGCGTCTTTGGGTGGTGATACTGCGCAGAGCCATAGGTGCCTCGGATTTGTATTCTGGACACTGTATACAAAAATACAGCCGACGCAATCAGCCTCTTGCCAAGTTCTGAATACTGTATACAGTATCCGAAATCACCGGAGATCCTGAAGAGGAGAGAGAGCACATGTGTGGTATTGCAGGGCGTATCTTGAACGCACCGGGCGCGGTAGGCAGGGATCTGGTTGCCCTGATGGCGGCGCAGGAACATCGAGGGGCGGACAGCACCGGGTTTGCGGTATACGGCACTCCGATAGACAGCGGGTATGTGCTGCGCGGTATGGGGTTCAACAAGGCGCAGATGGACAGCGACCTTGATCTGTTTCGCGCCACGCTCAAAGAGCACGGCGGCGACTTTCTGAGCGATCCCAGCATCATGACAGACCACAACAAGCACTATTGTTTCCGCATGGAAATCAGCGATCCGCGCAATCTGGCGGCCTGGGTGGCGGACGCGGATGAATTGTCCGGCAGGATCGAGGTGCAGTCCTGCGGGCGGTCCCTTGAGATCGTCAAGGACATCGGCGGATCCGAAGAGGTTGGTGAAAAGCATAAAGTGTACGACATGATTGGCACGCATGGTTTGGGTCATGCGCGGCTGGCTACGGAATCAAGCGTATTGCCGAATGCGTCCCACCCCTTCTGGGCGCGCCCGTTTTCGGATGTGGCGATTGTGCATAACGGCCAGATCACCGATTACTACACCCAGCGCGATCACCTTCGGCGTCAGGGTTACCGCTTTCTGACCGAGAACGATAGCGAACTGATAGCGGTCTGGGTTTCGGACCAGATGAAACAGGGCATGACGATGGAAGCGGCGCTCAAGAAATCCATCAATTCCATTGACGGCGTGTTCACCTTCATGATCGCCACGCCCGACGGCATCGGCTACGCCAAGGACCGCTTTGCCATGAAACCGCTGGTGGTGATCGAGCAGGCGGGCGAATTGGCCGCCGCGACCGAAGAACAGGCTGTGCGCACCGTTTTCCCCGATGAATGTGATGTAATCAATTACGACGGCCCCAGCCTGTTTGGCATATGGGGTGTCGGCAACCGGAGCATGGCGGCATGAGCGAAATCGTCATTGAAGTTGGCAAGCGCCACATTCGCGAAATCAATGAGGAAATTCAGGAAGCCTGCAAGACGGGCCGGCCCATTCGTGTGGTCAATACTCTGTCGCGGCACAACCTCGGCGTGGGTTTGCCGGATGGGGCGGACATCACGTTTGAAGGGTCGGTGGGTTACTATTGCGGCGGACTGAACACCGGGTCACGGGTCACGATTGAACGCAACAGCGGCTGGGCAACGGGCGAAGGTATGGCCAAGGGTCATATCGAGGTTGGCGGACGTGCCGGTATGTCCTGTGGCGCCGCGATGATCGGTGGCACCATCCATGTCAAAGGTGATGCCGGTCCGCGCTGTGGCGTCGCCATGAAGGGCGGAAATATCGTGGTTGAAGGCACCATTGGCTACCAATCCGGGTTCATGGCGCATTCCGGCAAGATCATTGCGCTGGGCGGGGCGGGCGACTCTTGTGCCGATGCCCTGTGGGAGGGCGAAGTTTGGGTTGCGGGCCCGGTCGAGAGCCTTGGCGTCGATGTAGATGTGGTGGATCCCACTGCCGAGGAGGTGGCCGAAGTGGATGCGATTCTGGAGCCGCTGGGACTGGTGGATACATCGCGCAACTGGCGCAAGATGATCTCTGGCCAGCGGCTTTGGTATTTCGAAGCGCGCGATGCCAGTGCGTGGTTGATGATCTGAACAACAAGATACAGGAGGGGGAGACAAGCGCGGTGGCGCACCCCCGATCACAGACGGGATTGAAAAATGGCAGAAGATCAGAATAACGGCATTGATGCCCCATACGAATACCCCTTTGAAATGGCATCCGAGGATGAAATCCGGTTCCGTGATGCGGGCGCCGTCGAAGGCCGCCCGGCGGGCGTGCCATCCTCCTACGACGAAGGCGGGTCAACCCGCTGGACCCCCGAGGCGATTTCCGAAGTACACGCGTTGGCGCAGCTGGGTCGTTATCAGGTGCGGGGGTACAATACCTTCAACAAACAATTGCCGACGTTTGACGACCTGACGTTTGTGCCGGCCACAATGACTCGCCTGCCCTTGGAAGGGTACCGTGAGAAATGCGAGACCAAAACCATTCTGGGTGGCGGTCGCGGGCTGGTTGAAAAGCCGCTTGAGTTGGATATTCCCATCTATATCGCGTCGATGTCGTTTGGCGCGCTGTCGGCCTCGGCTAAGGCATCGCTGGGCCATGGTGCCTCCAAGGTGGGCACAATGACCTGCACCGGCGAAGGCGGAATGCTGGAGGAGGAACGCGCGGCGTCCTCGCGGCTGCTGTATCAGATGTCTCCGGCGCGCTATGGCGTTGATCTGGACCACCTGCGTCGGGCGGATGCGCTGGAGTTGGTGGTGGGGCAGGGTGCAAAACCCGGCACTGGCGGTCTGTTGCTGGGGATGAAGGTATCCGCACGGGTGTCCAAAATGCGAACCCTGCCCGAAGGGGTGGACCAGCGGTCGACCATTCGCCACCCTGATTTTCTTGGCGCGGATGACCTTGCGGTCAAGATCGAAGAACTGCGGATTGCGACCAACTATCAGGTGCCGATCTTTATCAAGATGGGCGCAACCCGGCCCCGGTTTGACGTCGCTGTGGCGGCCAAGGCGGGCGCGGATGTGGTTGTGGTTGACGGAGCCGAGGGCGGAACAGGGGCGTCGCCCGAACTGCTGCTCAACCACACCGGCATCCCCACGATGTCGGCCATTCGGGCCGCCCGTGAGGCGCTGGATGAATGCGGTATGACGGGCAAGGTGCAATTGGTTGCCGCTGGCGGCGTCCGGTCAGGCGTCGATGCCGCGAAATGTATCGCGTTGGGCGCGGATGCGGTGATGATCGGTAATGCCTCGATGATCGCTATGGGCTGCAATTCGCCACGCTACCTGGAGGATTATGCGGCGTTGGGCACGTCTCCCGGTGCCTGCCACCACTGTCACACGGGCCGGTGTCCGGTCGGGATTGCCACGCAAGACCCCGAATTGGAAAAACGCATGGACCCCGCCGCCGGTGCCGAACGCGTTGCGCGGTATCTGACCGCGATGACAATGGAGATAACAGCATTGGCAAAGGCCTGTGGAAAATCCTCCGTTCATAACCTCGAAGTCGAAGATCTGCGCGCGCTCAGCTTTCAGGCATCCGCGTTTACAGGTGTCAAAATGGCCGGCATTGACCGCGCCTACGACTGGTGAGGATCGCCATCCTCGACCTGTGTGTGTGGTTGTCTGAATATCAGCACGATCAGGCAAAATTCGGTGACTTGCTCGCCTCTTGGGCAGAGCGCGATTTGCCAGACGCGGCGTTTAGCGTGATTTATGTTGTTGAGGGCGACCCGCTTCCTGCGCCGCAGGACTATGATGGGTATATCCTTTCCGGGTCTGACAAAGGGGTCTATGACGACACCCCATGGATGCAGCCCCTGCGTGATTGGCTGATCGCGGCCCGCGCCGCAGCCAAACCGATGTTTGGGGTGTGTTTCGGGCATCAGATCATGGCAGATGTGTTCGGCGGCAAGGCCGAGAAGGTTGGCGCGCCGGAAATCGGTGTGCGGTCATTCGATGTGGACGGCAAGATGGTCACCGGCCATGTCTGGCATCAGGATCAAGTGACCCAGGTGCCGCCCGGTGCAACCGTTATCGGCAAGGCGGACTATTGCCCGGTTGCCGCACTTGCCTATGATTTCCCGGCGATGTCGGTACAGTTCCACCCGGAATATTCGGCGGACTATGTTGCTACCTTCCTGCGGCGCGGCCGGGGTGAGGTGCTGCCCGACGATGTGACGGATGCGGCTGTGGCGCAGTTTGACAAAAGCCAGGTGTCCGCAGACCTTTTTGCGCGGCAGGTGGGCGATTTTTTTCGCGCAAGCCAGAACGGGCAGGGATCCTGATCTCCGGGAGCGGTATCGGTTTCGCCCATTGCAGCGAACTGGTCTGACAGGCCAAACCTGATCTAGATCAAGGACAGCACCCCGGTCTTGCTCCTACTCTGATAGAATCGGAGGAGTATGAAATGTCTATCGTCACATTGGTAAAAGACTTCTTTAGCGGACGTGAGCGCACGCCGACCGACCTTGAACTATCCGACATGGGGCTTAGCCGCGCGGATTATCGCCGTCTGATAACCAGCAAGGACGGCACACGCGCGCGGATGGAAGTGCTGGCGGCGCGTTTTGGTGTCACGCCTGAAATGATCGACGCGGACCGTGGTTTGGCGCTTGAACTGGCAGAAACCTGTGGGCATTGCCAAAGCGCCACGGCCTGTCAGAACGCAATTGACCTGGGCGTCGATTTCAATACGGAACGCTGCCCCAACGCGTCCACCTACGCGGATATGTCACCGACCTGAGGGGCTTTCCTTGGGGGACAGCTTGCGACGACCGGCGATTTTGAACCGGTCGGCGGTGCCGTAGTCCTTGACGCCGACACCGGCGACAAAATCACCAAATACCGGCGCATGTTTGAACAGATGCCCCGAACACCCCCCAGCAAAGAGCACATTTTCATGTTCGGGGTGCCAGTCCACGATGAAATGCGTGTCGGGGGTCAGAATCACCTGATTGAACTTTGAATCCACCACCCGCTGACCCTCAAGACCGGGCAGGCGGTGGCGGATATATTGCCGGGTCTTGGCCAGCGATGCCTTTTCGATCAGCCGTTCATCGTTATCCAGATCAATCGGCACATTCGGGATCACCACCGCAGCCTTGACGCCCGACCCTTCGGAGGACGGGATGCCAAAGCTGCCTTGCCCATGGTCGATCCAGCAGGGCATGTTTTCCATGTCAAAAGCGTCTGACCCATCGGGAGTCGAGGTGTATAGCACGTTGATCCCCATCACCGTAGAGATAGGTTTGATCGTGCGTGGGAACATGTCTGCCATCCACGCCCCGGTTGCCATCACGATCAGGTCCGCGTGGATCGGGTTCCCATCCAGCAGCGGACGTTCCCGAGCGTCGGTGGTGACGGTGCCGCGCTTGACGATCCCACCCGCGTTCCGAAACAATTTAAGCGCCGTCAGCACACAGCGATGCGCCATCAACAGGCCCGCTTCAGGCTCAAACAGGGCGTATTTGATCTCGTCCACCTTGAACTGCGGAAATCTTGCGCGCACGTCCTCTGGCGAGAATTTGTAATAGGGAACACCAACCTTATCAAAGGTATCGGCGGTGGTATCCTCCCAATCGCAATGGCCTTCGGTCGCCAGGATCAGCGCGCCGCATTCGTACATCAGATTCTGACCGCTTTCGGCCTGAAGCTCCAGCCAGCGCGCGCGACTGTCCCGCGCCCATTTGGTGTAAAATTCGTCCCGGCCCGAAATCGCACGGATCACCCGATTGTAGTCCGTGGAGGCGGCGCGGGAATGGCCCGGCTCCCACCGATCAATCAATGTGACATGTTCGCCGCGACGTTGCAGGTGCAGCGCGGCCATCACCCCAGCAATTCCGCCGCCCACCACCACACAAGAATTTCGTGCCATCCGCCCATTTTTCCTTGTCAGATCACTGCATTCATGAATACTGTATACAGAATACATATAAAAACAATCAGATTCTCGACAGGGAGAGTGACGAGATGAACACGGACTTTAGCCTTCCCGAAGGCACGCATACGGTCATTTTGGGCCTTGGAGATCTGAACGGGATCATGCGCGGTAAACGCATCCCGGCCTCCCATTGGGAAACGATTTGCAAACAGGGCAACGCGCTGTCGATCGCGATGTTCGCCATCGATTCCAATTGCGATGTCTGGGACACGCCCTATGTCAATTTCGACAACGGCTATCCGGACATGCACATGTTCCCGTTGACCAAACCCGTCGCCGTGCCGTGGGAGGAGGGTGTCGCCGTGTGTTTTGCCCGCGCCGAAGGCATGGATCACAAGCCGATCCCGATTGATCCGCGTCAGGCGCTGATAAGACAAGTCGACCGCGCCAGGGCGATGGGATTCGATGTGTCCACAGGGGCGGAACTTGAATTTTACCTGCTGGACCCGGAAACCGGGCTGCCCCGCGATCAAGGCATTCAGGTGTACGGGCTGGGTCGTGCCGCCCGCATGGAACATATCGTTGGACCGATCCGCCGCCAGATCAACGAATGCGGCATTCCGATTGAACAATCAAATCCTGAATATGCGGCTGGTCAGGTCGAGGTAAACATCCGCTACGACGACGCGCTGTTGTCGGCCGACCGCGTGGTTCTGTTCAAGTCGCTGGTGCGCCAGCTGGGTATCGCTCACGGCTATCTGGCAACCTTCATGCCCAAGCCGTTTCTTGAACAGTCGGGTAACGGGTTTCACGTCCACTATTCGCTGTGGAAAGACGGCAAGAACGCCTTTGCCGATGGCGGGAAGCTGAACGATCTGGGCAAGAACTTTACCGCCGGCCTGCAAAACCGGATGGCGGAAACGGCGCTGTGTGGATCCCCCACACCCAACGGATTCCGCCGTCGGCAGCCCTATACGTTCTGCCCCATCAACACCTCTTGGGGGTATGATAACCGAACTGTCGGTCTGCGTGTCATAGAAGGCTCTGACAGCGCGGTCAGGGTCGAAAAACGAGACGCGGGCGCGGACGCAAATCCCTATCTGCTGATGGCGACCGATCTGGCCGCCGGTCTTGACGGGATCGAGCAGAGCATGACGCCAACAGAGCCGACATTGGGCAACGCCTACGAAGAGTTTCACGGCGAAGCGATCCCCACCGATCTGGGTACCGCCATCGAGTTGGCGCGCGGGTCCGATTGGATGAAGGACGTGATGGGTGAAACCATGTGGGAGCTCTATTGCCAGATGGCTGAGCGCGAACAGGGGTTCTTTCAGGAACAGGTCACGCCCGTCGAAACCGACCGCTATCTGAGGACGCTTTGAGATGTTGATCGGCAAGGTTACCGGCACCGTAACCGCCACAGTGAAGCCTGACAGCCTGACGGGCCGCAAGCTGCTGATTGTTGATGTGGTGGACGCCACAGGCGACATTCAGACCCCCGGCGCCGTTGCCGTTGATACCGCCGGCGCGGGCGTCGGTGACATGGTGTTGCTGACCCAGGGCTCAGCGGCGCGTATGGTGCCGGATCTGTCAATGGCCCCTGTGGACCTTGCCATCATCGCGGTTGTCGACCGCATCAGCCTCTAACCCTTTCTTACTTTCCCTATTGAACACCTAACGGAGGAACTCCCCATGGCGAAATCACCAACACCGGGTCAAATGGCCCTTGGCATGATCGAAACACGCGGCCTTGTCGGCGCGATTGAGGCAGCGGATGCGATGGTCAAGGCGGCCAGCGTCACCATTGTCGGCCAGACCAAGGCAGGCGGCGGATTGGTGACAACCCTCGTGCGGGGCGAAGTTGGTGCCGTCAAGGCGGCAACAGATGCAGGCGCCACAGCAGCCAACAAGGTTGGCGATGTCGTGTCCGTGCATGTGATTGCACGGCCCCATGATGAGCTGGAGGCGATCATCGACAGCCTTGGCGCTGGTTCGTCGGCGTAACCAATAACCTGAGGTTTCCCCATGGCTGCCGATTTCGAAGACTTCGCGCGCGCTGCGTCTCGCAGCCGGTCCTCCGCGCCCCCCGACGCCCCCCGATTCAACCGGATTGCGGTGCTGGGGGGTGGTGCGGACGCCCGCCTGATCGCGGCGCTATCGCTCTCCGAAGGGTGTGAAGTAACGCTTTTTTCCGCCTACGGGAAAGAGTTGGAGTTGCTGCGTGCGTCCTCTGGCATCGCTTTGCGCGGTGAAGGTCCGGTGGGTACCTATCAGGTCGACGGTGGCCCTGCATCAGTTGCCTTGACGGCAGAACTGGATACCGCCGTTGGTGGCGCCGAGGCGATATTCCTCACCGGTCCCATTCACAAGCAGCGCACCTATGCCATGGTGCTGGCCGATCATCTGGCCGATGGTCAGGTGCTGGTATTGGCTCCCGGCCGCAGCCTTGGCGCGGTCGAGGTAGCCTGGATGCTCCGCCTGGGTGGCTGCACCGCGGATGTGACATTGGTCGAGACGCAAGGATTGCCCTATTGGTACCGTGCAGAGGGGGCAACTCTGACGCTCTCGCAACGGGGTATGGTTGCGGCAACGACGCTGCCGCGCGGGCGCAGTGACGCGATGGCCGGGCTGCGCCATGTCCTGCCCAACCTTGAAGAAGTGGAATCGGTACTGGCGTCCGGCTTTGCCGATCTGTCCGCCGCGGTGGAAATTCCGGCGCTGGTGATGGGCGGCGCGGGATTGGCCTCTGGCGGCATCGCGGTGCCGATGGGGGGCGTGCCATTGCCCGAAAACGAAACCTTTGCCACTCTGATCGGCCCGGATCAGATGCGGATCATCACCATGCTGACCGAAGAGCGCAAGGCTGTTGCCCGTGCCTTTGGCATTCGCGGCCTGCCCGATACCGTCGATTGGATTGCGCGATACATCGGCGCGGACAAGGGGCCGGATGCCCGGCCAATCCCTGACCGCGAAGCGGCGCGGGTGTTGTTGCGGGATGGTGTGATCGGATCGCTTGTGCCGCTCTGCTCTGCCGCTGGTCTGGCAGGTGTTGGCGTGCCGCAGACGCAGGCGATGATTTCCCTGACCGGGGCCATTCTGGACGCGGATGTGGCCGCAGCGGGCCGCCGACTGGAGACAATGGGCATTACCGCAGACACACTTGATGACGCGCGCCGCACCTTTGATGCGCTGACGCCGGGAGGCCGCTGATGGACGCAGACCTTAAATCCATTGCCGCCGCGCGCCGCATGGCAGACCGGGCATTTGACGCCTACAGAGCCTTTTTGGGGACCGACCCCGCCCATGTGGACGCAATTGTTGACGCAATGGCCCGCGCGATTGAACCCGAAGCCGAGCGGCTGGGCGTGTTGGCGGTCGACGAAACCGGCTATGGCAATGTGCCCGACAAGCGGGTCAAGAACCTGTTCAATTCGCTGTCCGTGGCCGAATACCTGCGCGACATCACGACGCTGGGGATCCTGTGGCGCGATGATGCGACCAAGATCGCGGCCTTTGGCGAACCGATGGGCGTGGTCGCGGCGCTGATCCCGGTCACGAACCCGACATCAACGATTATCTACAAGGTCTTGAGCGCGGTGAAAGCAGGTAACGCAATTGTCTGCGCGCCGCACCCGCGCGGTGTCAAATGTGGCATGGAAACGGTTGCGATCATGGCGCGGGTGGCTGAACAGATGGGCGCACCCAAGGGGCTGATCCAGTGTATGGATCAGGTCACCATTCAGGGCACCGCCGAATTGATGAAACACCGCCGCACCTCGGTCGTGATGGCAACGGGCGGCCCCGCAATGGTCAAGGCGGCCTATTCATCGGGCAAGCCCACGCTCGCCGTTGGGGCGGGCAACGTGCCCTGCTATGTCCACAAGTCAAAGAAGCAGGATCTGGCCGAAGTGGCGGAGATGATCGTAACGTCAAAATGTTTCGACTACGGCACTGCTTGCGTGTCCGAGCAGGCGGTGATTGCCGATCCTGAAATTGCGCGCGACCTGCGCCACGAGATGAAGTTGAAAGGTGCCTATTTTTGCACCCCGGCAGAAGCGGACCGGTTGGCAAAGGTCATTTTCACCGGCAAGCAGATGATGAATGCCGAACGTGTGGGGCAATCGCCGCAGGCGCTGGCCGATGCCGCGCAGTTTTCGATCCCGCCGCGCACCCGTTGTCTGGTGTCCGAAGAGACCGAGATCGGCTGGCACCGACCGTTGTCGGCGGAAAAGCTGAACCCGGTACTGGCGTTTTATACGGCAAAGAGCAGTGAACATGGTCTGGAACTCAGCCAGCAGATTGCGCGGTTCGAGGGTTGGGGGCATTCATCGGTCCTGCACTGCGACGACCCAGAGATTGTTGCCAAATTTGCAACAATCCCCACAGGGCGCGTGTTGGTCAACACGCCCGCAATCATGGGCGGCATGGGGTATTCCACCGATCTGGAGCCTTCTTTCATGCTGGGCACCGGCACCTGGTCAGGGTCGATCACCAGCGACAATGTCACCGCGTTGCACCTGATCAATATCAAGCGGGTCGCCTATGAGAGCAGGCCCTGGCGGGACATTTATACAGAGTACGGGGCGTGATACAGGATGCGCCGCAGCCCCGGAGTCTCGCCGGAGCCGGGCAACTTGCAACGCAGGCCCCGGTCCTGAACTGCCGCCCTGAGCCATTTAACCAAGAGGTCCCGGATCAGGTCCGGGACGCGACGGAGACCAGATAAAATGTCAGACATCACCATCCGCGCCCTGATGCAGATCGACAACCTGCAACCGAAGTTTGCGGCCTATAACGGGGCCACGGTGCAAGGCTCTGTGCCGCTGTCCGGTGACACCGTGTTGATTGGGGAATTTGCTCCGGGCAACGGGGTTTTCTCGCTTATTGACCGGGCGCTGAAGGCGTCGAGCGTCGAGGCGACGACCCAGATGGTTGAACGCGAGTTTGGCTTTTTTATCCTGCGCTCTCCGTCAAATGCCGAAGTGTCGGCGGCGCGGGATGCGATGTTGTCCGAGCTGGGTGCGTCGATGTCTGACCGGCTCAAGCCTGCGATCACAAATACCCAGATCATCACCTCTGTCGAGCCTTACCAGGCGCAATTGTTGAACAAGTGGCGCAAGGGGTCTTTGTTGGTCCCCGGCCAGACGCTGGGGATCATCGAATGTGCGCCGGCAGCCTATATTTCAATCGCCGCAAATGAGGCAGAGAAGGCAGCAGAGATCGACATGGTCGAGGTCCGCGCGGTGGGCCGTTTCGGGCGCCTGTTCATTTCCGGTTCTGAGAACTCCGTGAAAGCAGGTGTTGAGGCGGCAATCAGCGCGATCGAGGCAGTGGACGGTAAAGAAGCATGAGCGCGCCGCGTGTCATCGGGGCGGAAGCCGTTGAGGATGCGCGCAGGCGCGGCCGCCTGATTGTCGAGGTGATGCCAGGAGATATTGTCACCGCGCTGGCGCGGGAAACCGCAGAGCGGCTGGGCCTGCGGTTGGTAGATGGGCCTGTTGAAATGCCGGCCCCGGTCCGGACCGATGGGGCCACGTCGATGCGACGATCTCTCTATCGTCGCGCGCCCAAGTGGCAAGCGCCGAGCCGGGCGCCCCGCAAGGCGCAGCGTTTGGGCAAGCTGGCGTTGATTGGTGCAGGCGGTGTAGGTGGCAACATAGCGCATTTGGCGGCACAGGCCGACATGGTCCGGGAAATAGCCTTGATCGACATTGCACCGGGTATGGCGGCGGCAACGGCGCTTGATCTGAACCATACCTCCGGGATCACCGGTGCATCGGTTCGTTGCAGTGGTGGCGAGACGCTGGATTTGGTTGCGGGTGCGGACGTGGTCGTTGTCACCGCCGGGCGTGCGCGCAGCCCCGGCATGACCCGTGCCGATCTGATCGACGTGAATGCACGTGTGATCCGGCAAGCGGGTGAAGCGATCCGGTCCGGGGCGCCCAATGCGGTCGTGATCGTGGTCACAAATCCGTTGGATGAAATGACTGTTGAGATGCTGCGTGCCACCGGCTTTCCGCGCGAAAGGGTGCTGGGCATGGCGGGCACATTGGACAGCAGTCGTTTTCGCCACGCGCTGGCTCTGGCCGCCGGAGTCAGCCCCGCAGATATAGAGGCGATTACACTGGGTTCGCACGGCGAGGAAATGGCCCCGATCCCGTCGCGAGCCACAATCAAGGGACGGCCTTTGGGCGTGTTTCTTTCCCAGACGCAGATTGATGCCTGTGTGCAGGACGCCATTACCGGGGGCGGGCAGGTTGTGGCGCTCAAGAAATCCGGGTCAGCGACGATTGCGCCTGCCCATGCGTCGATCGAATTGATCGACCACATGCGCGGGGCGCGCAGCGGGCCGGTTCCGGTGTCGGTGATGTTGAACGGTGAATACGGCATTGATGGCGTGGTTCTGGGCGTCCCTGCGCATCTGGGGCAGGGCGGTTTGGTCAAGGTTGAAGAACTGCGGATCACGGATGAGGAACAGGCCGCGCTGGTGGCGGCCGCAGAGGCAATCCGTGCGCGGTTGGGGCTGTGATGAATAGAACCACCGCACCCGCCACGGACCTGATCCGGGGGTACGCCGCACATGGCAGTCCCTGTAATGGCAAGGCACCGGGTCAGGCCCCAGGCGGGGTGGGCCGGGAATGACTGTTGAGATTCACAAGGCGGGCGGGCGTTTCGAGGACATCGGCAGCTATGCCCGCGCCAAGCGCATTGGCCCGTTTGCCTATACCGCAGGCACCACCGCAATTGAGCCATCCGGCAAGATACACGCCCCCCATGATGCCTATGCCCAGACGAAATACATCCTGTCCCGTACCGAAGAATTCCTGAAAGAAGTCGGTGCAGAGATGCGGCACGTGGCACGGGTGCGGGTCTATCTGACCGACATGTCCCATGCGGGCGGGTTCATAAAGGCCCACGGTGAGGCTTTCAAAGGCATTGATCCGGTGCTGACAGCGGTGCAGGCGGGGCTGACCCAACCGGGGCTGGTGGTTGAAATCGACGTCGACGCAGTGATCCACGATGCCGATGCGCAGGTCGCGTCGGGCTGAAATACGTTGCAGTGCCGATCAAGCACCCGCTACGGTGATCCCATGTTGTTTGAAGTTGTCTCAGCGCCGGAAGGTGCCTCACCCCAATGGGTCCGCGATGCATGGGTCGGGGTGCAGTTCAAGGCGTTGCAGGGCGCGCCCGTCTCCATGCCGACCCAATCCGCCGCGGCCACGACTGGCCCGGTGTCGCGGATAATGGCGCAGCGACAATCGGGCGTCACGGAGCGGCGTGGCTATCCAACCAAGGCGCGCGATGTTTTGGGGTTATTGGCCCTGAACAATGCCGAGGCAGCACGCTGGTATATCGACAACGCGCCTCAGATGCTGAACCCCGATCAGGTATTTCTGTTCGACGAAAGACATTGCCACGCGATCGCCGATCTGCGGTGACGCAGGAAAAATGCGCCGTAAGACGACCAAAAAACCGTTGATCGAGTCTCGCAGCCGTGTACTGTATACAGAATACAGTAGACCCTGATCAATCGGGGCGGCGACAACAGCAAGGGAGAAACACATGACATTAAGATTCGGAGTGGCCACCACCGTGGCGGCAACACTGCTGGCGAGCACCGCTATTGCAGACATCAAGGTCGGCTTTATTGGCTCATTGAGTTCCGATACCGGTCTGAGCACCCTGCGCGGTGCGGAAATGGCAATCGAGGAACTGAACGCCGCCGGTGGTGTGATGGGTGAAAAGATTGTCATGGTCAGCGCCGACACCGGCGAGGACGTGACCGAAGGTGTGAAAGCCTATGAATATCTGGCCGAAACCGAAGAGGTGGATTTCATCATCTCCGGCTCCATCGACGATGTGAGCCTTGGCTGGCTGCCCCGGATGCAGGAGTTTCAAATCCCCACGCTGGACACATGGACGTCCTACATCGGCATCATCGACATGGTTGTCGAAGACCCTGATCTGATGGCGCCCTATTTCATGAACATCGCAAGCGACGAAGCGCTGGCGACGCTCTATATCAATTTTGGCGCGGATGTGCTCAAGGCCAAGATGGGCTGGGAATCGGTTGTGATTCTGGCGGAAGACACCGCATTTGGTGAAGCAATCACCGGGTTGGTGACGGATGCGCTCGGCCCTGTGGCGGGAATCGAGGTCAAGGAAATCATCAACTACGACATCGGCACCGTTGATTTCGCCCCGATCTTTTCCAAGGCGCAGGCGTCAGGCGCGGATTTCATCTATCAGGTGTCATCGGTGAATTCGCAGGTGATTTCGTCGCAATACGTGAAGTTGCAGGTGCCTATGGCAATGACAGGCGTGAATGTCTCTGCGCTGGGTATGGAGTATTGGGAGGACACTGGCGGAGCGGGCGGCGGCATTTCGACCCTATCGCCGATACCTTCCGTGGGGTTTGAACTGGACCCGGTCAGCGCACAATTTGTCGCCGACTATCAGGCCAAGTATGACAGCCGTCCCGTCATCCCGCACTTTAACGGCTTCAACGCCTATCACGGCCTGAAGCAGGCGATGGCAGCGGCAACCGAAGCGGGCGGCTTTGGCGATGTCAAAGCGTGGAACGCGGCGATGCTCAAGCAAGACCTGAAGCTGATGAAGGACGACAAGCTGTGGCTGCGCTACGGGTTCTGGCAGCACGGCGAGACCGAGGAAGTCACAGGCCGGACTTATCCCCAGAACGCGCGGTTCGACCTGACGGCGCCCTATGAGGATGCGCAGCCCTCCATGGTGGTTATCCAGTGGAAGGAAGACGGCAGTGTCGGCGTGGTCTATCCGTTTGAATATGCCAATACCGAGTTTGAAGTGCCAAGCTGGGTGAAGTAGTAATCGACAGACTCCGGGTTTAGCCCCGGGGTCTCTTTTTGCCAGTCGAGACTTCGGGTCAAGTCCGGGGTGGACGGCAGCCTTCCCAACCGCAGGCACGCATTTCATGTTGCAGATCATCATTCAGGGGCTGTTGCTCAGCGGCCTTTACGCACTGATTGCGATGGGGTTCATGCTCATCTTCTCGATCGGACGCACGCTGAACCTTGCCTATGGCGCATATATCATGGTTGGCGGCTACATCTATTTCTGGCTGTCACAACAGTTGGGCATGCCCAAGATCATCGGTTTTGTCGGTGCCGTGGCTGTTGGCGCCTTCATGGGGCTGCTCAAGCATCGACTGATCGTGAAGCCGTTGAAGGGCGATGCCGTCGCGGTGGAAATTTCGACGCTGATCCTTGCGGTGGTCATGCAGTCAGTAGTGGTCCTGCTCTTTGGGGATGCGTCAAAAATCCTGCTGCCGATCATTCCCGGCGTCGTGACCTGGAGTGGCGCACAGGTCACTTATAACATCCTTGCCGCCACCGTGATGAGCTGGATCATCATCCTTTCCCTCTATGCCTTTGTGCGCGGCACCCACACAGGCCGCGCGATGCAGGCCGTGTCGATGGACCCCAAAGGCGCGGCCATTTCCGGCGTGGACCCGGATCGCATCAACATGATCACCTGGGCCATTTCCGGAGGTCTTGGCGCGGCAGGCGGCGTGTTCTTTGCCAGCTATACCCAGCTGAGTCCAAGCATGTGGGTCGCGCCAGTCATCATTTCCGTTGCGATTGTGATCGTTGGCGGCATCGGCTCGATCATGGGGACGTTGATCGTGGCGCATATCATCGGGTTCATGGAGATCTTCGTGTCGCAATGGTCGCCGGAGTTGCGCGGTGTCGTGACGATGCTGCTGATTATCGGAGTGCTGATCCTGCGCCCGCAGGGCCTGTTCGGGCGGGAGGAGCATTGACGATGCCTTTTAACCTGCTTGCACCATTCATGGACAACCCGAGATCGCGGATGGGGCTGAAACCCCCGCCCAGGGCGGCGGTGGGGAGCTGTCCGGCCTGCGTCCGGACGTGCCGATTTGCCGGGAAATCGAACCACATGGTCGAGGGCGGAGAATGAACCTGCGCCCCCATCACTTCATCCTCTGGATAGCCTTCATCGCGCTGATGCTGCTGATGCCGCAGTTTGTTGGCAACGGCACCCTGCGCACGATGATCTTTGCCTGCTATCTGGCGATTTTTGCAATCTCCTGGGACATCTTGTCGGGCCGCACCGGGTACCTGTCATTTGGCCATCCGTTCCTTGTTGGGATCGGGGCCTATACCACCGCAATCCTGACCCGCCGTTATGGGTTCCCGGTCGAGGCATCCATTCCCATCGCTGTGCTGGTTACCATGGTCGGGGGTCTTATCGTGTTGCTGCCTGCGCTCCGGATCAAGGGCAGCTACTTTGCGCTTGTTACCCTTGCGGTGATGGAACTGATGTATCAGCTTGTTCCGGTTGTGCGCCCTGACCTGACCGGGGGTACGCGCGGTATTTCGCGCCTGCCTGCGCTGACGCGGGGTGCGGAAAACGGCTATTACCTCGCTGTTTGCCTGATGCTTGCTGTTGCGTTGTTCGCCTGGCTCCTGATGCGCACACGGCTTGGCACCGCGCTTTGGGCCATCGGCATGAACGAGGAATCGGTGCGCGGATCGGGCCTGTCGACCACGCGCCTCAAGAGCTTTGCCTTTCTGGTGTCGGCCTTTGTTGCCGGGCTGGGCGGGGCATTCTACGCGCATTACCTTGGAACCATCACGCCGCGCGCGTTCTTTGACATCAACGTCCTGTTCCAGATCATTGTTGCCGTTTTGATCGGTGGCGCCGGCACCATCCTTGGCCCGATCATCGGCGCGTTCTTCATGGTGTTCCTGCTGGAATGGCTGCGCCCTTTCCTGCCGGGGCAAGAACGGTTTTTTGTTTATGGGGCCATCGCGCTGCTGATTTACATGTATCAGCCACGCGGCATCATGGCGATTGTCGAAAGTGGATGGGTCAGGGTGCGGGGGGCGCGGCAATGACCAACGCGCTGGAAATCCGCAACCTCGTGAAACGCTTTGGCGGGCTGACGGCCACGAACAACCTCAGCTTTGATCTGGCACAGGGGGAATCGCTCGGCCTGATCGGACCGAATGGGGCAGGTAAGACCACGGTGTTCAGTCAGATCATGGGCGAATTGCGCCAGACCTCCGGCACGATCACCTTTCAGGGACAGGAGATTTCGGCGCTTTCCACCCCAGAGCGTATCGCGCGGGGCATCAGCCGCACCTATCAGGTGCCGCGCCCTTTTGCCGAGCTGAGCGTGCGCGAGAACATTCGCGTCGGGCTGATGCCCGATAGCTTGCGGTCAATGATTTTTGGTGTGGTGGATCATGCCCGTGAAACCGAGATTGCCCAATCTGTCGGGTTTGTCCCCGCTGATCTGGACCGCCCCGCGTCCGAACTGGCCATGGGCGACCTGCGCAAGCTGGAGTTTGCCCGCACATTGGCGACCGGGGCCAGGGTGTTGCTGCTGGACGAGGTGTTTGCCGGGCTGACCACGGGTGAGATTGGCATGATTGCCGAATTGATCCAGGATTTGCGCGGGCGTGGGTTTACCTTTCTTATGGTCAGCCACGATTTGCCCGCAATGGAGCCGTTGATAGACCGGGCTATCGCCATCGAACGGGGCACCTTGCTTGCACAGGGCAGCTTCAAGGATGTGCTGGCCAATGCTGACGTGCGCGCATCCTACCTGGGGGAGGCGTGACATGCCGATGATCGAAGTTGAACAGCTATGCGCGTTCTACGGCAAGGCACAGGCCCTTTCGGACGTCAGCCTGCATGTGGAGCCGGGCGAAACCATTGCCATTGTCGGGGCCAACGGCGCCGGTAAATCGACCTTGCTCGACTGTATTATGGGGCTGGTCAAGACCACCGGCACCATCCGCCTGAACGGCGAGGACATCACGGGCCGCAAACCTGCGGATATGGTGCGGCGCGGCATCGGATATGCGCCTGAACGGTTCAACCTGTTCCCGCACATGACCGTGCGCGACAATCTGTTGGTCGGTGCCTACACCGCCCGCGACGACATCGACAGGAACATGGATGCCGTGCACCGTCTGTTTCCGCGACTGGCAGAGCGGGAGCATCAGGAAACCTCGACCCAATCGGGCGGCGAACGCCAAATGGTATCACTGGGTCGTGCCCTGATGACCTCCCCCACAGTGCTGCTTGTGGATGAACCCACAATCGGACTGGCCCCCAAGGTATGTGCCGAAATTGCCGAGGTATTGAAGCGGCTGTCGGCCGAATTGGGCCTGACTGTGATCGTCACCGAACAAAACGCCAATTTCGCACTGTCCCTGGCGAACCGGCTCTATGTGCTGGAAGGCGGCCACGTGACGGCAACCGGAACGGCGGATGACCTGGCAAAGGACGATCAACTGGCCAAGAGCTATTTCGGCGCTTGATGGTATTGAGGGTTCGGGTGCGTGATTTCGCGCGACCATTTTGTAAGACATGGTGCCGGGTGCAGGCACGCACCCCCGCCATTTCCCGATTTTATTCAGGTTCAAAATAACTCCTTGCGCATTCGGCGCCCTTGGAAAAGACTGCGTGGTAGAAATAATAAGGGAGATGATGACGTGAAAAAATCCACAACCTTGCTATCGGCCGCCGTGCTGCTGTCCACAACAGCCCTGGCCAATGCCGAAACAATCCGCTGGGCACGCGCGGGTGACGCCCTCACACTTGACCCCCACGCACAGAACGAAGGACCGACCTCCGCCCTTGCCCATCAGATCATGGAACCACTGGTGATGCGCGACATGGCAGGTGCCATCGTGCCTGCACTGGCAACCGAATGGGGTCCGTCCGAATCCAACCCGAATGTCTGGGTGTTCAAGCTGCGCTCGGGCGTTACCTTTCACGACGGCTCGGCGTTTGATGCCTCCGATGTAAAATTCAGCCTTGACCGCGCCATGACCGAAGACAGCGATTACAAGGAACTGCTCGCCTCGGTCAAAGAGGTGCGCGCAGCCGATCCCATGACGGTCGAGATCGAAACAAACGGTCCAAACCCTATCATGCCCAACAACCTGACCAACCTTTTCATCATGGATCAGGCATGGGCCGAGGCAAACAATGCCGTCAAGGTACAGGACTATGAAGGCGGTGAAGACACCTTTGCCGCCAAGAACGCCAATGGCACCGGACCCTACAAGCTCATATCCCGCGAACCGGATGTGAAAACGGTTCTGGCGATCAATGAAAACTACTGGGGCACAGGCGAATTCCCTCTCGAAGTGACCGAGATCGTCTATACGCCGATCCAGAACGCGGCGACCCGTGTGGCGGCCCTGCTGTCAGGCGAGGTTGACTTCATTCAGGACGTGCCGGTGCAGGATCTGGCGCGTGTGTCAGGGACCGACGGGCTTGATGTGCGCACCGCACCGCAGAACCGGGTGATCTTCTTTGGCATGAACTCCGGCGATGCCGATCTCAAGAACGACAACGTGGATGGCAAGAATCCCTTTGCCGATGTGCGTGTGCGCCAGGCGATGAACATGGCGATCAACCGCGATGCGATCAAACAGGTCGTGATGCGCGGCCAATCCGCCCCTGCGGGCATGATCGCGCCGCCTTTCGTCAACGGCTGGAACGACGCAATGGACAGCTCGTCGAAAACCGATATTGAGGCGGCCAAGGCGCTGATGGCAGAGGCCGGGTACGGCGAGGGCTTCTCGATCCAGCTTGATTGCCCCAATGACCGCTACATCAACGATGAGGCGATCTGTCAGGCTGCCGTGGGCATGTACGCGCAGATCGGCGTGACCGTGAACCTCGATGCCAAGCCAAAGGCACAGCACTTTCCGCTCATCAACACGCTTGAGACGGATTTCTACATGCTGGGCTGGGGTGTGCCGACCTACGATTCGGAATATATCTTCAACTTCCTGGTTCATGGTCGGGATGAGAAATACGGCTCGTGGAACGGCACCCGCTTTGGTGACGACGCGCTGGACGCCAAGATCGAAGCGCTCGCTTCTGAAACCGATCTGGAAAAGCGTAACATGATGATCAACGAGATCTGGACTGTTGTGCAGGAAGAAGCGCTTTATGTGCCGATCCACCACCAGGTTCT